>JBLNDP010000170.1:0-9905 GCA_050261755.1 Clostridia bacterium
GTGGGCGAGCTCGTGATCACCAAGACCATCCTCAAGGAGATCCTCTCGCGCATCGAGGGCGATGCCGGCGAGCGCCTCGAGGACGCCCTGCAGGAGCTCGAGCACCACGCCCGGGAGCTGCAGGACAGCGTCATGTCCATCCGCATGCAGCCGATGAGCTTCGCTTTCGGCCGCTTTCCGCGGCTGGTCCGCGATCTTTGCCAGGCGAGCGGCAAGCTGGTGCAGCTGCGCGTCTCGGGCGAAGCGAGCGAGCTCGACAGCACGGTGATCGAGAAGCTGGTCGACCCGCTCACCCACCTGGTACGCAACGCCCTCGACCACGGCATCGAGCCGCCAGCCGAGCGCGTGGCCGCCGGCAAGCTCGAGACGGCGACGCTGTCCCTGCACGCCGAGCACCGCGGCGGCAACATCGAGATCGTGGTCTCCGACGACGGGCGCGGCATCAACCGCGAGCGCGTGCGCGCGAAGGCGCTCGAGCAGGGGCTCGTCTCCGCCCAGGAAAGCCTGTCCGACGAGGCGGTGCAGGAGCTCATCTTCTCGCCCGGCTTCTCCACCGCGGAGAAGCTGAACGAACTTTCCGGCCGGGGCGTAGGCCTCGACGTCGTTCGCAAGAACGTGCAGTCGCTGAACGGCAGCATCAAGGTCGTCTCGGAGCTGGGGCGCGGCACCCGCTTCGTGATCCGGCTGCCGCTCACGCTCGCCATCGTCGACGGCATGCGCGTCGGCGTCGCTGAGGAAACCTACATCCTGCCGCTCGCGTCGATTGTGGAGTGCATCCGGCCGGGTGCGGCGTCGGTGCGCGCCATCGCCCAGCAGGGCCACGTGCTCGAGCTGCGCGGCGAGTACCTGCCGCTGGTGCCGCTGGGTCGCCTCTTCGGCACCCCGGCGTTGGGCCCTCAGGAAGGCATCGCCGTGGTGCTTGAGGCCGACGGCGCCCGCATCGCGCTCCTCGTCGACGCGCTGCTCGGGCAGGAACAGGTGGTGATCAAGACGCTGGAGGCGAACTACCGCAAGGTGCCCTGCGTGGCGGGCGCGACGATCCTCGGTGAGGGCCGCGTGGTGCTCATCCTGGACGTCCCGAGCCTGGTGCGCTCGGCGCAGGCGCCGCAGCGCGAAGAACAAAGGGGGATGGCAACATGAAATGGCTCTTCGGACCCGGTATCGCGCTGATGCGCCGGCTGTCGACGGCGCAGAAGATGCCGCTCATCAGCGCGCTCTTCGTCTTGCCGCTCGCGATCGTCGTATACGACGCGCGCGACGCGCTGGCGCAGCAGACCGTGTGGCTTGCGGGCGTCACGCTCGCGGTGGCGCTCTATGCCGTGGTGGCGTTCTACCTCCAGGCCGATTCCGGTTGGCTCGAGCTTATCGACGCGATCCGCCGCGTCGCCACCGGTGACTTGACGACCAAAATCGGCACGAAGATGGGCGGACACTATGGCGCGATGATGCGCGCGCTCGAGGAGGTCAACGGCAACCTCGGGCGGATCGTCACCAGCGTGCGCGCGAGCGCGCAATCGGTTGCGCTATCGGCGAACGAGGTGGCGGCCGGCAACTCGAACCTCTCCCAGCGCACCGAGCAGCAGGCGTCCACCCTGGAAGAGACCGCCTCCGGCATGGAGGAGCTCGCCGGCACGGTGCAGAAGAACGCCGAGAACTGCAAGCTCGCCTCGAGCCTGGCGCAGAACGCCGAGACCGTGGCGCGAAACGGCGCCAAGGCGGTGCACGGCGTGGTGGAGAGCATGGGCAAGATCGACCAGAGCTCGAAGCGCATGGCCGACATCATCGGCGTCATCGAGGGAATCGCCTTCCAGACGAACATCCTCGCGCTGAACGCCGCCGTGGAGGCGGCGCGCGCGGGCGAGCAGGGGCGCGGCTTCGCCGTCGTCGCCGGCGAGGTGAGGGCGCTCGCGCAGCGCAGCGCCGAGGCGGCGAAGGAGATCAAGTCGCTCATCGAGCAGTCGATCGGCCAGATCCGCGAGGGCGGCAAGCAGGCCTCCGGCGCCGGCAAGGTGATCGACGACATCGTCGTGAGCGCCCAGCAGGTGAACGAGATCATCGGCGAGATCGCCGTCGCCTCCTCCGAGCAGAGCGCCGGCGTGGGCGAGATCAACAAGGCGATCATGCAGCTCGAGAGCATGACGCAGCAGAACGCGGCGCTGGTCGAGCAGGCCTCGGCGAGCTCGCTCGCGTTCCAGGAGCAGGCCGACCGCATGCGCGACGTCGTGGCGGGATTCAGGCTCCCCGAGGCGCCGCGCGCGACGGCGGCGCCTGCGCCGGCCGCGAAGCCGGCGGACAAGCCCGCGGCCGCGCCGGCCCCGGCTGCCCAGAAGCCGCTGCCGCGCGCCGAGCCCAAGCCGTTGCCCAAGCGCAAGCCCGCGCCCGAGCCGGTGGGCGCGGAGGACGAATGGAAGGAATTCTGAACGGAGCGACCATGCAGACCATCCAGACAGGCGCACCGGCAGCCGGCACCGCGGGCGCGGAAGCCGCGCAGGCCGGGCGCGAATACCTGAGTTTCGTGCTCGGCGATGCGCAGTACTGCATCGACATCCTGAAGGTGCAGGAGATCCGCACCTACGAGGCGCCGACGCGCATCGCCAACACGCCGGCCTTCATCAAGGGCGTCATCAACCTTCGCGGCAACATCGTGCCCATCGTCGACCTGCGGGTGAAATTCGGCCTGGCCGAGCAGCGCTACGACACGCAGACCGTCGTGATCGTGCTCAACGTCGCCAAGCGAACGATCGGCGTGGTCGTGGACGGCGTCTCCGACGTGCTTGCGGTGCCGGCTTCGGACATCAAGCCGCCGCCGGAGCTCGCCGGCGCGCTCGACACGCAATACCTGCAGGGCCTCGCCGCCGTCGGCGGCCAGATGATGATCATCATCGACATCGAGAAGCTCATGTCGAGCCGCGACATGGCCATCATGGACGAGGCGGCGGCCACGGAATGACGCCGCGATGGCGCTGAGCACCGCCGGCCGAGCGCTCGGCGACGGCGAGGGCTTCCTCGCGCGCGAGTTCCCGTATACGGCGGCCGATTTCGAGCGGGCGCGCCGCCTGATCCTCGCCCGCGTCGGCATCTCGCTGAACGAGTCGAAGCAGAACATGGTCTACAACCGGCTCGTGAAGCGGGTGCGCGCGCTCAAGCTGCCGAGCTTCGGCGACTACCTGCGCCTGCTCGACGAAGCCGACCACCCCGAGTGGCAGCAGTTCGTGAACGCCCTCACGACGAACCTCAGCCACTTCTTCCGGGAGGAGTACCACTTCCCCGTGCTCGTCGAGCATGCCAAGGCGCTCGGCCGCTCGCCGATCCGCGTGTGGAGCGCCGCCGCGTCCACCGGCGAAGAGCCTTACTCGATCGCCATCGCGCTGTGCGAGGCGTTCGGCACGCTGCAGCCGCCGGTGGCGATCCTCGGCACCGACATCGATACCGGCGTTCTGGAGACGGCGCGCCGCGGCGTCTATCCGATGGAGAAGGTCGAGCCGGTGAGCCCGGAGCGGCTCAAGCGCTACTTCCTGCGCGGCACGGGCTCGAAGGAGGGGTTCGCACGGGTGCGCCCGGAGCTTGCGCGCCTGGTGGAATTCCGCCAGCTCAACCTCACCGGCGCGGCCTGGGACCTGAAAGGCCCGTTCGATGCCGTGTTCTGCCGCAACGTCATGATCTACTTCGACAAGCCGACGCAGCACCAGGTCCTGCGCCGCATTGCCGGGGTGCTCGCGCCCGACGGCCTGCTCTTCGCCGGCCACTCCGAGAGCTTCCTGCAGGCCGGGGACCTCTTCAAGGCCGTCGGCAAGACGGTCTACCGGCCCCTCGGGCGCTGACATGGCCGCCCAGGACTCCGCCTCCGCCGCCAAGCCGGTCGTCTATCGCGACCGGCACTTCGACATCGACGCGGCCAAGATCGGCCCCGGCGAGTACTACATCACGCAGCGCGACATGGTGATCGTCACCGTGCTGGGCTCGTGCGTCTCCGCCTGCATGCGCGATCCGGTCGCGAAGGTGGGCGGCATGAACCATTTCATGCTCCCGGACCGCGATGCCGAAGGGCCGCTCTCCGCATCGGCGCGCTACGGCGCCTACGCGATGGAAGTGCTGATCAACCAGCTCTTCGCCCTCGGGGCGAAGCGCGAGCGCCTGGAGGCGAAGCTCTTCGGCGCCGCGCGCGTGCTGCCCGGCATGTCGGACATCGGCGAGCGCAACGCCAAGTTCGCCCTCGACTACCTGCGCCGCGAATCGATCCGCGTCCTGGCCGAGGACCTCGGCCACGACGAGCCGTGCAAGATCTATTTCTTCGCGCAGACCGGGCGCGTGCTCCTCAAGCGGCTGAAGACGCTCCGGAACGACACGATCGTGCAGCGCGAGCGCGACTACGCGCGGCGGCTGGAGCGCCTGTCCGTGCGCCCGGGCGCCGCCGATCTCTTCAAGTAGCGATGGCCACGCGCGTTCTCATCGTCGAGGACTCGCCGGTCATGCAGCGGCTGCTGGCCGACATGATCCGGCGCGGCGAAGGCCTGGAGGTGGCCGGCATCGCCGCCAATCCGTACGAGGCGCGCGAGCTCGTCAAGTCGCTCAAGCCGGACGTCATGACGCTCGACGTCGAGATGCCGCGCATGGACGGCCTGACCTTCCTCGAGCGGCTGATGCGCCTGCATCCCATGCCGGTCGTCATGGTGTCCTCCATGACCGAGCGCGACGCCGAGGCTTCGCTGCGCGCGCTCGAGCTCGGCGCCGTGGACGTCATCGCCAAGCCGAAGGGCGGCGTGGACGGGCAGGGGCTCGCCGAATTCGGTGCGCAGATCGCCGAAAGCATCCGCGCCGCGGCGCGCGCCGACGTCGCCTCCCGCGACCCGGCTGCGCCCCGCAGCGCCGGTACGCTCGAGGGCCCGGCGGACGACGCTGCGCTCGAGGGCCGCCTCATCGCCATCGGCGCCTCCACCGGCGGAACGGAAGCCATCCGCGACATCCTGGCGCGGCTGCCGCGCCGCTGCCCGCCCGTCGTGATCGCGCAGCATATGCCCGAGATGTTCACGCGCATGTTCGCCAAGCGGCTCGACGAGCAGTGCGGCCTGGCGGTTAGCGAGGCGGCGGACGGCGAGCGCCTCGAGCCGGGGCACGCATACGTCGCCCCGGGCAACTGGCACCTTTCCGTGCGCCGCACGGGGAAGCGGTTTGAGTCGCGCGTCGGCCAGGGCGAGCCGGTCAACCGTCACCGGCCGTCGGTCGACGTCCTCTTTGATTCGGTGGCCGAGGCCGCGCGCGACGGCGCCATCGCGGCGATCCTCACCGGGATGGGCAACGACGGCGCCGCCGGAATGAAGCGCCTGCGACAGGCCGGCGGCCACACGATCGCCCAGGACGAGGCGAGCTGCGTGGTGTTCGGCATGCCGAAGACCGCCATCGAGGCGGGCGGGGTGGACAAGGTGCTGCCGCTTGCAGGCATCGCGGAACGCATCGTGGCGTGCCTGAAGGAACGCTCGGCGCGCTGAGCGCTCTTGTAGCAACGCAGCGACAAGACAATCACAGGTCGGACGGCTAGGCGCTCCGCGCGGCGCATTGTTAAATGCCGCGCAGAAAAACAGAACCACGCGCGCCATGAGTACCACTGCCAAGCCCGTCGCAACGGGGATTGCCGGGCTCGATAACATCCTGAACGGCGGGTTCACCGCCGACCGCATCTACCTCGTGGAGGGCGACCCGGGCGCGGGCAAGACGACGCTCGCCATGCAATTCCTCCTCGAGGGCCGCCGCCTTGGCGAGACCGGCATGTACGTCTCGCTGAGCGAGACGAAGGAGGAGCTCCTCGGCGTCGCCAAGTCCCACGGCTGGAACCTGGAGGGCATCCATGTGTACGAGCTGCTGCCCTCGAACGACACGCTGAACCCGGAAGCGCAGTCCCGGCTCTTCCATCCGTCCGACGTGGAGCTGAGCGACACGACCCGCTCGATCCTTGCGGAGGTCGATCGCAGGAAGCCGAAGCGGCTGGTGTTCGACTCGCTCTCCGAGATGCGTCTCCTTGCCCAGCATCCGCTGCGCTATCGCCGGCAGGTGCTTGCCCTCAAGCAGTTCTTCATCGGCCGCGCCTGCACCGTGCTGCTGCTGGACGACCGGACGGCCGCGGACAACGACCTGCAGCTCCACAGCCTTGCGCACGGCGTGATCACGCTGCAGCACCTCGCCCAGGAATACGGCGCGGAGCGCCGGCGCCTGCGCGTGCTCAAGATGCGCGGCAGCGCCTTCCGCGGCGGCTACCACGACTTCATCATCCGCACCGGCGGCCTGGACGTGTTCCCCCGGCTCGTCGCGGCCGAGCACCATCGCCGCTTCCCGGCCGACCCCCTCGGCAGCGGCGTGGGCCAGCTCGACGCGCTGCTCGGCGGCGGGATCGACCGCGGCACGAGCGTGCTCATCATGGGGCCCGCGGGCTGCGGCAAGTCGACGATCGCCGCCCAGTTCCTGTGCGCGGCGGCGAAGCGGGGCGAGAAGTCGGCGATCTTCACCTTCGACGAGGGCGTAGGCACGCTCCTCACGCGCTCGGAAGGGCTTGGGATCGATCTCAAGTCCTGCATGGATTCGCGCAAGATCCAGGTGCAGCAGATCGATCCCGGCGAGCTTTCGCCCGGCGAGTTCATCTACCGCATCCGCGCCGCCGTCGAGAAGGAGGGCGTGCGGGTCGTGCTGATCGACAGCCTGAACGGCTACCTGAACGCGATGCCCGAGGAGCGCTTCCTCACCATCCAGCTGCACGAGCTGCTGACCTACCTGGCGCAGCAGGGCGTGATCACGCTCATGGTGGTCGCGCAGCAGGGCCTGCTCGGCAACGCCATGCAGACGCCGGTGGACGCGAGCTACATCGCCGACACGGTGGTCGTGCTCCGCTACTTCGAGGCCGCGGGCAAGCTGCGCCGGGCGATATCGGTGGTCAAGAAGCGCAGCGGCGCGCACGAGGACACGCTGCGCGAGCTGTCGCTGAGCCGCAAGGGCATTGGCCTGGGCGAGCCCCTGTCCAAGTACCACGGGGTGTTCACCGGCGTCCCGGTGATGATGAGGGATACGCCGGGCCCCGATGAGCGCTATCCCGGCCGCTAAGGCGCTCGTCCGCGAGGAATCCGTCCTGCTCCTGGCGCCGACCGCCAAGGACGCGGCGATCTGCCGCGCCATCCTGGCGGAAACCGGCGTGGACGGCGACATCTGCCGCGACATCCGCGAGCTGGTCGCGAGCCTGCATGCCGGTGCCGGGCTCGCGGTGCTGAGCGAGGAAGCCCTGACGACCGAGGCGCTCGAGCTCCTGCGCGGCGCGATCGGGCGGCAGCCCGCGTGGTCCGATTTCCCCGTGCTCATCCTGACAGAGCAGGGCGCCGACTCGGAAGTGGTGCTGCGCACGCTGGAAACGCTCGGCAACGTTACGCTGCTCGAGCGGCCGGTGCGCGTGCCGGCGCTGGTGAGCGCCGTTCGCTCCGCGCTGCGCGCGCGGCGGCGGCAATACCAGATCCGCGACTACCTGGCTGAAAGCCACCGCATCGCCGAGTCCCTGCGCGAGGCCGACCGCCGCAAGGACGAGTTCCTCGCCATCCTCGCGCACGAGCTGCGCAATCCCCTTGCGCCGCTGCGCAACGCCCTCGAGGCGATGCGGCGCAGCGAGCACGACCCGGAAGGCGTCGCCTGGGCGCGCGCGCTGATGGAGCGGCAGCTCGTGCAGATGGTCCGCCTGATCGACGACCTGCTCGATCTCTCGCGCGTGAGCCGCGGCCGCATCGGCCTCAAGCAGGAGGACGCCGAGCTCTCGTCGCTCGTGCACGGCGCCCTGGAGATCTGCGGGCCGGCGATCCACGAGGCGGGCCACAAGCTCACGCTCGCCCTGCCGCCGGACCCCATCGTCCTGCGCTGCGATCCGACGCGCATGGTCCAGGTCTTGTGCAACCTGCTCAGCAACGCCGCCAAATACACGCCGGCGGGCGGCAGCATCGAGCTCTCGGCGCGCCGGAGCCATGCCGGCATCGAGATCGTGGTGCGCGACGACGGCATCGGCATCCCGGACGACATGCTGCGCAAGGTGTTCGAGATGTTCACGCAGGTCGAGCGCTCGCTCGAGCGGGCGCAAGGCGGCCTCGGCATCGGCCTCACGCTGGTGAAGCGGCTGGTGGAGCTGCACGGCGGCTCCGTCCAGGCGAGGAGCGCCGGCCTCGGCCACGGCAGCGAGTTCATCGTCCGCCTGCCGGAGCGCGCCGAGGTGCGCGGCGCCGCGGCCCCCAGGCGGGCAGAGGCGGCTTCGGCGGCGGCGGTGAGGCAGCGCATCCTGATCGCCGACGACAATCGAGACGCCGCGGACAGCCTCGCGGTCATGCTGCGCGTTGCCGGCCACGAGGTGCGCACGGCCTACGACGGGCAGCAGGCGATCGCCGAGGCGGAGCGCTTCCGCCCGGACCTCGCGCTCCTCGACATCGGCATGCCGCGGCTCAATGGCTACGAGACCGCGCGGCGCATCCGCGCCGAGGCATTCGGCCGCGGCATGGTGCTCATCGCGCTGACCGGCTGGGGCCAGCCGGAGGACAAGCAGCGCTCGCATGGCGCCGGCTTCGACCATCACCTGGTGAAGCCGGTCGACCCCACGGTGCTGGAGCGCTTGCTTTCGACGGAGCGACCGCTCGCGGAGACGGCCGTCCCGGCCGCTACCAGACCTTCAGCTTGAGCTGCATCGCCACGGCGCCGCCGTGCTTCACGTTCGGAATCAGCAGGAAGTTCGCCCCGACCTTCTTGCCTTCGACCGCGACGAACGGGAAGCCGGCCAGGAATACCCCCTTGTCGTTCATGCTCGGATAGCCGTCCAGCAGCGCGAGCGCCAGGCCGGCGTGCACGTTGACCCCGGAGGGCTGCCAGTGCCAAGGCCGGAATTGGTAGCCGATGTATTTGCTCTGCTGCGATTCGCTGTTCTTGTAGGTGCCGACCATCACGCCATGCGAGGGCGTGAAGAACGCCTCGGCGCCGACGCCGTAGTTGAACTCCCTATAATGCTTCTCGCGATCGAAGTGGTACGAGAGCATCCCCGCGTTGACCCATACTTCCGGCTTGCTGTCCTGCATCGCCGCGGTTTTGCCTTCCGTGGATTGGGCGAGGGCGCAAAGGGGCAGCGTGGCGCAGGCGAGCGCCGCTAGAAACGACATTGACTTGTTCATGCAGACCTTCTGTTTTCTTGGTGAAAATCCCCGTCGCGAATTATCCGTCGCGGAGGCGCGGCGGGAGTTTTTCCCGACAGATTTTTTTGAGGCGCTGTAAATCTTGCACACGACCGCGGAAGATTTTTCCCGCTTGAGCGATGCACTGTCGCCGTTCCACGTCGCCGTGGCGGCGTGGTTCCGCAGCGCATTCGCCGCGCCCACGCCCGCGCAGGTCGAAGCGTGGCCGGCCATCCTCGCCGGGCGCAACACGCTCGTCGCCGCGCCCACCGGATCGGGAAAGACGCTCGCCGCATTCCTCGCGGCGATCGACGGCCTCGTGCGGCAGGGCCTCGCCGGAACGCTGGCGGATGAAACCCAGGTGGTCTATGTGTCGCCGTTGAAGGCGCTCGCGAACGACGTCGAGCGCAACCTCCAGGCGCCGCTCGCCGGCATCCGCGCGCAGCTCGAAGCGCTGGGGCTGCCGGACGTCGAAGTGACGACGCTCGTGCGCACCGGCGACACGCCCGCCTCCGAGCGCACGCGCATGCGCAAGCGCGCGCCGCACATCGTCGTGACCACGCCCGAATCGCTCTACATCCTGCTCACCAGCGCTTCGGGCCGAAAGATGCTCTCGACCACGCGCGCCGTCATCGTCGACGAGATCCACGCGGTCGCGCCGAACAAGCGCGGCGCCCACCTCGCGCTCTCGCTCGAGCGCCTGCAGGCCCTCGCCGGGCCGGGCCTCGTCCGCAT
>JBLNDP010000171.1:0-16718 GCA_050261755.1 Clostridia bacterium
AGCGTAGCCCCGTAGGCACGATTCACGATCTTGTCGCCGGCATAGTAGGGATTGCCGGCGGCGATCCGCGCATCCTTTCTCCTGGCCTCCTCCAGCTGGCCGCGCAGCCTCGCCGAGGCCTGGAAGCCTTCCTCCGCGGAGAAGATCGCCGGCGCGAAGAGCTCCGCCCACGGAAGCCTGCCATGGCGGCCGTGCGCAGCCTCCAGCATCCGCAGCACCCCGGGAACGCCCACCGAGCGGCCGCCGATGATCGCCTCGTCGCGCTGCATCGGCGCGCCTTCGCGAAGGAAGCGATCAGGCCGCGCGGTCGCCGGCGCCGTCTCGCGTCCGTCGTAGCTCCTGAGCTTCTTCTCGGACTCCGACCAGTACAGGAGGAAGGCGCCGCCGCCGATGCCGGACGATTCCGGCTCGACCAAACCGAGCATCGCCTGCACCGCGACGGCCGCGTCCATCGCCGAGCCACCCGCGCGCAGGATCGAGAGCCCGGCCTGCGCGGCGAGCGGATGCGCGGCGACTACGAGCTGCCTCTTTGCGTCTTGCGCAAGCGCAGCGCCCCAGAAAAACAAAAAGGCGGCCGCAGCCGCCTTTTTGAGAAGGTGTTTCTTGAAAACCATCAGACCATCAGCGGCACGACGAGGAGCGCGACGATGTTGATGATCTTGATGAGCGGGTTCACCGCCGGGCCGGCCGTGTCCTTGTAGGGATCGCCGACCGTGTCGCCGGTCACCGCCGCCTTGTGGGCATCGGAGCCCTTGCCGCCGTGGTGGCCGTCCTCGATGTACTTCTTGGCGTTGTCCCACGCGCCGCCGCCCGTGCACATCGAGATGGCGACGAAGAGGCCGGTGACGATCGTGCCCATCAGCACGCCGCCGAGCGCCTGGCTGCCGGCGGCGCTGCCGAAGGCCCAGCCGAAGCCCAGGCCCACGACCACCGGCACGAGCACCGGCAGCAGCGAAGGCAGCATCATTTCCTTGATCGCCGCGCGCGTCAGCAGGTCGACCGCCGTGCCGTATTCGGGCTTCGCCTTGCCTTCCATGATGCCGGCGATCTCCTTGAACTGCCGGCGCACTTCCAGCACGACGGCGCCGGCGGCGCGACCCACCGCCTCCATCGCCATCGCGCCGAAGAGGTAGGGCACGAGGCCGCCGATGAACAGGCCGACGATGACGTAGTGGTTGGAAAGGTCGAACGACACGCTCTTGCCCGACGACTCCAGCGCGTGCGTGAAGTCGGCGAAGAGCACGAGCGCCGCGAGGCCCGCCGAGCCGATGGCGTAGCCCTTGGTCACCGCCTTGGTGGTGTTGCCCACCGCGTCGAGCGGATCGGTGATGTCGCGCACCGAGTCCGGCAGGTCGGCCATCTCGGCGATGCCGCCGGCGTTGTCGGTGATGGGCCCGTAGGCGTCCAGCGCGACGACGATGCCCGCCATGGAAAGCATCGAGGTCGCAGCGATGGCGATGCCGTAGAGGCCGGCGAGCGCGTAGGCCGCGACGATGGCGACGCACACCGCGAGAACCGGCCAGGCCGTGGACTTCATGGATACGCCGAGGCCGGCGATGATGTTGGTCGCGTGGCCGGTGGTGCTCGCCTGCGCGACGTGCTGCACGGGCTTGAACTGCGTGCCGGTGTAGTACTCGGTGATCCAAACGAGGAAGCCGGTGAGCGCCATGCCCACCACCGCCGTGCCGTACAGGTTCCAGACCGAGATCATGCGCGTCGTGCCGCCGATGTCGAAGGGCGTCGACTTCACCACGTCGCCCATGACGATGACGGTGATCGGATAGAAGGCAAGCAGGGCGATGCCGCCGGCCCAGGCGAGGCCCTTGTAGAGCGCCGGCATGACGTTCTTGTCGCTCGGGTTCGCCTTGACGAACCAGGTGCCGATGATGGACGCGATGATGGCGAAGCCGCCGATCGTCAGCGGATAGATGAGCGGGTTGACCGCCGCGGCCGGGTCCGCGGTGCGCACCATCAGCGCGCCGAGGAGCATCGTCGCGATGATCGTGACCGCGTAGGTCTCGAAGAGGTCCGCCGCCATGCCGGCGCAGTCGCCGACGTTGTCGCCGACGTTGTCGGCGATCACCGCCGGGTTGCGCGGGTCGTCCTCCGGAATGCCGGCTTCCACCTTGCCGACGAGGTCGGCGCCGACGTCCGCGCCCTTGGTGAAGATGCCGCCGCACAGGCGGGCGAAGATCGAGATGAGCGAGGCGCCGAAGCCGAGGCCGATGAGCGGATGGATGACGTGGCTCAGGTCCGCGCGGTCATGCGCGTTCGCGTACAGCAGGCCGAAGTAGCCGGCGACGCCGAGAAGACCGAGGCCGACGACGAGCAGGCCCGTGATCGCGCCGCCGTTGAAGGCGACCTGCAGCGCCTCGTTGAGGCCGACGCGCGCGGCTTCCGCGGTGCGCACGTTCGCGCGCACGGAGATGTTCATGCCGATCACGCCGCAGGCGCCGGAGAGCAGCGCGCCGAGGAAGAAACCCCAGGCCGTGGTCCAGCCCAGGCCGGGCACGAAGCCGATGACCAGGAACAGGACGACGCCGACGATCGCGATCGTCTTGTACTGGCGCCAGAGGTACGCCACCGCCCCCTCGCGGACCGCCGCGGCGATCTCGCGCATGCGCTCGTTGCCGTCGGGCAAGCGCAGGATGCGCGTGATCTGCCACCCGCCGTAAAGGATTGCGAGAACCGCGCAGGCGAGCGCGAAAGCGAGTCCACCGGTCATTGTTTTGTCTCCCCGGAAAAGGCGGCGAATTTTATCAGGCCGGCGGCGCCGCGGCGCGCCGGGCGGCCCGCGCGGGCGCTCAGCGCAAGGCGTCGAGGGCGCGCCGGGAGATCTCGTCCACCTTCCCGCTGCCGACGATCCTGCGGCAGCGGGGCGCCCGCGCGTCGCCCGTCGCGGCCCATTTGCCGTAGTACTCGATGAGCGGCCGCGTCTGGGCGCGGTACACCTGCAGCCGCTGGCGCACCGTGGCTTCCTTGTCGTCGTCGCGCTGCACGAGGGGCTCGCCGGTGACGTCGTCCTTGCCCTCGACCTTCGGCGGGTTGAGCTTGACGTGGTAGGTGCGGCCCGAGGCGAGGTGCGCGCGCCGGCCGCCCATGCGCGTGATGATCTCTTCGTCGGGGACGTCGATCTCGAGGACGAAATCGATCGGCACGCCGGCTGCCTTCATCGCCTCGGCCTGCGGGATGGTGCGCGGGAAGCCGTCGAAGAGGTAGCCCTTGGCGCAGTCGGGCTGCTTCAGCCGCTCCTTCACCAGGGCGATGATGATGTCGTCGGAGACGAGCCGCCCCGCGTCCATCACCTTCTTCGCCTCCAGGCCGAGCGGCGTGCCCGCCTTAACGGCGGCGCGCAGCATGTCGCCGGTGGAGATCTGGGGAATGCCGAAGCGCTCCTTGATCACGTTCGCCTGCGTGCCCTTGCCGGCCCCTGGCGGGCCCAGAAGGATGAGTCTCACGAAAACCTCCTTCTCACCGTTTCGAGATCCTGCGGCGTATCCACCCCGGGTGGGATGTCCGCCTCGCTGAGCACGACCGCGATGCGGTAACCGTGCCACAGCACGCGTAACTGTTCCAGCGCCTCGGCCTGCTCGAGTTGACAAGGCTCAAGGGTCGAATACTTCGCCAGGAAGCCGGCGCGGTAGGCATAGAGCCCGGCATGCCGGTAGCAGCCCGCGCCGCCCTCCCGGGGATACGGTATCCGGGACCGGGAAAAATAGAGCGCGAAGCCTTCCGCGTCCATCACGACCTTCACCACGTTCGGATTGGCCGCCTCGCCGTCGTCGCGGATCGGGTGGCAGGCGGTGGCGACGCTCGCCGCGGGCCGGGCGGCGAGCAGCTCGGCTACCCGGCGCACGAGCGCCGGCGGGATCAGCGGCTCGTCGCCCTGCACGTTGACGACGATGTCGTCCCCCTTCAAGCCGAGCTGCGCCGCGGCCTCCGCGAGCCGGTCGGTCCCCGACGCATGATCCGCGCGGGTCATCAGGGCGCGGAAGCCGCCCGCGCGCACCGCCGCGGCGATGCGCTCGTCGTCGGTCGCGACGCAGACGGCGGCCGCGCCGCTCTGCGCGGCGCGCTCGCAGACGCGCACGACCATGGGCTTGCCGGCGATCTCGGCGAGCGGCTTGCCGGGAAAACGGCTCGAGGCGTAGCGCGCGGGAATGACCGCCGTGAACGGCGCCGGCGCGCTCAAACGATTTCTTCTTCGGGCGCGAGCTTCCGCGCGTCCTCTTCCAGCATGACCGGGATGCCGTCCTTCACCGGGTAGGCAAGCCGGTCGGCCTTGCACACGAGCTCGCCGCGCTCCTTCCGGTAGACGAGCTTGCCCTTGCACAGCGGGCAGACCAGGATCTCAAGCAGCTTGGGGTCGACGCCACTCATTCGCTCTCCGCAGCAGCCACTCGCCGAAGGCCGGGTCGGGCCGCGCGGTCACCGGGAGGACCCACCAGCCCGGCTGCGCGGCACGGCGCAATTTTACCGCGTCCTTCTCCGTCATCACGACCGGCAGCGCGTCGCCGAACGCGAGATCCTGCGGCACGAAGGGATGGTGGTCCGGGAACGGATGCGGCAGCGCGCGGATGCCGAGGGCGCGCAGGTGCAGGAAGAACCGGTTCGGATTGCCGATGCCCGCGACCGCATGCATGGACTGCCCGGCAAACGCGCTCGCCGGCCGGCGGTCGTTCGCGTCCGCCAGGCGGTGCAGCGTGTCCCCTTCGAGCTTCATCGCGAAGGCCCCGGGATGCGCGAATCCGTTCGCCACGACCGCATCCACGCTCTTCAGCCGCGCCGCGCCCTCGCGCAGGGGACCTGCCGGCAGGTATTTGCCGTTCCCGAGCCCCCTGGAATCCAGCACGGCGATCTCCAGATCACGCCGCATCCGGTAGTGCTGCAGGCCGTCATCCAGGATCAGCACGTCGACGTCCTTGTGCTGCTCGCGCAGGGCCCGCGCCACCGCGACACGATCCGCGCCCACCCAGACCGGGCAGCCGCTGCGGCGCGAGAGCACGATGGGCTCGTCGCCCACGTCGCCCGCTTCCGACGCGATCGTCGCCGCCACGGGCGCGCCCTCCTTGCCGCCGTAGCCGCGCGAGATGATCGCCGGAGAGAAACCCTTCGACCTGAGGAATTCCGCGATCCAGAGCACGAGCGGCGTCTTGCCGCTGCCGCCCACGGTGATGTTGCCCACCACGATCACGGGGATTCCCGGATGGGCGCTCTTGAGGAGCCTCGTCCGGAAGAGAAACCTTCGGATGAAGACCAGAACAGCGAACACGACGCTGGCCGGCCACAGCAGCCAGGCGACGGCGCCGCGGCGATGCCAGGGGTCCACGGCTACTTGTTGGACTGCGTCGTGAAGGTGATCTGCGAGAGGCCGGCGATGCGCGCCGCCTCCATGACGCGGACGACCGACTGGTGCGTCGCGTTCGCGTCGGCGCTGATGACGATCACCGGATCCTTCTGGTTGAGCGAAGCGCGCCGCAGCACGTCCGCGAGCGAGTCGATGCTGGTGAACGCCGTCGGCGTGCGATTGATCACGTACTGGCCCTGCGCGTTGACCAGCACGCTGATCTCGTTCGGCCGCTCGAGCTGCTTCTCGGCGTCCGCCGTCGGCAGGTTGATCTGCAGCTCGGTGTACTTCGAGTAGGTGGTGGTGATCATCAGGAAGATGAGGATCACCATCATCACGTCGATGAGCGGCACGAGGTTGATCTCGAGCGGCTCCTCGGCCTTGCCGCGGCGGAAGTTCATCCGCGCGTCACCTCAGCCGCGGGGCTGGCCCGGCACGTAGTCCATGCGCTCGCCGTGCACGATGTCGACCAGCTTGGAGGCCTGCTGCTCCATCTCCACCGTGAGCGTGGCCACCTTGTTCTTGAAGTGGCGGTGCATGATGAGAGACGGAATGGAGATCGCGATGCCGAACGCCGTGTTGTAGAGCGCGACTGAAATGCCGTGGGCGAGCTGCTGCGGGTTGGTGCCGCCCGGGGCCTGCGAGCCGAAGATCTCGATCATGCCGATCACCGTGCCGAAGAGGCCGAGCAGCGGCGCAGCCGTGGCGATCGTGCCGAGGGTCGTCAGGAAGCGCTCCAGGTCGTGCGACACGGCGCTCCCCGCCTCTTCGATCGCCTCCTTCATGACATAGCGCGAGCTCTTGTGGTTGCGCAGGCCGGCGGCGAGCACCGCGCCGAGCGGCGAGTCCTTGGCGAGCTTGTCGAGGATCTCGCCGTTGACCCCCTGGCGCTGGTAGACGGAGACCACCTGCTCCAGGAGCTTGGGCGGAACGATCTTGTGCTCGCGGAGGGAAACGGCGCGCTCGATGATGAGCGCCACGGCGATGATGGAGGCCAGAAGGAGGGGCCAGATCGGCCAGCCGGCGGCCTGGATGATTGCGAACACCGCGCGATGCCTTGTCGTTTTTGTGAGATCCGGCGGCGACTTTAAGGCAAACCGCCCGGCGACGCCACTTTCCGCGCCGCACCAAAGCGAGTCGCGCGACCGAGCAGAATCGACGCGCTGTAGTGATTTCCGCGATATCCACAAATTTCTGTGGATAAGTTTGTGGATGACCGATGAATAGTCGGCGCCGTGCTACGCAGAAGGCTCGCGAAGTCGGTGGCGATCAAAATTTGAGCAGTCTTTTCCGTTTTGCAAACAGCCGCTTATGGAAAAGAATCGGCCTCCGTGCGAGCCTCCGTCGCCGCGCGGCGCCAAAAAGCGCCGCGTGTGGATTAGTCCGGCGCCCGGATCGCTCCAAAGCGCCGGAAAAATGCAAGTTGACGCGCGCGTAAAGCGACGAAAACTCGACCTTGTAGTGCAGCGACGAGGCACACTGTGCGCCCCGCCATGGCCAACGGCATCCTGACCGTCTCCGAGCTGCTGAGGAGCGTGCGCGACACGCTGGAGCGCCGTTTTCCGCTCCTTTGGGTGCGCGGCGAGGTGTCCAACCTGACCCGCGCCGCGTCGGGCCACTGCTACTTCACGCTGAAGGACGGCCAGTCGCAGGCCGATTGCGTGATGTTCCGCAGCCGCTTCGCGGCGGTCGACTGGCCGCTGCGCGAGGGCGACCGGGTGGAGGCACGCGTGCTCGTGAGCCTGTACGAGCCGCGTGGCCGTTTCCAGCTCACGGTCGAGCAAATGCGGGTCGCCGGCAAAGGCGAGCTCCATGAGCGCTTCCTGCAGCTCAAGGCGAAGCTCGAAGCCGAAGGGCTCTTCGACCCGGCCGCGAAGCGCGAGCTGCCGCCCTTTCCTCGCGCCATCGGCGTGGTGACATCGTTGCAGGCGGCGGCGTTGCGCGACGTCCTCACGACCCTCGCGCGCCGGAACCGCGCGCTCCCGGTGCTCGTCTATCCGGTCCCGGTCCAGGGGGAAGGCGCCGCAGAACGGATTGCCGCGATGCTCGCCAAGGCAAACGACCGCGCGGAATGCGAAGTGCTGCTCCTCGTGCGCGGCGGCGGCTCGATCGAGGACCTCTGGCCCTTCAACGAGGAGCGCCTCGCGCGCGCCATCCGCGCCTCCCGCATCCCGGTCGTCACCGGAATCGGCCACGAGACCGATTTCACCATCGCCGACTTCGCCGCCGACCGGCGCGCGCCGACGCCGACGGCCGCAGCCGAGCTTGCGAGCCCGGCGCGCGCCGAGCTCGCCGGCCGCCTCGCGGAATGCACGCGTTGCCTCTCGCGCGACATGCGCCGCCAGCTGCAGTACGCCATGCAGGCGGTCGACGCGATGGCGCGGCGGCTCGTGCACCCCGCCGCCCGCCTGAAGGGACTGCAGCAGGAGCTCGGCCACCTCGCGGCCCGCCTCGGGCTCGCCCTGGCGCGGCGCCTCGAAGGCCTTGGCGCCGAGCTCCACAAGCTCGAGATCGCCCTGGGAGGCCTCGATCCCCAGGCGATCCTTGGCCGCGGCTACAGCATTACGCGCGCCGCGGACGGCCGCGTCCTGACCGATCCGGCGCAGGCCCGCGACGGCGAGCGTATTTCGACGACCCTCGCCAAGGGGCTGCTCGAAAGCGAAGTGCGCAAGAAGGGATAATCGGCGCCATGGGGCACCGGCTGACGAAGATCGCGACGCGCACCGGCGATGGCGGCGAGACGGGGCTCGGCGACGGCCGCCGGGTGGCGAAGGACCATGCGCGTGTCGTCGCCCTGGGCGAGATCGACGAATTGAACAGCGCGCTCGGCGTGCTGCTCGCCGAGAAGCTCCCCGCCAGGATGCGCGGCCCGCTCGGGCACGTGCAGCAGGATCTGCTCGACCTGGGCGGCGAGATCAGCATCCCGGGGCATTCCCTGCTGAAGGCGGAAAAGGTTGCGCGGCTCGACGGCTGGCTCCAGGAGTGGAACGAGGCGCTGCCGCCGCTGCGCGAATTCATCCTGCCGGGCGGCACGCGCGCTGCCGCGGCGGCGCACCTCGCCCGCACGGTCTGCCGGCGCGCCGAGCGGGCGCTTGTCGCCCTGGGCCGCGCCGAGCCCGTCGGCGAGGCGGCGCGGCAATACGTCAACCGCCTGTCGGACCTGCTGTTCGTGGCGGCCCGCGCCCTCAACCGGGTGGCCGGCCACGAGGACGTGCAATGGCGTCACGAGCGGAAGAAGCGCTGAGCCGCCCGCCGCAGGCCTCCACGGACGCCCTGGCCGGGCTCCTCGCCGCCTGCGCGCGGCGCGACCGCGCCGCGTTCGAGCGCCTGTACCGGGCGAGCGCCGCGAAACTGTATGGCGTCGCGCTACGTATATTGAGGCGTGAGGACTGGGCGCAGGACGTGCTGCAGGAGTGCTACGTGAGCATCTGGACGCATGCTCCGGAGTACCGTCCTGCGCTCGCCGCGCCCATGACCTGGATGACGAGCATCGTGCGCAACCGCTGCCTGGACTGGCTGCGCCGCCCGCGGCCGGAGGTCCCGGACCTGGACGGCGCGGCGACCGACGCGGCCGAGAGCGACGAGCCGGGGCCGCTCGCCAGCCTCGAGCGCGCAAAGGACGCGCAGGCCCTCGTGCGCTGCCTGGGCGTGCTGGAGCCGCGCCAACGGCAGGCCATCGCCCTCGCCTTCTACGACGGCCTGTCGCACTCGGAGCTCGCCCAGCACCTGCGCCAGCCTCTCGGCACCGTGAAGACGTGGGTGCGCCGCGGACTCCTTCGCCTGAAAGACTGCCTTGGACCTCAGGGATAAGCCCGACCTCGCCGAACGCCTCGCGGCCGAGTACGCGCTCGGCACGCTGCGCGGGCGTGCGCGCAGCCGCTTCGAGCGCTGGATGCGCGAGGAAGGCGCTGTCGCGCGCGCCGTCGCGGAATGGGAGGCGCGGCTCGGGCCGATGGCGGAGGCGATCGCGCCGCGCCAACCCCCCGCGCGCGTCTGGCGCGGCATCGAGGCGAAGCTGGGCCCGGTCGCGCGCGAGCGCGGCTTCTTCTGGAAGGCCGTGGCGCTCGTCGCGAGCGGCGCCGCGGCGGCGGCGCTCTTCATGGCCGTGGTCGTGCCGCCGCAAAAGCCGGCGACGGCGGGCTACGTCGCCGTCCTGTCGGAGCCGAAGACGCAGAAGGCCGTGCTTCTCGTCAGCGCCAGGCGGCAGGACACGCGCATCCAGGTGCGCTCGCTCGATCCGGCGATCCAGGTCGCGGATGCGAGCCTCGAGCTCTGGGCGCTGCCGAAAGGCGGCAAGCCACGCTCCCTGGGGCTCGTTCCCGGCAAGGAAGGCACGCTGCAGCTGGCCGGCTCCGCTGACCAGGTGCTCTCCGATGTGCCGATGCTCGCCGTGAGCCTGGAGCCGGCCGGCGGATCGAAGACCGGCGCGCCCACCGGCCCCGTCCTATACTCGGGGCCATGCGTGAAGGACTGGTAGGGGACCGGCCGGCGCGACACCGCATCCTGATCATCGACGACGAGGAATCGACGCGGCTGCTGCTCGCGCGCATCGTCTCGATGGACCTGGAGGCGGAGGTGCAGCTCGCCGGCACCGCCGAGCAGGCGCTGCGGCTGAGCCGCGACTACGCCTACGACGCGATCCTCCTCGATCTCCTCATGCCGGGCACCGGAGGGCTCGCCATCCTCAAGGACATCCGCTCGGGGCCGCCCAACGAGGCGACGCCGGTGATCGTCGTCTCGGTGGTCACCGACGACAAGGTGGTCGCCGACTGCATGGCCGCCGGAGCGAACGCGTACCACAAGAAGCCGGTGCGCCGCGAGACGCTTTGCGCGACGATCCGGCAGGAAATCGCGGCCCGGCGCCGCCCCTCACGAGGGCATTGAGGCAGCGCGCCTCTAGTCGGCGGTGGCGCCGGAGCGCTTGACGAGCGGCGCGTAGGTCTTCAGCTCGCGCTCGACGAACCGGGTGAATTCCGCGGGCGTGCGGACGGTGGGGCTCTCGGACCCCATGGCGCGCAGCTTGTCCCGGACGTCGGGCTGGTCGATCGCCTTCAGGATCTCCGTGGACAGGCGATTGACGATCGGATCGGGAGTTCCCGCGGGCGCCATGACGCCCCACCAGGTCGTCATGTCGAAGCCCTTGAGGCCCGATTCGTCCAGCGTCGGCAGCTCGGGCAGGAAGGAGCTGCGGTGCAGCGTCGTCACGGCCAGCGCCCGCACCTTGCCGGCGCGGATGTTCGGCAGCGCGCTGGCGAGGTTGTCGAACATGAGCTGCACGCGGCCCGCGACGAGGTCGAGCACCGCCGGCGCCGAGCCCTTGTACGGGATATGGACCATGTAGGTCCCGGTCATCTGCTTGAAAAGCTCGCCGGCGAGGTGGCCGGTCGAGCCGGTGGAGCCGGACGCGAAGTCGAACTTCCCCGGATTGCGCCTGACCAGGGAAATGAATTCCGCCACGTTCTTCGCCGGGAGGTCGTTGTTCACCACCAGCACGTTCGGCACCTGGACGACCAGCGCGACGTGCCGGAAGTCCTTGATCGGGTCGTAAGGCAGGTGCCGGTAGAGCGCCGGGTTGATGGCGTGCGTCGCGATGGCGCCCATGACGAGCGTATAGCCGTCCGGCGCGCTCTTCGCCACGAAGTCGGCGCCGATGTTGCCGCCGGCGCCGGGCTTGTTGTCGGCCACCACGGGCTGCCCGAGGGCCTGCTGCAGCTTCGCGGCGACGAGGCGCGCCGAGACGTCCACCGGCCCGCCGGCCGCGTACGGAATGACCAGGTGGACGGGCTTCGTCGGCCAGGCCTGCGCTTGGGCGGTGCCGGAAAAAACTGCGGCGCTCCCGAGGAGCGCCGCGAGAACGATGGAACGCATTCCGCCGCTAGTCCTCGACGAAGACTTCCTCGCGCTTTTGCCGCAGGGCCGGCAGGGACACGATGATGAGCAGGATGACGGCCGCGACGATGAAGCCGGCGCTGATGGGCTTCGTGACGAAGACCGTCGGGTCGCCGCGCGAGAGCAGCATCGCGCGCCGCAGGTTCTCCTCCATCAAGGGCCCCAGGATGAAGCCCAGGATCATCGGCGCTGGCTCGCACTCGAGCTTGACGCAGATGTAGCCCAGGATGCCGAACACCGCCATGATCAGCACGTCGAAGGCGTTGTTGGAAAGGCTGTACACGCCGATCGCCATGAACACGAGGATGGACGGGAAGAGGTAGCGGTAGGGCACCGAGAGCAGCTTGATCCACATGCCGATCATCGGCAGGTTGAGGACCACGAGCATCGCGTTGCCCACCCACATGGAGGCGATCAGGCCCCAGAAGAGCTCCGGCTTCTCGTTCATCACCTGCGGCCCGGGGGCGATGCCCTGGATCATGAGCGCGCCGATCATGAGGGCCATGACGGCGTTGCCGGGGATGCCGAGCGTCAGCATGGGGATGAAGGACGTCTGGGCGCCCGCGTTGTTCGCGGACTCCGGCGCCGCGACGCCCTCGATGGCGCCCTTGCCGAACTCGTGGCTGTACTTGGAGACCTTCTTCTCCAGCGTATAGGCGCCGAAGGACGCGAGCAGCGCGCCGCCGCCGGGCAGGATGCCCAGCGCCGAGCCGAGCGCCGTGCCGCGCATGATGGGCGCCCACATGCGCTTCCAGTCCTCCTTGGAGGGCATCAGCTTGCCCACCTTGGCGGTGAAGATTTCGCGCGCCTCGCCCTGCTCGAGGTTGGCGATGATCTCCGCGGTGCCGAACATGCCCATCGCCACGACGACGAAGCCGATGCCGTCCGAAAGCTCGGGAATGTCGAACGTGAAGCGCAGCACGCCCGAGTTCACGTCGGTGCCGATGATGCCGAGCAGCAGGCCGAACACGACCATCGCGATCGCCTTGACGAGCGAGCCGTGCGCCAGCACGACCGCGGCGACGAGGCCCAGCACCATCAGCGAGAAGTACTCGGCCGGGCCGAACTTCAGGGCGACCTCCGCGAGCGGCGGCGCCGCGAGGGCGACGATCAGCGTCGCGACGCACCCGGCGAAGAAGGAGCCGATGGCCGCGGTGGCGAGCGCCGGCCCGGCGCGGCCGCGCCGCGCCATCTGGTAGCCGTCGAGACAGGTGACCACCGACGAGGACTCGCCCGGCAGGTTGACCAGGATGGCGGTGGTCGAGCCGCCGTACTGGGCGCCGTAGTAGATGCCCGCGAGCATGATGAGCGCGGAGACCGGCGCCAGGTTGAACGTGATCGGCAGGAGCATGGCGATGGTGGCGACCGGGCCGATGCCCGGCAGCACGCCGATCAGCGTGCCGAGCAGCACGCCGATGAGGGCGTAGAGCAGGTTGATCGGCGAGACCGCTACGCCGAAGCCGATGATGAGGTTGTGGAAGACGTCCATGGCGGGGCGCTCCTTATTCGAACGCCGCGGGCCACATCGGGAAGGGCAGCGTCAGGCCCTTCACGAAGACCAGCACCGAGAAGAGGATCAGGATGACGAAGAGGATCGTCACCTCCTTCCACTTGAACTCGTGCCCCCCATAGGCGCTGATGTACACGAGCGCGGCGGTGGAGAGCACGAGGCCGAGGGGCTTCATCAGGTAGCCGTAGGCCACGCATCCCGCCGAGATCAGCACGAGCGGGCGTGCCGCGGGGCGGAACCGGATGGTGAGCAGGACGAGCACGGCGCTCGCGGCGAGGATGGCGTAGTCGTTGTTGATGCCGAGCCACTTGCAGATCCAGGCCGAGGCGACGAAGACGGCGACGCCGATCGCCATGTCGATGATGTTGAGCGAGATCTGCACCTTGCGGTCTTCCGGCTTCGCGTTGAACGCGAAGGCCTCGACCAGCACCAGGCCGCCGAGGAAGGCGAGCAGGCCGCCGAGCACCGCGGGGAAGTACGCCGGGCCCATGCGCACCGCCGAGCCCATCTGGTAATGCGTCACGGCCCACACGAGGAAGAACAAGCCGAATCCGACGAACATCACGCCGGCCCAGAAGTCCTTCTGACTTTTGATTTTCATGTCTCCTCCACGCCTCTGATGGGCGCCTGCAAGTTGAGCTTATCTGCGGCGCGCGGCAGTTTATCACCGCCGCCGCGCCGCGGCGCTACGCGGCCGGCGGACTTGCGCTCTTGTAAGGCGCTGTAGGAATGCAGGTCGCCTCTTCGCGAGGCGCGCGAGGTCCTCCGGCCGGTCCACGTCCCAGACCGTGCGCAGCGCGCGCCAGCGCAGCCCGCTCGCGTCGAGCCGCGCCGCCGTCTCGGCGTAGACACGGGAATGACCCCAGGGGATTTGCGCAAAGACGGCGGCCCGCGGCTTGCGCATCGCGACGAGCGCATAGCCGCCATCCTCTGCCGGCGCCACGGCGGCATCGGTGGCGCCGCGCAGCCAGCGAGCAGCACGGCGAAGGTCGGCCGCGCCGAGGTCCGGGCAGTCGGTGCCGATCAGGATCGCGGCGCGATGCCGCCGCAGCGCGCGCGCCAGGGCACGCTCCATCCGTTCGCCGAGGTCGCGTCCGCGCTGCCCGGCGAGTTCGACCGGAAACTTCCTTCTTGCCGCGGCGAAAAAGGCGTGCCCGGGCGGCGCGGCATGGATTTCAACCGGCCCCACTGCCGCGGCAAGCGCCACGCGCAGCGCGTGCAGGGTCAACCCCGCCTGCAACCGCGCGGCGCGCCACGGGCCGATCGCCGCGGCGAGGCGCGTCTTCGCGCGGCCCGGCGACGGCGCGCGCGCGAAGACCAGGATCGCCGTGCCGCGCCGCAACGTCAGCTCTCGTAGAGCCGGCGCAGGCGCTCGGGCGGCGCGCCGAGCGCAAACGCGAGGCGCAGCCGCCACATGAGGAGGATCGTGCGCAGCACGCCACGCGCTTCCCAGCGCCGTCCGGAAGTGCGTACGCGCGCGCGCAGGCAGGCCGGGGGGCCGCGGCGCTTCTTCATGGCGGCGCTGAACGCGATGTCCTCCATGAGCTCGATGGGCGGGAAGCCGGCGAACGCCTCCCGCCGGACGAAGATCGCCTGGTCGCCGGTGGCGATGCCGCTCAGGCGCGACCTTGCATTCATCATGAACGCCACGACCTTCAGGAGCGGATGCCTTCCCTCGATGTCCACGTCGAACCTTCCCCACGAATGATTTTCGATTCCCCGGAGAATCTCCTTTTCCGCGCCACCGGGCAGGACCGTATCCGCGTGCAGAAACACCAGGACGTCGCCTGTCGCCGCGGCGGCGCCCGCGTTCATTTGCGCAGCGCGGCCTCGCGGCGCCGACAGGACCGCGTCGCAGCGCCCGCGGGCAATCGCCGCCGTGCCATCGGAGCTGCCGCCGTCGACGACGATGACCTCGTGCCCGCGCGCCCGCAGCGGGGCGAGCGCCTCCAGCGCAGGGCCGATGCGCTGCGCCTCGTCCAGGCAAGGGATGACGATGGAGAGCTTCACTTCGCGTCGTTCAGCGACCAGTCGTAGTCGAGAAAATCGATCTTCATCCGCCGGATTTCCTCGGGAAGCGCGCCGAGCAGTCCGGCATGAGCGGCGAAGTAGCCGGGAAGCGGCGCGAAATCGTCGCCGTACCAATCGAAGATCTTCGAGACCTCGAGCCGCCCGCCGCGCACGCGATTGCGCGAGCGGTCCGAGAGGAACCGCGCCTGCTGCTCTTCCAGCTGGCGCTCGAGGCGCGAAGCGACGTAGGCCTCCTCGCGCAGCATCGGGCAACCCACGGCGGCGCAATTCAGCGCGAAGTGGATGCGCGCCTCCTTGTAGCGCGGCCGCAGCATGCCGTGCTCGATGGAATCCAGGCTCGCCCGGCGGCCGAGGAGCATGAAGAACTCGTCGCGGAACGGATTGCCGAAGACGACGCCGAAGTCGCGGATGGACCGGAGGTCGGGGTAGCGGGAAAGGACTTTGGCGGCGGTGAACGCGTTATAGGCATTGAGGAGGAAGGCCATCTGCTCGTTCCGCGTCCATGCGGCGAACTCGCCCTCCTTCACCGCCGACACGCCGTCGAGATAGCCGTCGAGGGCCTCCTTGTCGAGCGCGAGTCCCGCATAGGAGACGCGCGAAGACCTGCCGTCCGGCGCGACGACGACATGGCGCCGGAGCAGCGCGTCCCAGGCGCGGTGCGAGTGGTCGAACGCGGCGGCGGGGGTGGGGAGAGCGGCGGCCAGGGCCAGCGCCGCGAGGATCAGCCGCGTCGCCACGCGTGCACCCGCTCCAGCAGCCTCAGCACGCCCTGCGGCGCATGCGCCTTCTTCCACGCGCCGGCCGCGTACTTGTTTGCCTCGGCGAGCGTCGGGTAGATGTGGATGGTGCCGAGGACCTTGTTCAGGCCGATGCCGTGCCTCATGGCCGAGACGAATTCGGCTAGCAGGTCTGCCGCGTGCTCGCCGACGATCGTCGCGCCGAGGATGCGGTCGCTTCCCGGCGCCGTGAGGACCTTGACGAAGCCGTGCGCCACCCCGTCCGCGATGGCGCGGTCGAGGTCTTCGAGGCCATAGGTCGTCGCCTCGTGGGCCACGCCCTTCTCCTTGGCTTCGCTTTCGCTCAAGCCGACGCGCGCCACTTCAGGGTCTGTAAACGTCGCCCACGGGATCACGGAGTAGTCGGCACGGAAGCGGCGCACGAACCCGAAGAGCGCGTTGACCGACGCGTACCACGCCTGGTGCGCGGCGGTATGCGTGAACTGGTAGGGCCCGGCGACGTCGCCGCACGCGTAGATGTTCGGGTAGAGCGTCTGCAGATAGTCGTCGGTCTCGACGGTCCTCCCGGCGCCGAGGCCGATGCCCAGCTCCTCGAGCCCGTACCCGCTCACGTTCGGCGTGCGACCGACCGCGCAGAGCAGCGCGTCGAACTCGACTTGCGTGGCGCGCTCGCCGCGCTCGCAGAGGAGGATCTTGCGCCCGTCGGGCAGCGCCTCCACCTTCTTCGCGCGGTGGCCCGTCAGCACCTGGACGCCCTCCTTCGCGAAGCGCGCCTCCACGAGCGCCGAGGCTTCCGGGTCTTCGCGCGGCAGCAGGCGCGGCAGCATCTCGACCTGCGTCACGTGCGAGCCCAGGCGGGCGAAGGCCTGCGCGAGCTCGCAGCCGATCGGCCCGCCGCCCAGCACCGCGAGCCGCCGCGGCAGCTCGCGAAGGCCCCAGAGGTTCTCGGAGGTGAGGACCTGCACCTGCTCCAGTCCCGGGATCGGCGGCACGAATGGCCTCGCCCCCGCGGCGATGACGATCGCCCGGGTGGTGAGCCTGCGCGTCTCGCCGGCCATGCGCACTTCCACTTCCCACGGCGAGACGATCTTCGCTTCGCCCTGCAGGCACTCGACGCCCATCGCCGAATAGCGCTCCATGGAATCGTGCGGCTCGATGGCGTGGATGACGGACTGCACGCGCTCCATGACCTGGGCGAAGTCGA
>JBLNDP010000172.1:0-3747 GCA_050261755.1 Clostridia bacterium
CCGGCCTGCGAGCTGCGCCGCAAGGGCTACGAGGAGTATTCCGCGAGTTAGAAGCGCGCTAGTGCATTGCGCGCGCGAAGGTGCGATCGCGCAGCAGGTCCGCCGCCTCCGGGCGATCGCGAACGAACTCGAGGAGCGCGACGGCGATCTCGTCGCTCACTTTTTCGGAGTACTCGCTGCCGCAGAGGGGATCGACGCCGACCTCGGCGACGACGAGGGCGTTCTCCAGCACCGCGGCGCGCAGCGGCTCCGGCAGCGCCTCCGGGCCGCGCACGGCGAAGCCGGTGAGCGCCGGGTAGCGTCCCCAGAGCTCGTCCAGGCGGTGCGCAAGATCTTCGTCGAGGGGCGACACGTAGGCTGAGATGCTTCCGAGCGGCTCGGGCTTCATGCCCCCGCTCCCCGCAAGGATCGAGCCCGGGAAACGGGGCTAAGCCAGCGGATTGCCGAGGAAATCCCGCTTGCCGAGCTCCACGCCGTTGTGCCTGAGGATGACATAGGCGGTGGCGACGTGGAAGTAGAAGTTGGGCCAGGCGAAGTTCTGCAGGTACTGCACGCCGCGGAACTTCGTGTCCTGGCCGCGCAGGCGGATCACCACCTCGCGCTCCTCCGAGCCGTCGACGCTCGCGCGGCCGACGGAGCGGATGAAGTCGAGCGTCTTGGCGATGCGCGCCTTCAGCTCGGCGAAGGTCTGCTCCGTGTCCTCGTGCTTCGGCACCTCGACGCCGGCGAGGCGCGCGGCCGCGCCCTTGGCGGTGTCGCAGGCGATCTGCACCTGGCGGCTGAACGGGAACATGTCGGGATACAAGCGGAAGCCCGTGAGGGCGAGCGGATCGATCTTGCGCGCTTCGCAGTGCGCCTGCGCCTTGTCCAGGATCGCCGCGAGGTTCTCCAGCATGGCGGCGAACCGCGGCACGCTGGCTTCATACATCGACAGTGGCATCGGCGGGATTGTACGGCCTATCCCGCCGCGCCGCGGTCGACTACATCATCCGGCGTCGACTACATCATCCGGCTAAGGGGGCCCCGCTGCTGCGAGTTGATCGCCATCGCGAGGATCGCGCCGAACACGACGCCGATGCCGAAGCCGACGCCGACCGAGCTCCACGGGTTGGACTGCACCACGCGGTCGGTGTAGCGGGCGGCGTCGCTCGCGCGGCGCGACCACGCCTGCATCGTCTCGTTGAGCTTCGCGCGCGCGTCGGTGGCGATGTCCTCCGCGCGCTCGGGGATCTCGCGGACCTTGTTCATCGTGCGGTCGGTGCTGCTCTGCAGTTGTTCCATGCGGTTCCTCCTTGGGGATCGGGATGGGCCAGGGTTACCGGGCCAGCGCAGCAAGCTGCGTGCCGCGGCGCGCTTCCTTCTCGCCCGGGCCGGGGCGCATCGGCTGTCCCTTGCCGAGCCGCTCGACCAGCTCCTCCCACATCCCCGAAGTGTCCTTGCGGAACACCTCCTTCACGTCCGGCGGGCCGACGTACCAGAACCCGGCGGCGAGCTCGGCGGCGAGCTCCTCCGGCATCCAGCCGACGAAGCCGGCGAAGTAGCGCGCCTCGTTGGGCGTCTGCTCGATGATGCGGTCGATGCTCGCCCGGTTGCCGGTCATGTACAGGTCGCCGAACATGCGGATGCCGGCCTCGCCCGGGTCGTGCCGCACCAGCGCGAAGAGCGCGTCGGCCGCCTCCGGCCCGCCGAAGTAGATCGGGTCGACCACCTTCTTCGACGGCACGTGGTCCGGGAACGCGGTGGCCATCGTCATCTGCGTCGCGCGGTTGAGGATGAAGCCGATGTGCTTGTCGCCGAGCGGGATGACGAGGAGCGCGGTGTGGCTGTAAGGGCCGCGCAAGGTGGGCTTCGCCACGAGGAGCAGCGGCTTGGAGAGGTCCTCCGCCTGGGCGAGCGGCGCGCAGAGCGCGAGGAGCACCGCGATTGCACCGAAGAAGGTCTTCATGGTCCCGCCATCCGGTCGTAATGGGTCGTGCAGCGCCCGACGCAAGAACTATACGAGCCTTGCGCGCCGTTCGGCAGGGGATGCGCCGAGCGAGCCGTCAGGACGCCGGCGGCGCCTCGGCGGGCGCGGAATACTGCTCGACGCGGTTGCGGCCGCCCTGCTTGGCGCGGTAGAGCGCGCGGTCGGCGCGGTCGATCCACGACTCGGCGTCCGTATCGGAGGGCTGCCAGGCGGCGATGCCGATGCTGACGGTCGTGTGAATGCCGCGCGCCGCGTCGATCGTCGTGGCGTTCATGCGCTCGCGCAGGCGGCCGGCGATCGCCTGCGCGGTCGCCTCGCTCGCCCCCGGCAGCAGCACCGCGAACTCGTCGCCGCCGTAGCGGCCCGGCACGTCGTGCGCGCGCAGGTTGTCGCGGATCATCGCCGCCACGGCGCGGATCACCTCGTCGCCCGCCGGATGGCCGTGCTGGTCGTTGATCGCCTTGAAGCGGTCGATGTCGATCATCATCAGGCTCGCGCCCGTGCCCAGGCGCCGGCAGCGGTGCGCCTCGCCGAGCGCCGCGCGCTTCCAGTGCGACTGCGTGAGCAGCCCCGAGAGCTCGTCCACGCTGGAGAGCGCGGCGAGCGTCTGCGCCTGCTGCCGCACGCGCCGTGCCAGGCGATAGCTGTTGAGCCCCACGATGATCGAATAGACGACCAGGAGCGGCACGGCCGCCGTGCGCGCGAAGATCGAGGCCTGCTCCGTCGGCGGCTGGAAGCCGATCAGCAGCGTCACCACCGCCATGGCGAAGAGCTGCGCGCCGATGCAGCGCGCCATGAAGCCGAGGCCGGCGACCGCGGCCTTGTCCATGGCGAGCATGGTGAAGAGGATGAGGCTCGGCCCTACGTTGAAATGCATCGCCGGGATCCAGACGCCGCCGATCGCGGAATCGATCATGAGGTTGCGCAGCTCCTGGCGATGCGGGTTGCGCGAGCGGCGCGCCAGCCAGTACGCGAGGTGCGGCCAGCCGAGCGTGCTCAGGGCGAGGAGCGCCCATTCGAAGGCCGGCACGCCCAGCTCCCAGAGCGTCCCCGCGATGCAGACGAAGCCGAGCGCGAGGCCGACGATGCGCGCCGGGTACACGCGCCGCGCGAAGCGCAGCCCCTCGGCGATCGAGCGCTCGCCGGGCTCCTCGTCCTCGAAGCGGATCTCCATCATCTCGGCCGGAAATTCTAGCGGCCGCGCCCCCGCGCGAGGGGCAAGGAAACGTCAGCGCGCGAGGTCGATGCGGCCGATCCGCTCGCGCGAGAAGCGCCCCGACTGGTAGTCGGCGATCGCCTGCTCGATCTCCTCGCGGCTGTTCATGACGAACGGCCCGTACTGCACGATCGGCTCGCCGATCGGCTTGCCGGCGAGCACCAGGACCCTTGCGCCAGCCTTGGAGCTGATCCTGATCGAAGAGCCGCCTGCCAGCACGCCGGCCGCGCGGTTCGGCAGCTCGGCGCCCTTCTCTCCCACTCGCGCCTGGCCGTCGTAGACGTACACGAACGCGTTGTGCCCCGCGGGCAGCGCGCCTTCGAACGTTGCGTTCGCCTCAAGGTGGACGTCCCAGTAGTACGGGTCCGTGCTGCCGCCGGCGATGGGACCGGTGATGTCCTCCAGGCGACCGGCAATGACTTTGATTTTCACGTTCTCTTTTTGCACGACGGGGATTTCACGGGAAGCAATATCCCGATACGCAGCGGGCTTCATCTTCTCCTTGCCGGGAAGATTGAGCCAGAGCTGGAAGCCGCGCATGCGCCCTTCGCTTTGCTGCGGCATC
>JBLNDP010000173.1:0-2505 GCA_050261755.1 Clostridia bacterium
AGGGCGAGTTCGTCCAGGGCATGCGCGTCACCGACAGCGAGACCATGGACGTGGTGGAGATGGTGCTCGGCGGCCAGGTGAACAAGGAAGTGGTCGAGCTCGTCAACCAGTCGGGCGGCAAGGCGGTCGGCCTCACCGGGCAGGACGGCGCGTTCATCCGCGCGCGCAAGATGCTCATTGCCTCGAAGGAGAACGGCCACGTCGACATCGGCCAGGTGGGCGAGGTCGACTCGATCGACCCGGCGGTGATCTTCGCGCTGCAGCAGGCGGGCTTCATCCCCGTGGTGGCGCCCATCGGCACCGGCGCGGACGGCACGACCTACAACATCAACGCCGACCTCGTCGCCGGCAAGCTTGCCGAGATCCTGCGCGCCGAGAAGCTCGTGGTGATGACCAACACGCCGGGCGTGCTCGACAAGCAGGGCAAGCTCCTCACCGACCTCACGCCGAAGAAGATCGACGACCTCGTCGCGAAGGGCGTCATCTCCGGCGGCATGCTGCCCAAGATCGGCTCGGCGCTCGACGCCGCGAGGAACGGCGTGAAGAGCGTGCACATCATCGACGGGCGCATCCCGCATGCGCTGCTGCTGGAAGTCCTGACCGACGAAGGCGTCGGCACGCTCATCAAGTCGAAGTAGCAGTCGTCACCCGTGCGCATCGCCCGGTTGCCGCCCTCGAGGCGAGTCTGGATCTTCGACCTCGACAACACGCTGCACGACGCGCGCCCATCGATCTTCCCGTCGATGCACGAGCAGATCAACGACTACCTGAAGCGCCATTTCGGCGTCGATGACGCCGGCGCGGACAGCATGCGGCGCAACTTCTGGGCGCGCTACGGCACGACGATGAATGGGCTCATGCGCCACCATGGCACCGACCCCCGCCAGTTCCTGCGCGAGACGCATGTCTTCCCGGAGCTCGCCGACCGGGTGATCCACGAGAACGCCCTGCGCCACGCGCTCGAGCGCCTCGGCGGAACGAAGCTCATCTTCTCCAACGCGCCGCGCCATTACGTCGAGGAGGTCCTGCGCGGCATCGGCTTGGCGCGCTACTTCGACGCCGTCTACACCATCGAGGACGCGCGCTTTCGCGGCAAGCCCGCCTTGCACGGCTTCCATGTGCTGCTGCGCAAGCACAAGCTCGACCCGCATCGCTGCGCCTTCGTGGACGACATGCCCGAGAACCTGCGCACCGCCCACCGCCTGGGGATGTCCACGGTCTGGGTGAGCGCGGCGCAGCGCCGGCCGCCTTTCGTCGACCTGCGCGTGACCTCCGTCACGCAGCTTCCGCGCCTCGTGTTTCGTCTCGCGTAGCGGGCGCTCGCTTTTTCGCTGAGGGGCTGGGTAGAATCTTCGCAACCCCCCGTACCCTCCCCATGCCCCGCGCCAAAGGCGAACGCCGGCTCGAGATTTTGAAAGCCCTCGCGCACATGCTCGAGGCGCCCAAATGGGAACGGATCACCACGGCCGCGCTCGCCGAGAAGCTCGACGTCTCCGAGGCGGCGCTGTACCGCCACTTCGCCTCCAAGGCGCAGATGTACGAGGGGCTGATCGAGTTCATCGAGAGCTCCGTCTTCACGCTCGCCAACAAGATCGCCGAGGACGAGGCCGACGGGCGCAAGCAGGCCGAGAAGCTCCTCGAGATGCTGCTCGCCTTCGCGGAGAAGAACCCCGGCATGGTGCGCGTCATGACCGGCGACGCGCTGGTCGGCGAGCACGAGCGCCTGCAGGCGCGCATGAACCAGTTCTTCGACCGCTTCGAGGCGACGCTCAAGCAGTCGCTGCGCCACGCCGAGGACGGCGACGCGGCCGGGCGCGCCGGAGCGATGGTCCGCTACGCGATCGGCTGCATGCACCAGTACGGCAAGAGCGGCTTCGCCAAGAAGCCGACCGAAAGCTTCTCCGCCCAGCGCAAGTACCTCGTCTCCTGATTCGCGGACGTGATTCGGGGACGGAGCCCGAACTGCGAGCTCGAAGCGATCAGGGTTTGCCGCACACCACGCAGGACGGATCCCTGGCGATCTTCATCTTGCGCCACTCGCCGCTCTTCGCGTCGAGGATGACGAGCCGTCCGGCGAGCGATTCGCCGACGCCGGTGACGAGCTTGATCGCCTCCGCCGCCTGCATCGCGCCGACGACGCCGGTCAGCGGCGCGAGCACGCCCATGGTGGAGCACTGCACTTCCTCGACCTCCGCGTCCTCGGGGAAGAGGCACGCGTAGCAGGGCGAGTCGGCGCGCGCGAGATCGAACACCATGAGCTGCGCGTCGAAGCGGATCGCGGCTCCGGAGACGAGCGGCTTCTTTTGCTGCACGCAAGCGCGGTTCAGCGCATGCCGCGTCGCGAAATTGTCGGAGCAGTCGAGCACGATGTCGGCGCGGCCTGCCAGCTCGGACAAATCCTCGGCGCCGAGCCGCTTCTGCAGCGGCACGACCGCCACTTCGGGATTGATCGCCGCGAGCGCCCGGCGCGCGGCCTCGACCTTCGGCTGCCCGATCGACTCGGTG
>JBLNDP010000174.1:0-5045 GCA_050261755.1 Clostridia bacterium
ACAACAACGGCCGCAAGGCCGACTTCCGCAACGTCGTGATCATCATGACCACCAACGCCGGCGCCGAGTCGCTCGCGAAGAACACCATGGGCTTCGCGCAGAACAAGCAGACCGGCGACGAGATGGAGGCGATCAAGCGGATGTTCACGCCGGAGTTCCGCAACCGGCTCGACGCGATCATCTCCTTCCGCGCGCTCGACGCCGACATCATCATGCGCGTCGTCGACAAGTTCCTGATGCAGCTCGACGAGCAGCTCGCGGAGAAGAAGGTGGAGGCGAGCTTCACGCAGGCGCTGCGCGAGCACCTGGCGAAGAAGGGTTTCGATCCCCTCATGGGCGCGCGCCCAATGGCGCGGCTCATCCAGGACACCATCCGCCGCGCGCTTGCCGACGAGCTGCTCTTCGGCAAGCTGCAGCACGGCGGCAAGGTGACGATCGACATCGGCGAGGCGGAGAAGCTCCTCCTCAAGTTCGAGGAAGAGGCGGCGCCCGTCGCCTGACGCAGTCCCTCGGCGGGGCTAGCGGTGGCCCGTCGAGCCGAAGCCGCCGCTGCCGCGCTGGCTCTCGGCGAACTCCTCGACGACCTGGAACTCCACCTGCTGCACGGGCACGACGACGAGTTGCGCCACACGGTCCATCGGCTGGATGGTGAACGGCGCCTGGCCGCGGTTCCATAGCGACACCATCAGCGGACCCTGGTAGTCGGAGTCGATCAGGCCGACCAGGTTGCCGAGGACGATGCCGCTTTTTGCGCCCAGCCCCGAGCGCGGCAGGACGATGGCGGCGTAGCGCGGGTCGCCGATATGGATGGCGATGCCGGAGGGAACCAGCGCGCTCTCGCCCGGCTTGAGGATCAGCTCCGACGCGACGCAAGCCCGCAGGTCCAGCCCGGCGGAGCCGGCGCTGGCGTAGTGCGGCAGCATGCCGCGGATCCTCTCGTCGAGGATCTTCACTTCCAGTTTGTTCATCTCGTCTTCGGCAGCGCGCCGGAAATATGGTCGAGGAGCTTGCGCGCAAGCTCGATCTTCGGGCCGCGGCCAAGGTCGTGCTCGCCCTTGTCGTCGAAGAGGACGATGGCGTTGTCCTCGGCGCCGAGCGCGTCGCTCGCGAGGTTCGCGGCCAGGAGCGGGACCTTCTTCTTCAGGCGCTTCTCGCGCGCGTTCTGCTTCAGGTTCTCGCTTTCCGCGGCGAAGCCGACGCAGAACGGCGCCTTCGGCTGCGACGCGACCCAGGCGAGGATGTCGGGATTCTCCTCCAGCTCGAGCGAGAGCTCGCGGCCGCTGCCTTTCTTGATCTTCTGCTCGGAGCTGTTCTTCACCCGGTAGTCCGCCACGGCCGCCACGGAGATGAACACGTCGCAGCCCTTCAGCGATTTCTTCACCGCCTCGAACATCTGCTGCGCGGTGCGCACGTTGATGCGCGAGACGCCCGGCGGCGTCGCCAGCGCCACGGGTCCGCTCACCAGGGTGACCTCCGCTCCCGCCTCGCGCGCCGCCCGCGCCACGGCGTAGCCCATCTTTCCCGAGCTCGCGTTCGTCAGCATGCGTACCGGGTCTACCGGCTCCTCAGTCGGCCCGGCCGTGACGACGACGCGCCTGCCGGCCAGGCGCTTCGGCTGGAAGAAAGCCTCGAGCTCGTCGACGATCTCGGCGGGCTCCATCATGCGGCCGAAGCCCATCTCGCCGCAGGCCTGGTCGCCCGAGGCGGGGCCGGCGAACAGCACGTCGTCCTCGTAGAGCGTCGCCACGTTGCGCTGCGTCGCCGGGTTCTGCCACATCTCCACATTCATCGCCGGGGCAAGCATGAGCGGGCAGCGGCGCGCCACGCAGACGGTCGAGAGCAGGTCGTCGCACAGCCCGTGCGCGATCTTCGCCATGAAGTTCGCCGACGCCGGCGCGACCAGCACGATCTCGCGGTCGCGCGAGAGCTCGATGTGCCCCATGTTGTCGGGCACGCGCGCGTCCCATAGGTCGGTCCACACGTCCTGGCCGGACAGCGCCTGCATCGTGACCGGCGTGATGAACCTCGTGGCCGCCTCGGTCATCGCCACGCGCACGTCGGCGCCTTCCTTCTTGAGCAGGCGCAGGAGCTCGGCTGCCTTGTAGGCCGCGATGCCGCCGGTCACGCCGAGGAGAATCTTCTTTCCCTTCAGGGTCATCCGGAACGCCTTCCGGGCGTTAAGGGGGAAAGCATTCTAAAGGAATCGCCCCGGTGGGGATTTCGGACTGGCCGGTCGAGGAGCGGCCGCGCGAGCGCCTGCTCGCGAGCGGCCCCGCAGCGCTAAGCGACGCGGAGCTGCTGGCCGTGCTTCTTCGCACGGGCGTGCGCGGCAAGAGCGCCGTGGACCTTGCCCGCCACCTGCTCGGTCGCTCGGGCGGCCTGTCGGCCCTCTTCCAGTCCGGGATGCAGGCGAAGGGGCTTGGCGCCGCCAAGAAGGCCCAGCTCGCCGCGGCAATCGAGCTTGCACGGCGCTCGCTCCGCGACGAGCTCAAGTCGGGCGCCGCGCTCACGTCTCCGGGCGCCGTTCGCGACTACCTCCGGCTGGCGCTCGCCGCGCGCGAGCACGAAGTGTTCGTCTGCCTTTGGCTCGATGCGCAGCATCGCGTCATCGCCATCCATGAGCCGTTCCGCGGGACGCTCACGCAAACGAGCGTCTACCCGCGCGAGATCGTGAAGGCCGCGCTCGCCGCCAACGCCGCGGCGGTGATCTTTGCCCACAACCATCCCTCCGGCGTGGCGCAGCCCAGCCGGGCGGACGAGCTCCTTACGCGCAACCTCCGCGAGGCCCTGGCGCTGGTGGACGTAAAGGTCCTCGACCACTTCATCGTCGCCGGGACGCAGGCCATTTCCTTCGCCGAGAGGGGGCTCCTCTAGCAGGAAAAGCTGTCGCAAAAGAATGGGCAAGGGCCCATTTTTCCCTTATAATCCGCGCCTTTCTGGAATTCCGGAGTCCGCAATGTCCCGCGTCTGTCAGGTCACCGGCAAGAAGCCGATGAAGGGCCACTACGTCTCGCACGCGAACAACAAGACCATTCGCACGTTCGAGCCCAACCTTCACTACCGTCGTTTCTGGGTCGAGAGCCAGAACCGCTGGGTGCGACTGCGCGTGTCCACCGCCGGCCTTCGCCGCATCGACAAGCTCGGCGTAGAGGCGGTCCTGGCCGAGATCAAGGCCAAGGCCAAGAAAGCTGCGGCCTAGGAAAACCGGGAACAGACCATGCGCGAAAAGATCAAGCTCGAGTCCTCGGCCGGTACCGGCCACTTCTACACGACGACGAAGAACAAGCGGACGACGCCCGACAAGCTGGAGATCAAGAAGTACGATCCGAAGGCCCGCAAGCACGTCATCTACAAGGAAGGCAAGCTGAAGTAGCCCTCCGGCCGTCCTTAAAAAAGGCCCGCTTGCGCGGGCCTTTTTGTTTTCAGCGGAACGTGTACTGCGCGCCGATCATGTAGGTGTCGATGTTGTCGCGTCCTTCGGCGAAGTGCGCCCGGTAGCGGTCGATGTCGCCACGGATCGCCCAATTGCGGCCCAGGCCCACCTGCCCACCGACGCCGTAGGTCGGGACCCATTGCCGGTCGCTGCCGGTCGTGAGGCCCGTCCCTGTGACGTTCGTCCTCACGTACGCGAGCCCGAGCTTGCCGAAGACCGACGAGTTCTCGCCGATCGGCCAGCCCGCCGTGAGCTTTGCGTCCACGCCTCGCGCCGTGGTCGTGCCGCCGCCCCGAGCCCAGCTGCCGAGGTCCATGAGCCCCACCTCGCCGCCGAGGATGTTGTTGAACTTGGTGCCGCCATAGACGCGCCACGTCTGGTCGCGCAGGTCGCAGTTGAAGCCGGCCGGGCAGCTCGCATGCAGCTTGGCTCGTCCAACGCCGAAGCCGACATAGGCGCCGCTCGTGCTGAGGCCTGGCCAGCTCGAGGAAGAGCTGGCGGTATTGGCGCTTTGGGCCAGCGCCGCCGCCGGCAGCAGCGCAGCGGCACACGCCACCGGAAGAATCGTGGTGCGGAACAACTTCATGGTGCAAAGCCTCCTGGATGGTTCGTCAGGAGCCGATGCTAGGGAGCGCGCGCGGGCGGAGAAAGTCGCCCGCGGCGTGATCAAACGGTGGACGTCGCGACTACACAGGCCCGCGACTGCATTCCGCGGGCCCGCTCCGGATCAGGCGTACGAGCGCAGGCGCTGCGAGAAGTCGACCAGCGGCTTCACGCCGGAAGCCTCGGCGCGATTGCACCAGTCCTGCAGCTGGCGCAGCAGCTGCTCCTTGGAGGCGCTGGAGCGGTCCCACAGGGCGACCAGCTCGTCACGCATGTGCAGCGCCGTCTCGAGGGCGCGCGAGTGCTTGAGTGCCTCGGCGATCTTGTGGCTCTCCGCCCCCGCTGCTGCCTGGCCGCGGAGGAGTGCGCGCCGCAGCGAGCGCAGCAGCTCGGCGTCGCGCGGGGACCATTCGCGCAGGCGCGAGACCTCGGCACGGTAAGTCTGCTTCAGGGATTTGGCGTAGCGCGAGAGCACGTCGTAGCGGTTGGCGATGACCGCGTGCAGCGTATCGAAGTCGGCGGCGGGCTTCGGCGCCGCGAAGCGCGGCTTCGGCGCGAGCTTCTTCACGGTCGCGAGGCCGAGCATCTCCATGATGCGGATGTACATCCAGCCGATGTCGAACTCGTACCACTTGGAGGAAAGCTTCGCCGACGAGGCGAAGGCGTGGTGGTTGTTGTGCAGCTCCTCGCCGCCGATCAGGATGCCCCACGGCACGATGTTCGTGCTCGCGTCGGCGGCGTCGTAGTTCCGGTAGCCGAAGTAGTGGCCGACGCCGTTGATGACCCCGGCGGCCCAGAACGGGATCCAGGCGATCTGCGTGAGCCAGATGAGCGTCCCGGGCACCACGCCGAAGATGAAGAGGTACGACGCGAGCAGGCTGAAGATTCCGACGTAGGAGTGCTTGCCGTAGACGTTGCGCTCCATCCAGTCGTCCGGCGTGCCGTGGCCGTAGCGCTCGAGCGTCTCCTTGTTGAACGATTCCTTGACGTAGAGGAACACGCCCGCCCA
>JBLNDP010000175.1:0-6670 GCA_050261755.1 Clostridia bacterium
GAAGGCAAAGCCGCTCGCCGTCAACGCCGACCAGCGCACGCCCCTGCTGCCCGATGTGCCGACGCTCGCCGAGGCCGGGTTGCCGCAGTTCAACGTCCACACCTGGTTCGGCCTGTTCGCCCCGGCCGCCACGCCGCCGGAAATCGTCGCCCGGCTGAACACGGAGGCGCTAGCCGCCTTGCGCGACCCCGGGCTGCGCGAGCGCTTCGCCGCCATCGCCGCCGAGCCGGTGGGCAACAGCCCCGCGCAGCTCGTCGAGCGCATCCGCGCGGACGGCGCCCGCTGGGCGGAGGTGATTCGCGCCGCCAAGGTCCCGGTCCAGTAGCCGCCGGCCGCAGCACCCGGGGCGGCCCGGATGCTGTAGATTCGTACAGTATATGCAAAGCCTTGCCGAGCCCCTGGCGATCGTCGACCTGGAAACCACGGGCTCGGATCCGGCGGTCGACCGCATCACCGAGATCGGCGTGATCGAGGTCGACGGCTTCGAGGTGCGCTCGGAATGGTCGACGCTCGTGAACCCCGGCACTTCCATCCCGTCGCCGATCCAGGCGCTCACCGGCATCACGCAGGACATGGTCGCCTCGGCCCCGCGCTTCGCCGCGCTCGCGGACGAGCTGCTCGAGCGCCTCGCGGGCCGCGTCTTCGTCGCGCACAATGCCCGCTTCGACTACGGTTTCCTGCGCCGGGAGTTCGAGCGGGCCGGGCACCGCTTCCACGCGCGGACGCTGTGCACGGTGCGGCTCTCGCGGCGACTCTACCCGTCGGAGCGGCGCCACGACCTCGATAGCCTGATCGCGCGCCACCGGCTCGCCTGCCGCGCCCGCCATCGCGCCCTTCCCGACGCCGACGCCGCGTGGCAGTTCCTGCAGCTTGCCGCGGCGGAGCACGGCGACGAGATCCTCGCCGTCGCGGCGCGCCAGATTGCGCGCCAGCCCTCGCTCCCGCCGCACATCGATCGTGCCGACATCGACGCGATCCCGGAGGCGCCGGGCGTCTACTTCTTCCACGGCGAAGGGGCGGCCCCGCTCTATATCGGCAAGAGCCGCAACCTGCGCAGCCGCGTGCTCGCGCATTTCTCGGCCGGCCTGCGCTCGGAGAAGGAAACGCGGCTTGCCCGCGACGTGCGCCGCATCGAATGGCGCCGCACCGCCGGCGAGCTCGGCGCGCTGCTCCTCGAGGCGCGGCTCGTGAAGGAGCACGGCCCGGTCTACAACCGCGCGCTCCGGCGCAGCGACGGGCTGTGCGGCTTCGTCTTCGACGGCACGCGGCTGCGCCTCGCCGACCTGGAGGACGCGGACGCCGAGGTGCTCGGCCTGCTCCGCGGCGTCTTCCGCTCGCGCCGCGCCGCGCTGGCCGCCCTGCGCGAGCTCGCCGACGCCGAGCGCTTCTGCCTGCAGACGCTCGGCTTCGAGCACGCGCCTCGCCACGGCGCGTGCTTTCGCCACCAGCTTGGCCGCTGCTCCGGCGTGTGCGCCGGGCGCGAGAACGTGCACCTGCACCAGGCGCGCGTCGCGGCGGCGCTCGTGCGCTTCCAGGGAGCGGCGTGGCCGCACCGCGGGCCGGTGGCCGTCGTCGAGCGGGACCGCGGCAACGACGCGACCCAGATCCACGTCGTCGATCGCTGGTGCTACCTCGGCGCGGCCGGCTGCGATGCCGAGGTCGCGGAGCTCCTCGAATCGCGCCGCAGCGCGCGCTTCGACTACGACCACTACCGCATCCTGTCGCGCCATTTGGCGCGTCCCGGCGTGCGGGTGGTGCCGCTGCACGCCTGATGCACTGCGAGCTCGCCATTCCCGGATTGCTCGCCGCCGCGCGGCAGCTGCGGCTGCCGAGCGCGGAGCTCCTCCTCGCGCGCGGCCGCCGCAGCGAGCCGCCGGCGCAGCCGCTCGAGGGCTGGCTCGCCGAAGGCTTCGGCCTCGACTCGGCGAGCTTTCCCGCCGGAGCGCTGACGCTGCTCGGCCGCGGCATCGAGCCCGGCGGCGGCCGCTGGGCGAGGGCCGATCCCGTGCACCTCCACCTGCTGCGCGACCGCATCGCGCTCATCCCGGCCGAGGCGTTCGACGTCACGGCCGACGAGGCGCAGGCCCTGTGCGGCGCGCTCAACGCTCATTTCGCGGGCCGCCTGCGGCTCGACGCCCTCGAGCCGCGGCGCTGGTGTGCGCGCCTGGACGAGCGGGGCGAGCTCGCCGCGGAGGCGTCGCCCGCGGCGCTCGCCGGACAGGACCTGCGTCCCGGAGGTCCGGGCGACGCGCTCGCGAACGAAATGCAAATGGCCCTGCATGGCCACCCTGTTAACGAGGCGCGCGAAGCGCGCGGCGCACCGGCGGTGAACGGCGTCTGGCTCTGGGGCGGCGGCGCAGCGCCCAAGGAGGCGCACTCGGCATGGGATTCCGTGACGGCGGACGATCCCGCGGCCCTCGGCCTTGCGCGCCTTGCCGCGCAGCGCGGCCGCGCGCTTCCCGCCTCCGCCGAGGCGCTGCTCGAACGGCTGCCCGAGGAGGGCCGGCACCTCGTGCTGCTCGACGGGCTGCGCGTGCCGCTCGCCCTCGGCGAGACCGAGGCGCTCGCGCGCGGCCTCGAGGAGCTCGAGCAACGGTGGTTCCAGCCGCTCCTGGCCGCGCTGCGCGCCGGCCGGATCGGCATGCTGACGGTGCACGTGCCGGATGCCGGCCGCGCTTTCGAGACGATCCGCGGCGACTTGCGCCGCTTCTGGCGCCGGCCGCGGCCGCTCGCCACAATGGCGCCGTGAGAATCGTCGAGCGCCCCTACGCGGAGGCCGATCGCCAGGCGCTCGTCGGCGCCGGCGTCCACCCCGTGCTCGCCCGCCTCTACGCGGCGCGGCGCATCCACAGCGCTGCCGAGCTCCAGTACAGCGCCGAGCGGCTGCATGCGCCCGCGCTCCTCAAGGGGGCCGAGCAGGCGGCGGCGCTCCTTGCCGACGCCCTCGCCGCCGGGAAGCGCCTGCTCATCGTCGCCGACTACGACGCGGACGGCGCGACCGCCTGCGCGGTCGCGGTGCGCGCGCTGCGCGCCATGGCTGGAAATTCGGGCGCCTCGGTCGATTACCTGGTACCCGACCGTTTCAAGCTTGGCTACGGCTTGTCGCGCGAGCTCGTCGATCTGGCGTCCCATGGGACGAGAGGCGGCAAACCCGACCTCCTCATCACCGTGGACAACGGCATCGCGAGCGTCGAGGGCGTCGCGCGGGCGCGCGAGCTCGGCATCGCCACGCTCATCACCGACCATCACCTTCCGGGAAGCGAGCTGCCGGCGGCGGAATGCATCGTCAATCCGAACCAGCCTGGCTGCGCGTTTCCATCGAAGGCGCTCGCCGGCGTGGGCGTGATGTTCTACGTGGTTCTCGCCCTCCGGGCCGAATTGCGAAAGAGGAATTGGTTCGCGAATGGCAAGGAGCCCAACCTTGGCGCACTGACGGACCTCGTTGCGCTTGGAACCGTCGCCGACGTTGTGCCGCTTGACTTGAACAACCGCAACCTGGTCGCGCAGGGATTGAAGCGCCTGCGCGCCGGCGGCAAGGCGGGGCTCGTGGCGCTGATGCGCGCGGCCGGGCGCAACCCCGCCCAGGCCTCGGCGTTCGACCTGGGCTTCGTGCTCGGGCCGCGCCTGAACGCGGCGGGCCGGCTCGCCGACATGAGCGTCGGCATCGAGTGCCTCGTGACCGACGACGAGGCGCGCGCGGCCAACATCGCGCAGGAGCTCGACCGCCTGAACCGCGAGCGCCGCGGCATCGAGGCCGCCATGCTGCAGCAGGCGATGGCCTTCGTGAAGGACATACCGGAGGGCAGCGCGGCGTCGGTCTTCTTCGACTCGGCGTGGCACCAGGGCGTGGTCGGCATCGTCGCCTCGCGGCTCAAGGACCGGCTGCACCGGCCGGTGGTCTGCTTCGCCCCGGGAGAGGAAGGCGGCGAAGCGGTGCTGCGCGGCTCGGGCCGCTCGATCGCGGGGCTGCACCTGCGCGATTGCCTCGACCTGGTGGCGAAGCGCTCGCCGGGACTCATCCGCCGTTTCGGCGGGCACGCCATGGCGGCGGGGCTTACGATCTCCGCGCACGAGCTCGACCGCTTCGCGGCGGCGTTCCAGGCGACGGTCGACGACCTCCTGCCGGCGGACGCGCGCACGCGCACGGTGGAGACCGACGGCAGCCTGCAGGCAACGCATTGCACGCTCGAGGTGGCGCGCCTGCTCGAGAGCGAGATCTGGGGGCAAGGCTTTCCGCAGCCTCTCTTCTGCGATACATTCGACGTGCACCACCAGCGCGTCGTCGGCGAAAAGCATCTCAAGCTCGGCCTCGCCAAGGACGGCCGGCGCTACGAGGCGATGTACTTCAATGCCCTCGACCATGCCGGCGGGGGCGCGATCCCGCCCCGCATCCGCGCCGCTTACCGGCTCGCGGTGAACGAGTTCAACGGCCTGAAGAGCGTGCAGATCAACCTGGAGCACTACGAATGAGACTCGCCCTCCTCGCCTTCCTTGCGGTGTTTGCCGCGGCGCGCGCCGAGGACGTGCAGCCCTCGAAGAACGCGGGCCCGTACGTGCCATCGCCGCAAAGCGTGGTCTCCGACATGCTGAAGGTCGCGGAGGTCGGCCCGAACGACTTCCTCATCGACCTCGGCTCCGGCGACGGCCGCATCGTGCTCACCGCGGCGAAGATCTTCGGCGCGCAGGGCTTCGGCGTCGAGATCAAGGACGAGCTCGTGCGGCGCTCCAACGAGGCGGCGAGGAAGGAAGGGATCGCCGATCGCGTGAAGTTCATCAAGCAGGATCTCTTCAAGACCGACATCTCGCAGGCGACGGTGCTCACCATGTACCTGCTCCCGGACACGGTGAACCTGCTCAAGGACAAGCTCCTCGCCGAGCTCAAGCCCGGCACGCGCATCATCTCGCACGACTACCCGCTCACCGGCTGGATCCCGGAGAAGTACGTGCAGATGGACCTCGAGGACAAGGTCGCGATCAGCGGCGTGACCACCACCTTGATCTACATGTACGTGGTGCCGGCCAAGGTCGCGGGCAACTGGACGGCCAAGATGCCGCCGGCGCTCGCGCGCCAGTCGGCGGTCCTGCAGCTCAAGCAGCAGCTCACCCGGATAAACGGCAGCCTCAAGCTCGACGGCAAGGAAGTGCCGCTCGAGGATGCCAAGCTGCGCGGCGACAAGCTGTCCTTCCGCCTCGCCGGCCGAAAGGGCGAGTTCACGGGCCAGGTGAAGGGCAACAGCATCGAGGGGATGGTCGACAACGGCGGCTCGCGCGCGCCCTGGAGCGCGATGCTGGGGAGCTGAGGCGTGGAGCGCAAGCGCGTCAACTCCTCGAAGCTTCGCTCCGTGGGCTACGACGAGCGCTCGCGCGTGCTGGAAATCGAGATGTCGAACGGCCAGGTCTTCCAGTACGGCGGCGTCTACCCCGAGGTCTACCGGCGGCTGATGGCCGCGCCCAACCCGACGTCTTTCTTCGACGACAAGATCGCGGAGGAATACACCGCCCGCCGGATCTGAGAAGCAGGGTCTGACAAAGGTTAAAACTCCCTTTCGCGCAGCTCCGTAGCATGGCGGCATGGCCTTTCGCGCCGCCGCGCTCCTTGCCTTCCTCGCCGCGACCCTGCCGGTTTCCGCAGCGCCGGTCCTGCCCTCCAGCGCGCCGGCGCCCGCTGCCGAGGCGATCGAGACGATCAGCCTGAAGGGCATCGCCGCCTGGCTCCGCCAGTCGGGCAAGGAGGGACTGCTCGGCGGCGACGTGGCGGACGCCGCGGGCATTCCCCGCGAACCCGCCGAAAGCGCGCTGGAAGTCAGCCAGCGCGGCTACCGCTCCGCCGGCGTGCTGCGGATCGCGCAGGTGTCGCTCGACGCGGCGCGCGCGTTCGTGCTCTTCATGGTCCAGCATCCGGGCGGCGAAGTCGCCTTCTACGTCTCGAACGAGCGCGATGGCCTGGTCCGCGCCTTCGTCGCCATCCCCGGGCACGGCGTCGTGCCGGTCGCCATCGTGGAGGCCCAGCCGGCGTTCCAGGCCGAGCTGCGCTACTGGGAAGCGCGCATCGCTGGCTTATAATCCGCCTCCCCATGGAAGCGGAACGGATCAACCAGATCGCCTCGTCGCTCGGCGACCTCGAGAAGAGGTCGGCGGAGCTGCGGAGGTATCTTTGACCTCGAAGCGAAGCAGCGAAGGCTCTCCGAAGTAGAGAAGCTCCTCGCCGATCCCGGCGTCTGGAGCGACCAGAAGCGTGCGCAGGAGCTCGGCCGCGAGAAGAAGGCGCTCGACGCCACCGTCGGCAACCTCGTCGCCATCACCTCGGGCCTGAGCGACTCCAAGGAGCTCTTCGAGATGGCGCGCGCCGAAAACGACGACGCGACGCTCGTTTCGCTTTTTTCCGATTTGGAAAAGATCAAGGAGAACGTCTCCGGGCTGGAATTCCGCCGGATGTTCTCCAACCCGCTCGACCCGAACAGCTGCTTCATGGACGTACAGGCCGGCGCCGGGGGCACCGAGGCGCAAGACTGGGCCTCCATGCTCCTGCGCATGTACTTGAAGTTCTGTGACAAGAAGGGCTTCCGCGCCGAGATCCTCGAGCAGTCGGACGGCGAGGTGGCGGGCATCAAGAGCGCGACGCTGAAGATCACGGGCGACTACGCGTACGGGACGCTGCGCACAGAGAACG
>JBLNDP010000176.1:0-12423 GCA_050261755.1 Clostridia bacterium
CCGTCCTCGACCGTGATCACGCCTTCCTTGCCGACCTTGTCCATCGCCTCGGAGATGATCTTGCCGATGTCGGCGTCGGAGTTGGCCGAGATCGAGCCGACCTGGGCGATCTCCTTGGAGCTCGAGCAGGGCTTGGAGAGCTTCTTCAGCTCCTCGACTACGCTGACCACGGCCTTGTCGATGCCGCGCTTGAGGTCCATCGGGTTCATGCCGGAGGCGACGTACTTCATGCCCTCGCGCACGATCGCCTGGGCGAGCACGGTGGCGGTCGTCGTCCCGTCGCCGGCGACGTCGGAGGTCTTGGACGCCACTTCCTTGCACATCTGCGCGCCCATGTTCTCGAACTTGTCCTTGAGCTCGATCTCCTTGGCGACCGACACGCCGTCCTTGGTGACGGTCGGGGCGCCGAACGAGCGCTCGAGCACGACGTTGCGGCCCTTCGGGCCCAGCGTGACTTTCACGGCGTCGGCCAGGATGTTCAGGCCATGAACCATCTTGGCGCGGGCGCCTTCGTGGAAACGTACTTCCTTGGCTGGCATTGCTCTCTCCTAAGTGTTCTGTGTGTGCGGGCTTAGTTGCCCTCGATGACGCCCATGATGTCTTCCTCGCGCATCACGAGGAGCTCATCGCCCTTGACCTTGACGGTCTGGCCCGAGTACTTGCCGAACAGGACGCGGTCGCCGACCTTGAGGTCGACGGGAATCAGCTTGCCGTTGTCGTCCTTCTTGCCCTTGCCCACCGCGACGATCTCGCCCTGGTCGGGCTTCTCGGCGGCGGTGTCGGGGATGACGATGCCCCCGGCGGACTTGCGCTCTTCCTCGATGCGCTTGACGATCACGCGGTCATGCAGCGGACGGATCTTCATAAGAATCGCTCCCAGTAGATGGAGAAAAATCTCGACGACTTACAATGGGTTGGGACCAGCCCAACCCGGTATTCAGGGTCTGGCACTCAGTCCTGACGAGTGCTAATAGTAGGTCGTCCATCCGAGGATTTCAAGAGGCACATGCTTCGATTTTCGGCATCAGCGGTTTTGTTAGCGCTCACTATCACGGCGCACGCCGAGCTCCCCCGATCGGTCGCCGACGCATTGCACGCCGTCGGGCTGCCCGCCTCCAGCGTTTCAGCGCTCGTGCAGGAAGCCGATGCACCCAGCGCATCGCTCCAGCATCGCGCCGACGCGGTGGTGAACCCGGCGTCCGTGATGAAGCTCGTGACGACCTACGCCGCCCTCGAGTTGCTTGGCCCCGCTTTCCGCTGGAAGACGGACGTCTACCGCGACGGCGAGACGCTGTACCTGCACGGCGGCGGCGACCCCAAGCTCACCTACGAGAGCTTCTGGCTGATGCTGCGCGCACTGCGGGGACGGGGCCTGCGCGACCTGCATGGCGACATCGTCATCGACCGCAGCTACTTCGCCGCCGCGGCCGGCGCGCCGATCGACGACGAGACGTTCCGCCCGTACAACGTGCGGCCGGATGCGCTGCTCGTCAACTTCAAGGCGCTGCGCTTCACGTTCCTGCCGACCGCGACCTCGGTCGGGGTCTACGTCGAGCCGGCGTTGCCCGGCCTCGAGGTGGTCAATTCGCTCAAGCTCGCCGAGGGCGCCTGCCCCGAAGGGCGCGCCTTCCGCGACCTGATCCGCGCGGAATTCCAGTCCCGCCCGCCGCGCGCCTCCTTCACCGGCTACTACCCGACGCTCTGCGGCGAGAAGGGCCTGAACGTGGCCCTGCACGCGCCCGAGGACTACCTGGAAGCGATGATCCGCCAGCTCTGGGGCGAGATGGGCGGGACCTGGACCGGGCGCCTGCGCGAAGGGCCCGTGCCGCCCACGGCGCAGCTCTTCTATACGCACGAGTCGGAACCGCTCGCGGAAGTCGTGCGCGACATCAACAAGTTCTCCAACAACGTGATGGCGCGGCAGCTCTATCTCACGCTTGCCGCCGAGACGGCCGGCGCTCCGGCGCAGCCCGAGAACGCGCTCCAGGCGATCCGGCAATGGCTCGCGCGGAAGAAGCTCGCCGTGCCCGAGCTCGTCATGGAGAACGGCTCCGGCCTCTCGCGCAACGAACGCATCAGCGTCGCAAGCCTGGCGGCGATCCTGCGCGCCGCGTGGCACAGCGCCGTCATGCCGGAGCTCGTGTCGTCGCTTCCCATCGTCGCCGCCGACGGGACCATGAAGCGGCGGCTGAAGAACGAGCCGGTCGCCGGCCAGGGCCACATCAAGACCGGCCTGCTGAACGATGCCCGCGCGGTGGCGGGATACGTGCTCGACCGCAATGGCCGCACGCAGATCGTCGTCATGGTGGTGAATCACCCGCGGGCGCCGGAGGCGCAGGCCGCGCTGGATGCGCTCGTCGAATGGGCCTACGCCCAGCCCGCGCCGCCGACTACAGGCCGAGCTCGCTCCACATCGCGTCCACGCGCCGTTTCACCGCGGCATCCATGACGATCGGCCGGCCCCAGCGCCGCGAGGTCTCGCCGGGCCACTTGTTCGTCGCGTCGATGCCCATCTTGGAGCCAAGCCCCGAAACGGGGCTCGCGAAGTCGAGGTAGTCGATCGGCGTGTTCTCGGCGATGAGGGTGTCGCGCGCGGGATCGACGCGCGTGGTGATCGCCCATACCACTTCCTTCCAGTTGCGGATGTCGACGTCGTCGTCGCACACGACGATGAACTTCGTATACATGAACTGGCGCAGGTAGCTCCAGACGCCGAACATCACGCGCTTGGCATGGCCGGCGTACTGCTTTTTCATGCTCACCACGGCCAGCCGATAGGAGCAGCCCTCGGGCGGCAGGTAGAAGTCCTCGATTTCCGGAAACTGCTTCCTCAGCAACGGCACGAAAACTTCGTTCAGCGCGACGCCGAGCATGGCCGGCTCGTCCGGCGGCTTGCCGGTATAGGTAGAGTGGTAGATCGGCGAACGACGCATCGTGATGCGCTCGATGGTGACGACCGGGAAGCGCTCGACCTCGTTGTAGTAGCCGGTATGGTCGCCGAAGGGACCTTCGTCGGCCGTTTCCCTGCCGATGGATCCTTCGAGCACGATTTCGGCCGCGGCGGGCACCTGGAGGTCGCTCGACAGGCAGCGCACGAGCTCCGTGCGGGCGCCGCGCAGGAGCCCGGCGAACTGGTATTCGCCCAGCGAATCCGGCACGGGCGTCACGGCGGCCAGCATCGTCGCCGGATCGGCCCCGAGCGCCACGGCGACGGGAAAGGGCTCGGCGCTTTTCTCGCAATGGTCGCGGAAGTCGAGCGCGCCGCCGCGATGGGCGAGCCAGCGCATGATGACGCGGTTGCGCCCGATCACCTGCTGGCGATAGATGCCGAGGTTCTGCCGCTTCTTGTTGGGGCCGCGCGTGACGGTGAGGCCCCAGGTAATGAGCGGCGCGGCGTCTTCCGGCCAGCAGGTCTGCACGGGCAAGCGCGCGAGGTCGACGTCCTTCCCTTCCCAGACAACCTCCTGGCAAGGCGCCGAAGCTCGCTCGCGCGGCGCCATGTTCAGCACCTGCTTCAGCATGGGGAAGCGCTCCCACAGGTCGCTCCAGCCCTGCGGCGGCTCGGGCTCGCGCAGCATCGCCAGCAGCCCGCCCAGCTCGCGCAGCTTCTGCACGTCGTCCAGCCCCATCGCCGCCGCGATGCGCCGCACGCTGCCGAAGAGATTGCCGAGCACCGGCATCGTGTGCCCGGCCGGCCGCTCGAAGAGGACGGCCGGACCGCCTGCCTGAAGCAACCGGTCGCAGATCTCCGTCATCTCCAGGCGAGGCGAAACCTCGCGCGCGACGCGCTTCAGCTCGCCGCGCGCCTCGAGCTGCGACATGAATTCGCGCAGGTCGGCGTAGCTCATTTGCCAGGATGCAGCGTCGCCACCACCTGCTCCGATACGCGCTCGCTGAAGGCGAGCAGCAGCGCATTGCGCCCGCGCACCGGAAACGAGCGCTCGCCACCCGCAAACGCGACGGTGAGCGTGGTGCTGCCGATCCAGCCCAGGGCGCACAGGGCCGCGCCGACGATTGCCGCGAGCGCCGCAAGGAACGGCAGGACATCGGCGAAGCGCTCGAGGAACCGGAAAAAGGCGACCAGCGCGCCGCCGACGCCGCCGCCCGCGGCGGCATTTTGCGTCGCCAGCTCCTGCGTCGCCGCGGTTGCGAGCGCCGCGAGTATAGGAGCGGCGGCGAGCAGAACAAGTGCGATGGCGAGCCACGCCGCGCCCCAGCCCAGGCGGCTGCGGTCACGCAGGAACTCCACGCGCACGGAGGCAACGCCGCGGAGCGGCAGCGTCTCGAGGTAACCGGCGCCGCGATGGACGAGGCACGCGGGATAGAGCGTGAGCTCCGTGCCGCGCAGCTCGCCGCTCGCGAAGTCGAAGCGCGTGATGCCTTGCGGCTCGCTCACGCCGCCGCCGGCACGAAAGTGCTGCCCACGATGCCGGCGAAGACGGCGGCACCGACCCAGTTGTTGTGCATGAACGCCTTGAAGCAGCCGGCGCGGGTGCGCCCGCGGATCAGGAACCAATGATAGATCATGAGGCCGCCGGCGACGGCGAGGCCGGCGCCGTACGGCCACGAAAGCGAAAGCCGCAGGCCGACCACGAGGAGGAGCGCCAGCATCGCCGCATAGCTTCCCATCACGGCGGCGACGTCCCAGCGGCCCAGGGTGATGGCCGAGGTGCGCAGGCCGAGCTTTGCATCGTCGTCGCGGTCCACCATGGCGTATTCGGTGTCGTAGGCGAAGGAGTAGAAGATGTTCGCGGCCAGGAGAAGCCAGCACTCCACCGGCAAGCTTGCCTGGATCGCGGCGTACGCCATCGGGATGCCGAAGCCGAACGCGAGGCCGAGGTGCGCCTGCGGCAGCGCGAACCAGCGCTTGGAGAAGGGATAGCTCACGGCGATGGCGACCGCGACGAACGACAAGCCGATGGCGAAGGCGTTGAGCTGCAGCACAAGGAGGAAAGCGAGCAAAGCCAGCACGGCGCCCACAGCCAATGCCTCGGCGGGACGGATCTCGCCTGCCGCGAGCGGACGAAGCCGCGTGCGTTCGACATGCGCGTCGAAATTGCGGTCCGCGAAATCGTTGATCGCGCAGCCAGCCGAACGGGTCACGAATGTGCCGACGAGGAAAATGAGGGCGACGGCGAGGTCGGGATGGCCGCCGGAGGCGAGCCAGACCGCCCAGAGCGTGGGCCAGAGCAGCAGGAGCGCGCCGATCGGCTTGTCCAGCCGAACGAGCCGCTCGTAGGCGTCCAGGCGCCGTATCAGGAAAGCCACGTCCGCCTTCATCGCCTGCTCATGCAGCAAGGAACTCCTTGCGGGCGCCGAGCCAGCGCTCGACGTGGCGGCGCGCGGCGCCGGGATCGGACTGGATCAGCTCCACGGCTTCCCGGCATGCCGCGCCGACGAGCTCGACATCCTTCTCGAGGTCGGCAAAGCGCAGGAGCGGCATGCCGCTTTGCCGCTCGCCGAGATACTCGCCCGGCCCGCGCAGCTTGAGGTCGAGCTCCGCGACGCGGAAGCCGTCGGCATTTTCGTAGATGACCTTCAGCCGCTCGCGGGCGGCATCCGAAAGCTTGTCGCCGAAGAGGAGGATGCAGTCGCTCTCGCGCGCGCCGCGGCCCACCCGGCCCCTCAGCTGGTGCAGTTGCGCGAGGCCGAAGCGCTCCGCGCTTTCGATCACCATGAGGGACGCGTTCGGCACGTCGACGCCCACCTCGATGACGGTGGTGCAGACGAGAAGCTGCGTCTTGCCGGACTGGAAGCGCTCCATGATGCCGGCTTTCTCGGCCGCGGCCAGGCGCCCGTGCAGGAGCTCGATGCGCAGGCCCTTCAGCTCCCGCACCAGCTTGTCGTACGTCTCGATGGCGGTGCGCAGGCCTTCCTTGGATTCCTCGATGACGGGGCAAACCCAGTAGGCCTGCTGTCCTTCGGCGATCGCGTCGCGCACGCGCGCGAGGACTTCATCGCGGCGGGCCGCCGAGGCCATTCGCGTGACGACCGGGCGCCGTCCCGGCGGCAGCTCGCCGATCGTCGACACGTCCAGGTCCTGGTAGTAGGCCATCGACAGGGTGCGGGGAATGGGCGTGGCGCTCATCATGAGCTGGTGCGGCACCGCCGGCTCGGCGGCGCGCGCCGCCTTGCGCCGCAGGGTCAGGCGCTGCTGGACGCCGAAGCGATGCTGCTCGTCCACGACGACGAGGCCGAGCCGGCTCAGCTCCACGCGATCCTGGATCAGCGCGTGGGTGCCGATCACGATCTGCGCCTCGTCGACCTGGCCGCGGTCCTTCTTCGAGCTCCCGCCGTGCAGCCACGCGATGCGCACGCCGAGCGGCAGGAACCACTCCGCGAACTTGCGGAAGTGCTGCTCGGAGAGGATCTCCGTCGGCGCCATGACGGCGGCCTGGCGTCCGGCGTCGACCGCCGCAAGGCAGGCGATCGCCGCGACGATGGTCTTCCCGCTGCCCACGTCGCCCTGCAGCAGGCGCTGCATGGGATGCGGCTCCCGCAGGTCGCGCATCACTTCCTCCAGCGCCTGCCGCTGGCCGGCCGTGAGCCGGAACGGCAAGTTTCTCAGGAAGCCGCGCACGAGCGGGCCGTCGACCGGCAGCACGGGCGCGGCGCGGCTGCGTCGCTTGCGGTAGGCGAAGCGCATCGACAGCTGCTGCGCGAGCAGCTCGTCGAACTTGATGCGCCGCCATGCCGGCGACGGGTCCGCGTCGCGTCGCGGACGGTGCAAGAGCTCCACGCTCTCCGCGAAGTCGGCGAGGCCGTGGCGGCGCCGCACGGCGGGCGGCAGGGAATCGTCCAGCGGCCCGGCGTCGAGGGCCTCGAGCACGCGCTCGCGAATTTCCGCCTGCGACACGCCGGAGGTCGCCGGATAAACCGGCGTGAGCGCCTCGGGAAGCGGCTCTTTCTCGTCGACGATGCGGTAGCGCGGGTGCGTCATCTCGACGCCGAACCAGCCGCCGCGGATCTCGCCGAACGCGCGCACGAATCGGCCGGCCTCTGCGGCGCGCTGGAACTGCTTGAGCTGGCTACCGTAGAAGTTGAAGAAGCGCAGCACGAGGCCCTCGGCCCGCACGATCAGCTGGCGTTTCGGCCGATAGCCCACCTCCGCCTTCAGCACGCGCGCCTGCACCAGGACCGGCCGCCCGGCGGGGGCATCCTTCAACGCCGTGAGCGTCGTCTCGTCCTCGTAGCGCAGGGGAAGGTGCAGCACGAAATCCATCCGCGAGCGCAACCCGAGCTTCTCGAGCTTGCGCTCGAGGACGGGCTTGTCCGCGGCCGCCGCCGCCTTCACCCGGCGTGCAAGATCGCGTCGATCTCCACGAGCGCGCCGCGCGGCAGGCCGGCGACACCAACCGCGGCGCGCGCGGGATAGGGCTCTCGCACGTACTGCGCCATGATCTCGTTCACGCGGGCGAAGTGCGCGAGATCGGTGAGATAGACAGTCATGCGCACCGCGCGGCCCAGGTCGAGGCCCGCCGCGTCCGCGACGGCGGCGAGGTTGCGGAACACGCGGTGCGTCTGCGCCTCGATGCCCTCGGCCATCTGCATGCTCGCCGGGTCGAGGCCGATCTGCCCGGAGAGATAGATGACGTCGCCGGTCCCGCCATTGACCCGGATGGCCTGCGAATACGTGCCGATGGCGGCGGGCGCGTCCTTCGTCTGGATTGCGGTCTTCATGCCGGGTATCTTAGCCCACGAGTCCTCCACGATGGCCCAGCTCGACGCCCTAGAGAAGCTCCTCGGAACCCCGCGCGACGGGCCGCTGCTGCGCTACTCGCTCGGCCTCGAGTACCTCAAGGCGGGCGAGCACGCTCGCGGGATCGAGCACTTCCGGGAAGCCGTGTCGCGCGACCCGCGTTACTCCGCGGCGTGGAAGGCGCTCGGCCGCGCGCTGCAGGAGGCAGGCGACGCGGACGCGGCGCTGCTGGCCTTTCGCAGCGGCATCGAGGCCGCTCGCGCGAAGGGCGACAAGCAGGCGGAGAAGGAAATGACGGTATTCGCCCGTCGGCTGGAGAAGACGCGCCGCTAGAGCGGATCGGCGGCCAGCCGCGGCAGCACTTCGGCGAGCCCCGTCGCAAACGCTTCCTTGCTGATGAGCGCGTCGGCGCCCGCGTCCTGCGCCTGCGCGCGGGTTTCCTCGGCATGGAAAAGGGCGAGCGCGATGACCTGCGGCGGGCGCGCGGCCGCCTTCACCCGCCGCACGAGCTCGAGCCCGCGGCTCGGCATGAGGCCGAGGTCGAGGAGCAGCAAGTCCGGCGCCGCCGACTCCACGAGCGACAGCGCGTCCGCCGGGTTGCTTGCCGTGCCGGCGAGCACGAACCCCGGCAGGCTGGCGATGTAGCTCGCCGCCGCGGCCAGGAAGGCCGGGCTGTCGTCGGCAATGGCAACGCGGCGCAAGGGCGGGGAAACCGGCGGCATCCCGGCAGGTTAGGCCGGTCGCGCGCCGGCCGGAATCGGGGACTCCCCGAAGCGCCCTAGGGGGAAAACCTGAGCGCTAGGGATCCGGAGGCACCAGGCCCGTGCGCAAGGCGTAGCGCACGAGGCCGGCCACGTCCCGGATGTTCAGCCGCTCCATGATCTGCGCCCGGTGCGTCTCGACGGTCTTCACGGACAAGCTGAGCGCATAGGCGATTTCCTTGGTGCTTTTCCCCCCTGCCACGAGCCTGAGCACCTCGCGCTGGCGGGCGGTCAGCACGTCGGCGGCCGCGTCGCCGCCGACGCGCTGCACGTAGCCTTCCACGACCTGCCGCGACACCGCGGGGCTGAACCAGCTCTCGCCCCGCATCACGCTGCGGATGGCGAGCTCGAGCTCGCCGGTGGCCGCGTCCTTGAGAAGGTAGCCGACGGCGCCGGCACGCAGCGCCTGGAGCACGTACTCCTCGCCGGCATGCATGGAAAGGATCACCACGCGCACGCCGGCATGCCGATCGCGGACGCGCGCGGCGGCCTCCAGGCCGCTGATGCCCTTCATCGCGATATCCATCAGCAGCACGTCGGGCTGCTCGCGCCCGGCGAGCTCGAGGGCCTCCTCGCCGCTCGCGGCCTCGCCCACGACCTGCACGCCGTCCATTGCGTTGAGGAGCGAGCGCATGCCCGCGCGCACCAGCGCATGATCGTCGGCGAGGATGACGCGGATCATGCGGCCGCCCTTTCGCTGCGCAGCGGGAAGGTGGCGACGAGCTCCGTCCCTTGCCCGGGCGCGCTGCGCAGCTCGAAGGTCCCGCCTTCGGAGGCCACGCGTTCTTCCATGCCGACGAGGCCGAGGCTGCCGCCCGCGGCCGCGCGCCGGCGCGCCGCTTCGGGATCGAAGCCCTTGCCGTCGTCCCGCACGGAAACGGCAAGGCTTTCCCGCCCGCCGGCAAGCCGCACCCAAAGGTTGCGCGCAGCGGCGTGCTTGAGCACATTGGTGATCGCCTCCTGGGCGACACGGAAGCACGCCGTCTCCACCTCCGTCGACACGCTGGAGGGAAACTGATCGGCTTCGAAATGCGGTGCGAGGCTCCCCAGCCGCGCCTGCCGGTCGAGATGCGAGCGCAGCGCCGCGGCGAGGCCAAGGTCGTCGAGCTGCAGCGGCCGCAGGTCGAGCGACAGCTGGCGCACGCGGGCGAGCGCGTGCTGCGCCGTCGCCACGCACTCGTCAATCCGCCCGCGGTCCGCTCCCGCGCCGGACCGCGCAAGCGACTCGAGCTGGATCTTGAGCGCCGTGAGGGCCTGTCCGAGATCGTCGTGGAGGTCGCGCGCCAGGGATCGACGCTCGGCTTCCTGCACCTCGAGCAGGCGGCGGGACAGCGCCCGCAGCCGTTCCTTCGAGTCCTCGAGCGCCCGGCTGGTGGCGAGGTGGCGTTCCCGCTCTTTCCGTTCCATCAGCGCCCGGCGCACTGCGGGCGCGAGCCGCGCCAGGCCGTGCTTGAGGATGTAGTCCGTCGCGCCCGAGCGCAGCGCCTCGACCGCGCGCTCCTCGCCGAGCGCCCCGGAAATCAGGATGAAAGGCACGAGCGCGTCGGAACGGCGCACGAAGGAAAGCGCCTCGAGCCCGGTGTAGTCCGGAAGGGAATAGTCCGCGAGCACGAGGTCGAAGCGGCCCCTGGCGAAAGCCGCCTCGAAGGCGCCGCGACCGGCGACAAGCGTGGGCAGGCAGCGGAACCCGCCCTCCACGAGCGCCCGCAGCGCAAGCTCCGCGTCGAGCGGCTCGTCCTCCAGCACGAGGGCGCGCAGGCCTTCGTTCGTCATGCGGCGGCTGACGGGCTCATGACGCCCGATTCTGCCAAGTTCCGTGCCCGCGATATATCGCACGGCACGCCGCTTGCGTCCGCCGACCAGCGCCATGCACGAGCGCGTCATGCAGGAAAGCCCCTACACGGCCCCCCTGGTTCTCGAGCCAGAAAGCTCCGCCCGCGCGGCGGGGCTGCGCTACTGCCTGGACGACCGGCCCGGGATCGCGCGCCGCGCGTCCGGCAAGAGCTTTCGCTACTACGCGCCCTCCGGCGCGCTCGTGCGGGACCAAGGGACGCTCGCGCGCATACGCTCGCTCGCCATACCGCCCGCCTGGACCGGCGTCTGGATCTGCCCGCGCGAGGATGGGCACCTGCAGGCGACCGGGCGCGATGCGCGAGGCCGCAAGCAATACCGCTATCACGAGCGCTGGCGCCAGGTGCGCGACGAGACGAAGTACGGAAAGATGGCCGCATTCGCCGCGGCGCTTCCCCGGATCCGGCGACGCGTCAGCCGGGATCTCGCGCTACGCGGCTTGCCGCGGGAAAAAGTGCTCGCCACGGTTGTGCGGCTTCTCGAGACCACGTTCATGCGCGTGGGCAATGAGGAGTACGCCCGCGAGAACGACTCGTACGGCCTCACTACGTTGCGAACGCGGCAGGTCCAGGTGCGCGGCCAACGGCTGCGCTTCCGCTTCCGCGGCAAGGCGGGCGTGCAGCACTGCATCGAGCTGAGGGAGCCGCGGCTCGTCGCGATCGTGCGTCGCATGCAGGACCTTCCCGGCCAGGAGCTCTTCCAGTACGTCGATGACGCGGGCGCGACGCATGCGATCGAATCCGCCGACGTCAACGACTACCTCAGGGAAGTCGCCGGCGAGGAATTCACGAGCAAGGACTTCCGGACGTGGGCCGGCAGCGTCCTCGCGCTCGAAGCGCTGGCGCAAGCGCAGGCTCCCGAATCGGCGTCGCACGCGCGGCGCGTGACCGCTGCGGCGATCGAGCAGGTCGCGAGGCGGCTCGGCAACACGCGCGCCGTCTGTCGCAAGTGCTACATCCATCCGCGGGTGCTGGATGCCTACGCCGAGGGCTCGCTCGCCCGCTTTGCGACGGCGCGGCGCGGGAGCGAAGCAGCATTGCGCGCCTGCCTCGCGGCTCGGCAACGCAAACTGCCGCGACGCAGTGCATCCCTTGGCAAGAGCAATTCACGTTCCAGATCGGCACGGCGCTTGCTGCGTACGACCAGGCAACCTCTTGTTCAACTTCAATCAGGAGCAAGTCCATGAAAATGAAGATTCTTGGTGCAGCGGTAGCCACGGCCCTGCTCTCGGTATCGGCGGCGTCCTTCGCCCAGACGGGCGCTGCGGCAGGCGGACAGTCGAACGCCGGCCCCGGCCGCGACCTCCAGAACGGCCCGGCGCCGCGCAGCGGCCAGGGCTATCCGGAAGAGACGCGCGGCACGACCGGTAACGTGATCGGCGCTCCCGCCACCACCGGCACGGTGACTACTGCGCCGGCGGGCACCTCCACCGTAGTGAGCTGCGACAACCTCACCGGCCGTGATCGCACGCGCTGCCTGCGCGGCGAGCGCGCGAGCGGCGGCTCGAGCATGAGCCCGCAAGACCAGTATCCGGCGCGCCAGTCCAATTCCCTGCCGGGCAACACGCTGCCCGGCACGGCGTCTTCGGGCGGCGGCAGCGGCTCGGGCTCCGGCTCGGGCTCCAGCCAATAAGTCGGCCGGCATTTCTATGCCGAACTACACGGGTCGCTTTCACGCGGCCCGTTTTCTATTCATGCTCGCCTGCACGCTTTCTCAGCCCGTGCTGGCGCAGCCGATGGGCACTTCCATTCCCGGGCCAGGTCCGGGAATGGGACCCGCCCCGGTCCCGGGATCGAGCGTCGGAGCCGATGCACCCGGGGAACGCGATCGCATGCTCGCGGCGGAGAAGTGCGCCAAGCTGGAAGGCGCAGAGAAGAATGCGTGCCTCCAGCAGGCGAGTCGCCAAGGCCGCGAAGCGCCGCGCGACGCCGCCAAGATCCGCGAGCGCGGCAGCGAAGACCGCGTGGGCGCGGGAAGCACGGGCATGGCCGGCGGCGCGCCGCGCTAGGTCGTCAGAAAGAATTGGTGGAGTGGAAGGGGATCGAACCCTCGACCTTCGCATTGCGAACGCGACGCTCTCCCAGCTGAGCTACCACCCCACGGAGAGGGGCG
>JBLNDP010000177.1:0-3595 GCA_050261755.1 Clostridia bacterium
AGTACACGCGGCCCTCGCGGAAGAACCTGCACTAAGCCGCCGAGCCGGGCCCATGGCGTCTGGTCCAAAGTACCCCGGCTTCGACACGCTCGCGCTGCACGCCGGCCAGTCGCCCGACCCCACGACCGGCAGCCGCGCGGTTCCGGTCTACCAGACCACCTCGTACGTCTTCCGCGACACCGAGCATGCCGCGTCGCTCTTCAACATGGAGCGCGCCGGGCACGTCTATTCGCGCATCTCGAACCCGACCGTTGCCGTGCTGGAAGAGAGAATTGCCGCGCTGGAGGGCGGCGTGGGCGCGATTGCCACGGCTTCCGGCCAGGCGGCGCTGCACCTTGCCATCGCCACGCTCATGGGGGCGGGGAGCCACATCGTCGCCTCGAACTCGCTCTACGGCGGCTCGCACAACCTGCTCGGCTACACCCTCAAGCGCTTCGGTATTGACGTCACTTTCGTTGCCGCGCGCGATCTGGGCGCCTGGAAGAAAGCCGTTAGGGAAAATACGCGGCTGCTCTTCGGCGAAACCCTTGGAAATCCAGGGCTGGACGTCCTGGACATTCCGTCCGTAGCGGCGATTGCGCACGAGGCGAAGCTGCCGCTGCTCGTCGATTCGACCTTCACGACGCCTTACCTCATGAAGCCTTTCGACTTGGGCGCCGATTTGCTCTACCACTCGGCGACCAAGTTCCTCGGCGGCCACGGCGTGGCCATCGGCGGCGTGCTCGTCGACTCGGGCCGCTTCGACTGGGAGGCCTCCGGCAAGTTCGACACGCTGACGGCGCCTTATGCCGGCTTCCATGGCATGGATTTCGAGGAAGAGTCCGGCACGCGCGCATTCCTCCTGCGCGCACGGCGCGAGGGGTTGCGCGATTTCGGCGCCTGCATGGCGCCCATGACCGCCTTCCAGATCCTCCAGGGGGTGGAGACGCTGCACCTGCGCATGCCGCGGCACGTCGAGAGCACGCGCAAGGTCGTCGAGTTCCTGCGGAAAAATCCGCAAGTGAGCTCCATTGCGTATCCGGAAATCGAGTCGCACCCGGATCACCAGTTGGCGAAGAAGCTGCTGCCCAGGGGCTGCGGCGCGGTGTTCTCGTTCGACATCAAGGGCGGGCGGCCCGCCGGCAAGGCGTTCATCGAGTCGCTGCGCGTCTTCTCGCACCTGGCCAACGTCGGCGACGCCAAGTCGCTCGTCATCCACCCGGCGACGACCACGCACTACCGCATGAGCGACGAGGACCTGGCGAAATCCGGCATCACGGCGGGCACCGTGCGCCTGTCCGTCGGCCTCGAGGACCCGCAGGACCTCATCGAGGACCTGGAGCGCGGCTTGCGCGCCGCCTCCAAGGCCTGATGCAGCTCCAAGCCCAAGGCAAGAAAGTCTTCGCCTACACCGCCGCGCACGACCTGGAAGCGGCGAAGCGCACGGTCTTCTTCGTCCATGGCGCCGGCCTCGACCATTCGAGTTTCGCGCTGCAGAGCCGCTATTTCGGCTACCACGGGCGCAACGCCGTGGCGCTCGACTTTCCCGGCCATGGGCGCTCGGAAGGGCCGCCGCTGCCGACGATCGGCGCCATGGCGATTTGGCTTCTTGCCGTGGCGGATGCCCTGAAAATCGCCAGCTTCTCGATCGTCGGCCATTCGATGGGCTCGCTCGTGGCGCTGGAATGCGCCGCCCGTCGTCCCGAGCGCGTGGAGCGCATCGCCTTCATCGGCGTCGCCTATCCCATGAAGGTGGGCGAGGCGTTCCTCGACGCCGCCCGCCGCGACGACCACGCCGCGTTCGACATGGAGACCATCTGGGGCCATGCGCCGCAGGTCCCCCTCGGCGGCAACCCGAATCCCGGCATGTGGATGTACGGCGATACGCTCGCGCGGCTGCGGCGGCTTGCGCCCGGGGTGCTCTACAACGACCTCAAGGCGTGCAATGACTACGCCGACGGCGAGAAGAGCGCGGCGGCGGTGAAGTGCCCGGCGCTCTTCATTCTTGGCGCTCGCGACGTGATGACGCCGCCGAAGTCGGCGATGCAATTCGCCAAGTCGTTCGCGGGCGGCAAGGTCGAGGTCGTCAAGGTGTCCGGCCACTCGCTCATGGCCGAGGCGCCCGACGCCACGCTGGACGCGCTCGTCGCCTTCCTGGCCTAGGCCGGCCGCCAGCTCGCGCGGCCGACGAACCACATCGTCAGCACGCCGAACACCGCCATCGCCGCGGCGATCACGCCGAAGATCTCGGCGAGCGAGGCGGCCAGCGCGCCCGCGACGATGACGATCCCCAGGCGCGCGGTGCCGGCGAGGATGGGAAGGACGACGCGGCCGGCGCCCTGCGAAGCGAAGTAGAGCGTGATGCCGGCGCCGAGGAAGGGGAAGAACGGCGCCACCATGCGCAGGTACAGCGACCCGGCTTCGTGCACGTCGGCGTCGCGGCTGAAGAGGCCGACCCACGCCTGCGGGAAAAGCGCCACGGCGAGGCCGATGGCGAGCGTGATGCAGGCGCCGAGGGCCGTGCCGGTCCAGGCGATGCGCTTGGCCCGCTCGAGCTGGCGCGCGCCCACGTGCGTGCCCACGAGGACGACCAGCGCCTGGCCGACGGCGAAGACGAGCGGCACCTGCAGGAGCTCGAGCCGCAGCCCCACGCCGTAGCCGGCGAGCGCGGCCGTGCCGTGCCGCCCCACCAGGCCGGTGAGGACGACCGCGGTCAGCACGGTCTGCAAGGCCGACAGCATGGAGACGGCGCCGACGCGCAGGATCTCGCGGAAGAGCCGCCACTCGAGCTTCCAGTCTCCCGCGCGGGGCCGCAGCACGCTCGCGCCGCGGAAGACGATCGCTGCCATGGAGAGCGCCGCGAGGCCGAAGGTCAGCACGTAGGCCACGGCGGCGCCGGCGATGCCGAGCTGGGGCATGGGCCCGGCGCCAAGCACGAGCGAGCCGGAAAGCGGCACGTGCACCGCCGCGGCGGCGATCAGCGCGAGTGCGGGGACGAGCATGTTGCCGGTGCCCCGCAGGATGCTGGAGAGCGTGTTGGCGATCCACACGGTGATGGCGCCGGCGAAGATGATCCTCGAGTACGCGAGCGCCTCGGCAATCGCCGGCTCGCTGCCGCCGAGCAGCGAAAAGATGCGCCGGCCGAAGACGAGGATGGCGAGCGTGAAGAGCGCCGCCATGGCGCAGGCAATGAGGAGCGCATGCACGACGAGGCGCCGCGCCGTGGCCGCGTCGCCCGCGCCGAGCGCCCGCGCGATGGCGGAGGAGACGCCGCCGCCCATCGCTCCGGCCGAGGTCATCTGCAGCAGCATGAGGAGCGGGAACACCAGCGCAAGGCCCGCGAGCGGCACCGTGCCGAGCCGGCCGATGAAGTACGTGTCGCCGATCGATACCGCCGACTGGAATGCGACGAGCAGCACGCCGGGCGCCGACAGGCGCAGGAGCGTCGGCAGGATGGGCGCGGTGAGGAAGCTGGCGGCGGGCTTCAACGAGCGGGCATTCTAGGCAGAACCGCGAGCGCCGCGGCCCAGCCCAGCAAAACGCCCAGCGTGTTCGCATACATGTCGAACACCTCGTACGTCCGGTAGCCCAGCATGCCCTGGATGAACTCCAGGCC
>JBLNDP010000178.1:0-3392 GCA_050261755.1 Clostridia bacterium
TAGATGCGCTCGGCGAGCGCGCGGTTGATGCCCTCGACCTTGGCGATCTCGTCCACCGCGGCCGATTGCACGCCGCGCATGCCGCCGAAAGCGGAGAGCAGCGCCTGCCGGCGCTTGGCGCCGATGCCCGGGATCTCCTGGAGCATCGAGGTGACGCGCGCCTTGCCGCGGCGCGCCCGGTGGCCGACGATCGCGAAGCGGTGCGCCTCGTCGCGGATCTGCTGGATGAGGTGCAGCCCCGGGTGCGAAGGCGCGAGCTCGAGCGTGCGGCCCTCCGACTCGAGGATCAGCTCCTCCAGCCCCGGCTTGCGTTCCGGCCCCTTGGCCACGCCGACGACCGGTACCTGATGCAGGCCGAGCTCCTGCAGCGCCGCCCGGGCGGCGGCCGCCTGCCCCTTGCCGCCGTCGATGAGGATGAGGTCCGGGACCGCGCCGCCCGTGGCCGTCACGCGCTCGTAGCGGCGCGAGAGCACCTGGCGCATGGCGGCGTAGTCGTCGCCGGGCGTGACGTCGCGGATGTTGAAGCGCCGGTATTCCGATTTCTGCATTTGCTGGCGATCGTATACGACGCAGGAGGCGACCGTGGCCTCGCCCATGGTGTGGCTGATGTCGAAGCACTCGATGCGCTGCGCCCCCGGCAGCCCGAGCGAGTCGCGCAGCGCCTGCAGACGGCCCTCCTGCGTCGCCCGGTCGCGCACGCGCTGCGCGATCGCCAGGAGCGCGTTCTTGCGCGCCATGTCGAGCCATACGCGCCTCTCGCCGTGGGAAGGCCGGATGACTTCGGTCTTTTCGAAGGAAACTTCCACGTCATGCTCAACCACGACGAGCGCCGGCGCAGGCTGCTCGGTGTAGTGCTGCTCGAGGAAGGCGGAGATGATCTCCGCCTCGCCGGCGTCCTCGGCGTTGGACGGGAAGAAGCTGCGGTCGCCCACGTGCCGGCCGGCGCGGATCATCACGAGGTTGACACAGGCGATGCCGTTGTCGATCGCGCAGGCGACGACGTCGGCGTCGACGCCCCGGTTGGATTCCACGTATTGGCGCGCCTGGATGCGAGAGAGCGTGCGCACCTGGTCGCGGTAGACCGCGGCTTCCTCGTAGCGCCGCGCCTCGGCCGCTTCTTCCATCTTGGAATTCAGGTTCCCGACGACATCGTCTTCGCGCCCTTCCAGGAACATTACGGCATTCCCGACGTCCTCGGCGTAGGCCTCCGCGGTGATCTTGCCGGTGCACGGGGCCGTGCAGCGCTGGATCTGGTACAGGAGGCACGGGCGCGAGCGATTCTCGAAGACGCTGTCCTCGCACGTACGAAGGCGGAAGACGCGCTGCAGGAGCTGGATGCTCTCGCGCACTGCGTAGGCGTGCGGAAAGGGGCCGAAGTAGCGGTTGTGGCGGTCCTTGGCACCGCGATGGAAAGCGAGGCGCGGGAAGCGATGGCCGGTCACCGCGAGATAGGGGTAGGACTTGTCGTCGCGGAACAGGATGTTGTAGCGCGGCGCCAGGCTCTTGATGAAGTTGTTCTCGAGGAGCAGCGCCTCCCCTTCGGAGCGTGTCGCCGTCACCTCGATGGAGGCGACCTGCGAGACCATCATCTGGATGCGGGGGCTGGGGAGGTTTTTCTGGAAGTACGACGACACGCGCTTCTTCAGGTCGCGGGCCTTGCCGACGTAAAGCGCCTCGCCCTCCTTCCCCAGCATGCGGTACACGCCGGGCAGGTTCGGCAACCCGGCAATGAAGGCTTTTGCATCGAACACTAAGTCATTATAAACGTGTAGAATTCGCCCCTTTTTCAGCGCAGCGGAACGAATCATGGCAAAGGTCGAAGCAGTCGAAATCCGTCCCGGCAACCTCCTCGAATGGGACAAGCGCGTCTGGCGCGTCCTCAAGTCCTATCACGTGCACGTCGGCGGGCGCGGCGGCGCGTTCATGCAGGTCGAGATGAAGGACATCGAGCAAGGCACCAAGACCAACCAGCGCTTCCGCACGGAAGACAAGGTCGAGCGCGCCTTCGTGGATGCGCGCGACATGCAGTACCTGTACCAGGACGGCGACAGCTACGTCTTCATGGACCAGGAAAACTACGAGCAGATCAACCTGTCCGCCGAGTTCCTGGAAAGCCAGTCCGGCTTCCTCATCCCCGAGATGAAGGTCCAGGTGAACTTCTACAACGGCCGGCCGATCGGCATCCAGCTTCCGCCGTCCGTGATCCTGACGGTGTCGGACACCGAGCCGGGGATCAAGAACTCCACCGCGACGAACAGCTTCAAGCCGGCGACGATGGAGACCGGGGTGATCGTCCAGGTCCCGCCTTTCATCAGCACCGGCGACAAGATCAAGGTCGACACCAACGAGGGCAAGTACATGGAGCGGGCTTAACCCCCGCCCGCTTTGCTCGTGGCCCCCTTGTCAGGGGGCCGAATCAGGCCAGCTTCTGCAGAGTCTCCTGGGCTTCACGGTAAGCCACGCTTTTCCGAAGGTCCCTGCCGCCCTTGCGGCGCATGCGGTCCAGGCGCTCCGGCTTCTGGAGCGAATAGTCCCTTAGGGATTCCAGAAGCACGTTCTGCCCTTGCGGGTCGTTGCACAGCAGGACCATGTCGCAGCCAGCGGCGAGCGCCGCACGGGCGCGCTCCGGCACGCCGCCGGCCGTGCTCGCGCCTTCCATCGACAGGTCGTCGCTGAAGATCAGGCCTTCGAAGCCAAGCTGCCCGCGCAGGACCTCCTGCAGCCAGTACTTCGAATAGCCGGCCGGCTCCGGGTCGGCCTGCGGGAAGATCACGTGCGCCGGCATCACGGCAGCGAGCCCCGCCTTGATGGCCTCGCGGTACGGCAGCACGTCCTTCTTGAAGATGTCCTTCACCGCGCGCTCGTCGCGCGCCACCGCGGCATGGGAGTCGGCGGTCGCGAATCCGTGGCCGGGAAAATGCTTGCCGACGGCCGCCATGCCGGCGTCGGCGAAGCCCTGCACGATCGCCGCGCCCATGGCGGCGACGGCCGTCGGATCGAAGTGCAGCGCCCTGTCGCCGATCACGCTGCTGCCGCCGTAGTCGAGGTCGAGCACCGGGGCGAAGCTGAAATCGACGCCATGCGCCGCGAGCTCCGCGCCCGCGACATAAGCCGCCGCGCGCGCCGCGGCCGTCCCGAGCGGCCGGTCGCGGTCCCAGAACTTGCCGAGCGTGCGCATCGGCGGCAGGAGCGTGAAGCCCTGCTTGAAGCGCTGCACCCGCCCGCCCTCGTGGTCGACGCAGACCGGCAGCGCCGGCTCGCGCAGGCGCTCGATTTCCTCGGTCAGGGCCGTCAATTGATCCGGATCCTGGAAGTTGCGGGCGAACAGGATGACGGCGCCGGCCGCCGGGTGCGACAGGCGCTGGCGATCCTCGTCGGTGAGCGCGAGGCCC
>JBLNDP010000179.1:0-13605 GCA_050261755.1 Clostridia bacterium
GCTCTTCGCCGCGATCATCATCGAGAACGACGGGTAGTACTGGTCGAAGTACTGCAGCACGAGCGGCTCGGTGCGCACGCCCCCGTCCACGTCGGGGTTGGCGTTCAGGTGCCCGAGCGCCACGGCCGTGCGGCCGATGGTGTCGATCGGGAACTGCACCGACATCGTCGGCAGCGGCGGGGCGTCGGCGCCGCCTTGCGCCGCGACCGCGTTCTTCTGCACGAAATCGGGCAGCGGCTTGTCCGGCTTGCCGCGCGGCGAGCCGAGCTGGAACACCATCGGCAGCACGACGTTGCCTGCCTTGCCGTAGCTCTCGGCCAGCTTGCGATCGGTGTTCAGCGCGACTTCCGCTTCCTTGAGCAGCGCCACGATGGGCTGCATCTGCGGGCTCGGCTCGGTCTGCCCTTCGGCAGGCTTCGCCGCGATGTCGAGGAGCTTCGTGACGTAGACGTAGCCGGGGTCGATCTGCGCTTCGCTGAAGAAGACCGTGTTGCCGATGACCTTCGCCTTCGCGCCGGCGAGGAGCTCGGTCATCTTCGCGTGCACCTCGCGAGACCAGGGCCAGCGGCCGATGTTGGCGATGCTCGTGTCGTCGATGGCGATGACGGCGATGCGGTCGGAGGCGGTACGCGAGCTCGCCTGCACGCCCATGTCGTAAGCCTTGCGCTCGAGGCTCTGCAGGAGGTCGCTGCCGCCGGCCACCAGCATGAGGACGACCACCACCAGACCGAGAAACCAGTCGGTCTTCCAGAATCCGGATTTCATGCGCGGCCCCCTCCCCGAACCCGCCCTGGCCGTATCCCCCGGCCCTCGCGGCAAGACTGCCCAGAATCAGGCAAAGCTGCCCAAAAACAGCGGGCTAAGCCGCATTTTTGCAGCTAAATATAAGTCGGGTCAAATATTTACGCGCGAGCGCAGGGCTCCGGCACCGGCCGGAATTACAAAGCCTTCTGGCTTAGGAGCTTGCTCCGCCCCGTTTACGACCCGAGGAGCGCCCCGGGCTTGATGCCGAGCTCGGCTGCGGCGAGCTTCTTGCCGTCGCCGAGCTTGCCCTTCCCCGCATGGATGCGGCCGCCCTGGGCGGTAATGACCAGCCGGCCGTCCTTGATTTCCACGACCTCCCCGACCTTGCCCTTCACCGCGCCGAAGGTGCGCACCGACTCCTTGCGGCTGTCGAAAAGCTGGAGCTTCGTGCCGTTCAGGGTCGTCCAGGCCCCGGGCGCCGGATCGGCGCCCCGGATCAGGTTATGGATAAAGTCCACGTGGTTCGCCCAGTGGATCTTCGCCTCGGCCTCGCGGAACCACCCCTCGTAGGACGCCTGGGACTCGTCCTGCACCACTTCCTTGTGCTTGTTCGAAGTGACGAGGTCGGCCGCTTCCAGCATCGCCTCGACGCCCATGGGGAAGAGGCGGTTGAAGTAGACCTCGCCCAGGGTGTCGTTCTCGCCGATCGGCGTCCTCTTCTGCAGGATGACGGCGCCCTCGTCCAGGCCGTCGGTCGGCCGGAAGATGGTGAGGCCGGTTTCCTTGTCGCCGCGCGAGATCGGCCAGTTGATCGACGAGGGGCCCCGGTACTTGGGCAGCAGGGACGGGTGATACTGGATCGTGCCGTGCTTGGGGATCTTCACGAATTCCTGCGGCGCGAACTGCAGGACGAACGCCATGATGCCGATGTCCGCGTTCGCGTCCTTCATCGCCTGCACGGCCTCCGGCGCCTTGAGCGACTTGAGCTGGTGCACCTTGAGGCCCTTCTCCTGCGCCGCCACGCGCAACGCGTCGGGCCGCGCGCCTTCCTTCTCCGGCGCGCAGAAGACGGCGGCGACCTGGTCGCCGCGCTTGAGGAACGCCTCCAGCACGGCCTTGCCGAAATCCTGCTGTCCGATGATCGCAATCTTCATTAGGCCGCCTTCTTCGGGGACTTCGGCGGGATGGAAAACGCTCCCGCGCTCTTCAGGGAACCGATCTTCGAGTCGTCGTAGCCGAGGACGGATTTCAGGACCTCGTCCGTGTGCTCGCCGAGCGTGGGCGAGCGCTTGATGACGGCCGGCGAGGCGGAGAGCTTGATCGGCATGCCGACGTTGAACCACTTGCCGCGCTGCGGGTGGTCGAGCTCGACCCACATGTCGCGGCCGCGCACGTGCTCGTCGTTCGCGAGGTCCTGCGTGCTCATGATCGGGCCGCACGGGACGTCGAGCGGGTTCAGGATCGCCATCAGCTCGCGCTTGGTGTACTTCTCCGCGAACTTGTTGATGAGCGTCCACATGAGCTGCTGGTTCTTGCGGCGCTCCGAGATGGTGGCGAAGTGCGGGTCGGCCGCGAGCTCCGGCATGCCGAGGTCCGGGCCGATGCGCTTGGCGAGCGGCTCCCACACGGCTTCCTGGACGACGATGTAGAGCCAGTCGTTGGCGCCGTGCGGCTTGCAGTGGATCGCGTTGCCGAGCTGCCCGCCGCCGGAATCGTTGCCGGCGCGCGGCACTTCCCCCATTCCCTTGTACGTGGGAACCGAGTACTCGGGCAGCTCGCCGCGGGCGAGGCGCTGGTGGTCCCGGAACTTGACGCGGCAGAGGTTCATCACGCCGTCCATCATCGCCACCTCGACGTACTGCCCCTGCCCCGTGTGCTCCGCCTGGCGCAGCGCCGCGAGCAGGCCGATGGCGAGGTGCAGGCCCGTGCCCGAGTCGCCGATTTGCGCGCCGGTGACGAACGGCGCGCCGTCGGGCACGCCTGTCGTGCTCATCGCCCCGCCCATCGCCTGCGCCACGTTCTCGTAGGCCTTGAAGTCGGCGTACGGGCCGCTCGAGCCGAAGCCCTTGATCGAGCCCATGACGATCTTCGGGTTGATCTCGTGGATCTTCTCCCACGTGAAGCCGAAGCGGTCGAGCACGCCCGGGCCGAAGTTCTCCATGATGATGTGGCACTTCTTCAGCAGGTCGACGAACACCTGCTTGCCCTCGGCCGTCTTCATGTTGACGGTGATCGAGCGCTTGTTGCAGTTCAGCATCGTGAAGTAGAGCGAGTCCGCGTTGGGCACGTCGCGGAGCTGGCCGCGCGTCGCATCGCCCTGCGGGTTCTCGAACTTGATCACGTCCGCCCCCATCCAGGCGAGCAGCTGCGAGCAGGTCGGCCCCGCCTGCACGTGCGTCATGTCGAGGATGCGTACGCCCTTGAGTGCTTCCATTATTTTTTCTTTCCTGCGGTCGGGTTGAGGCTGGTGATGCGGCCGCTCTCGGTGCCGGCGGTCTCGTCGATCACGGCATTGATGAGCGTCGGCTTCTTGGAGCGGATCGCGTCTTCCATGGCCTTGCGCAGCTCGGCCGGCGTCTTGGCATACACGCCGACGCCGCCGAAGGCCTCCATCAGCTTCTCGTAACGCGCGTCCTTGACGAACACCGTCGGCGCCACGTCGCCGCCGCGCGGGTTCTGGTCGGTGCCCTTGTAGACGCCGTTGTTGTTCATGATGACGATGCACACCGGAAGGTTGTAACGGCAGATCGTCTCCACTTCCATCCCGGAGAAGCCGAAGGCGCTGTCGCCCTCGATCGCGATCACCTGCTGCTTCGTCGTCACGGCCGCGGCGACGCAGTAGCCCATGCCGACGCCCATGATGCCCCACGTGCCGACGTCGATCCGTTTCCTCGGCTTGTACATGTCGACGATCGAGCGCGTGAAGTCGAGCGCATTGGCGCCCTCGTTGACGAACATCGCGTCGGGATTGGCCTTGACGATGTCGCGCACTACGCCGAGCGCGCTGTGGAAGTTCATCGGCGAGGGGTTCTTCGCCAGCGTCTCGGCCATCTTGGCGACGTTGCCCTTCTTCTTCTCCGCGACCGCGCTCAGCCACTCGGCAGGGGGGTTCGAAAAACTGCTCCCCATCGAGGCGAGCAAGGCGGAAACGCAGGAGCCGATATCCCCGACCAGCGGCGCGTCGATGCGCACGTTGCTGTCCGCTTCCTGCGGCGAGATGTCGACCTGGATGAATTTCTGGCCGCCCCAGTCCTTGGCGCCCTTGCCGCCCCAGGTCTTGCCCTTGCCGTGCGAGAGCAGCCAGTTGAGGCGCGCGCCGATGAGCATCACCACGTCCGCGCCCGGCAGGACGAAGGAGCGGGCCGCCGAGGCGCACAGCTCGTGCGTGTCGGGCAGCAGGCCCTTCGCCATCGACATCGGCAGGTACGGGATGCCGGTCTTCTCCACCAGCTCCTTGATCTCGGCATCGGCCTGCGCGTACGCGGCGCCCTTGCCGAGGATGATCAGGGGCTTCTTCGCATTCCTCAGCAGGTCGACCGCGCGCTTGACGGCTTCCGGCGCCGGGATCTGGCGCGGCGCCGGATCCACGACTTTGATGAGCGAGTTCTTGCCGACGGCGGCATCGATGCTTTGCGCGAAGAGCTTCGCCGGCAGGTCGAGGTACACGCCGCCGGGGCGGCCCGAGACGGCGGCGCGGATGGCGCGCGCGATGCCGACGCCGATGTCGTCGGCGTGCAGGACGCGATACGCGGCCTTCGCGACCGGCTTCGCGATGGCGAGCTGGTCCATCTCCTCGTAGTCGCCCTGCTGCAGGTCGACGATCTCGCGCTCGGAGGAGCCGGAGATCAGGATCATGGGAAAGCAGTTCACCGTCGCGTGCGCGAGCGCGTTCAGGCCGTTGAGGAAGCCCGGCGCGGAGACGGTGAGGCAGATGCCGGGCTTCTGCGTGAGGAAGCCGGCGATGGAAGCGGCGTAGCCCGCGTTCTGCTCGTGGCGGAAGGAGAGCACGCGCAGGCCCTCGGCCTGGGCGCGGCGCGTCAGGTCGGTGATCGGGATGCCCGGCAGCGCGTAGATGGTGTCGAGCCCGTTCAGCTTGAGGGCGTCGATGACGAGCTGGAAGCCGTCGACCGTGGCGGCCTGCGCTTCGTTCGCGACTTGGGGTTCTACGGTGCCCATGGAAACCTCCAGTTTCGGGGGACGCTATGGTAAGAAGCCCCTCGCGCATGCGGCCTTGACTGAGGTCAAGGGACTAGAATTCGGCTCCCGTGACCGCGCTCGCTTCCCATCCTCAGCGCAACAGCCTGCGCCTGCAGCTGCGCCAGAACCAGGTCCTGCAGGGCATGACCTCCGCGCAATGGTCCGAGCTCGAGCCCCTGCTCGTCGTCTCCGACTACCGCAAGGGCGACCCGCTCGTGCGCCAGGGCGACGAGGAGATGGAGCAGTTCTTCATCCTCGACGGCATGCTCAAGCGCGTGGTCTCGAACCCGGAGGGGCGCGAGATGATCCTGCGCTTCGCCGCCGAGACCGAGATGGACACGTCCTACGCCGCGTGGCGCCTGCGCACGCCGGTTCCCTACTCCATCGTCGCCGTCACCAAGGTCCGCACGGCCGAGCTCGCCATGCAGGTGTGGGTCGAGTTCCTCGAGCGCCACCCGGACGTCAAGTCGCGCTTCGAGTACGAGGTCATGAAGCTGATGTCGGAAGTCATGGCGCACTCGATCACCCTGCACCTGCTCGATGCGCCCGGGCGGCTTTCCCGCTTCCACCGCAAGCACCGCGAGCTCGCCGGCCGCATCCCGAAGAAGGAGCTGGCCGCCTACCTCAACCTCACGCCGGAAACGCTCTCGCGCCTCAAGCAGAAGCTCGGGTAGACGCAGAAGCCGGCTAGGCGCTCACCTGCGGCGCACGCGCGCCACCAGGTAGGAGATGAGGGGCCATACGAGCAGGATCAGCGCGAGCGTGGTGAGCGTGCCGACGAGCTTGTTCGAGAAGAACACCGTCATGTCGCCCTGCGAGACGAGCATCGCCTGCCGGAATCCGGCTTCCGCCCGGTCGCCGAGGACGATCGCCAGCACCATCGGCGCGAGCGGGTAGGCGGTCTTCTTGAGCGCGTACCCCGCGACGCCGAAGACCAGCATCATCCACACGTCGAAAAGCGAGTTGTGCACCGTGAAGGAGCCGATCGCGCAGATCACGACGATGATCGGCGCGATGACGGAGAACGGGATGCGCAGGATCGCGGCGAAGAGCGGCACGCAGGTGAGCACGACGATGAGGCCGGCGATGTTGCCGAGGTACATCGACGCGATCAGGCCCCAGACGAAATCCTTCTGCTCCGTGAAGAGGAGCGGCCCCGGCTGCAGGCCCCAGATGAGCAGGCCGCCGAGGAGCACCGCCGCGGTCGGCGAGCCCGGCACGCCGAGCGTCAGCATGGGCAGCAGCGCCGACGTGCCGGCCGCGTGCGCCGCGGTCTCCGGCGCCACCACGCCCTCGACCTGGCCCATGCCGAAGCGCTCGCCGTTGGGCGAGAAGCGGCGCGCCACGCCGTAGGACATGAAGGAGGCCGGCGTCGCGCCGCCGGGCACGATGCCCATGAAGCAGCCCACCGCGGCCGAGCGAAGCGACGTCATCCAGTAGCGCGGCAGCTCCTTCCACGTCTCGAGCACCACGCGCACGTTGATCTTGGCCGAGGCGCCCTTGAAGGCGAGGCCCTCCTCAAGCGTGAGCAGGATCTCGCCGATGCCGAAGAGGCCGATCACCGCCACGAGGAAGTCGAAGCCGTTGAGGAGCTTCTCGGTGCCGAAGGTGAGGCGCAGCGTCCCGGTCACCGGGTCGGTGCCGACCGCCGCCAGCGCGAAGCCGAGCATCATCGAGGCGAGCGTCTTGAATGGCGGCTCCTTGCTCATGCCGATGAAGGCGCAGAACGTGAGCAGGTAGACGGAGAAGAACTCCGGCGGGCCGAACTCGAGCGCGAAGTTGGCGACGATGGGCGACAGGAACGTGATCACGATCACCGCGACCAGCGCGCCCACGAAGGAGGAAGTGAACGCGGCGGTCAGGGCGTTGCCCGCCCGGCCCTGCTGCGCGAGCGGATAGCCGTCGAAGGTGGTGGCCACCGACCAGGGCTCGCCCGGAATATTGAACAGGATCGAGGTGATGGCGCCGCCGAAGAGCGCGCCCCAGTAGATGCACGAGAGCAGGATGATCGCGGTCGTGGTGCCGCCCGGCTGCGAGGCCATCGAGAACGTGAGGGGCAGGAGGATCGCCACGCCGTTCGCGCCGCCGAGGCCGGGCAGCACGCCGATGATGACGCCCAGCACGATGCCGACGAACATGAACATCACGTTCTTCAGCGTGAGCGCGACGAGAAAGCCCTGGAAAAGGGCCTCGATCTCGGCCATGTCCTATCCCAGGCCCAGCAGGTTCTCGAGCGGGCCCTTGGGCAGGGGCACGAGGAACCAGACTTCGAAGATGACGTAGAAGAACACGCTCGTGCCGATGCTCACGGCCACGACCTTCCACCATGCATACCCGCCGAGCCAGCGCATGAAGAAGGCAATGAAGATGGTTGAGGCGACGTAGATGCCGAGGCCGTTCCAGGGTCCTACCCCGCCGATGAGCAGGGCATAGGCGAACGACGGCACCAGGACGCTCAGCACGAGCTTGAGCTGCCCGCGCTCCACGAAGGCCTTGCCCGCCACCTTGCGGCTCGCGACGCCGTAGATCAGGTTCACGAGCGAGGCGAGGCAAACGATCAGGCCGACGTAGAAGGGGAAGTAGCCCGCCTCCGGGCCGTCGCTGCCCCAGCTGGCGCCGAGGCGAACGCTGTCCCAGACGACGATGGCGCCCAGAATGAAGAAGAGCGCGGCGACTCCGACCTCCGCGCTCCTCTGGCTGAACGCGGCCTGCTGGCCGCGGTCTTCGCTCATCGCACCCTTACTTCTGGCCGTGGATGAAGCCGGCGGCCTTCATGAGCGCGATGTGGCGCTGCTCTTCCTTCGCCACCCAGTCGGCGTACTCCTTGCCTTCCAGCGACGTGGTGTTGAAGGCGCCCTCGTCCATCAGCTTCTTCCACTCGGGCTGCTGCTGCACCTTCTTCAGGACGTCGACGTAGTAGGCCACCTGGTCCTGCGAGACGCCGCCCGCCATGAAGATGCCGCGCAGCATGAGGTACTCGACGTCGAGGCCCTGGTCCTTGCACGGCGGGATGTCGCCCCACGACTTGCCCTCGGCGATCTTGTCGTTGTACGGCATGCGCTTCGCATCGAAGACGCACAGCGGCCGCAGCTTGCCGCCTTTCCAGTGGGCGACGGCCTCGATCGGGTTGTTCACGGTCGAGTCGATGTGCTTGCCGACGAGCTGGACGGCGACGTCGCCGCCGCCCTTGAACGGAATATAGGTGAACTTGACGCCCGTCTTCTGCTCGATCGCCGCGGTGATGATCTGGTCCTCCTGGCGCGAGCCGGTGCCGCCCATCTTCATCTTGCCTGGGCCCGCCTTCTTGGCGGCGTCGATGTAGTCCTTCGCGGTCTTGTAGGGCGTCTCGGCGTTGACCCACAGGACGAATTCGTCGAGCGCCATCATCTTGACCGGCGTCAGGTCCTTCCAGCTGAAGGGCACCCCGGTCGCGAGCGGCGTGGTGAACAGGTTCGAGAGCGTGATGATGATCTTGTGCGGGTCGCCCTTGGCGTTTTTCACGTCGAGGAAGCCCTCGGCGCCGGCGCCGCCGGACTTGTTCACCACGACCATCGACTGCTTCATGAGGGAATGCTTGGCGACGATGCCCTGGATGGCGCGCGCCATCTGGTCGGCGCCGCCGCCGGTGCCGGCGGGGACGACGAACTCGACGGTCTTGGTCGGCTCCCAGGCGAGCGCGGCGCCGGGAAGTGCGAAGGCCGAGGCGACGAGCGACGCCGCGAGGGCGGGGATCAGTCTGCGTTTCATGCAACTCCTCCTAAGGATTGCTGCGTTAGCCGCCGGGCCTTCTAGCGTGCCCGGTTAGAGCCGATTTGTCCCATTGTCCTGATGGATCACGGCCTTGGACATTGACAGCCGTCAAGAATTCCGCCGCGCCTTAGGCGGAGGGCGTGGTCGTTTCGACTTCCTCCGACGCCTTGCGCGATGCGATCCACTTGCCCGCGACGACGACGATCACCACGCCGACCGCTCCCAGCACGTATTCCAAGCTTACGCCACCGAGGGAGGGCTTGTCGTTCACGTAGCTCGCGCCCAGGCCGGAGAGCCAGTCCTTGAGCGCCAGGTCGGTCGCCAGCATCTCGCCGGCGACCCAGCCGATGAGGGCCGCGCCGACGGTGATGATCACCGGATAGCGCTCCATCAGCTTGATGAGGAGCGTCGCGCCGAAGATCACGAGCGGGATGGAGATCGCCAGGCCGAGGACGAGCAGCACGAGGCTGCCGCCGGCGGCCGCCGCCACGGCGATCACGTTGTCGAGGCTCATCACCAGGTCGGCGACGAGGATGGTCTTGATGGCGGCGAGCATCTTGTCGCTCGCCTCGATGTCGGCCTCGTCCTCCTCGGGGACGAGCAGCTTGATGCCGATCCAGAAGAGCAGGACGCTGCCCGCGACCTTCAGCCAGGGAAGCGAAAGCAGCGCCACGGCGAAGAGCGTCAGCACGATGCGCATGGCGATGGCGGCGCCGGAGCCCCAGAACACCGCCATCTTCTGCTGCTTCTGCGGCAGCGAGCGCGCTGCCAGCGCGATCACCACCGCGTTGTCGCCCGACAGGATGATGTTGACGCCGATGATCTTGGCCAGGCCGAGCCAAAACTCCTGCGTGGCAAGAAACTCCATGGGGCGATTTTAGAACAGGCCGACCACTTTTCCGTCGACCAGATCTATCTTGTTTGCCGATGGAACCTTCGGCAGCCCCGGCATCGTCATGATGTCGCCGCAGATCATCACCACGAATTCCGCGCCGGCAGCCAGGCGCACCTCGCGGATGTTCACCACGTGGTTCGACGGCGCGCCGCGCAGCGCGGCGTCGGTGGAGAACGAGGACTGCGTCTTCGCCACGCACACCGGGAAGTGGCCGTAGCCGTCGTCCTGCAGCTTCTTGATCTGCGCACGCACCTTCGCGTCGGCGGTCACCTCGGAGGCGCGGTAGACCTTCTTGGCGATCTTGTTGATCTTTTCCCAGAGCGGATCGGCGTCCTCGTAGACGAACTGCGCCTTCGACGGCTGCTCGCACAGCCCGACGACGATCTTCGCCAGGTCGGCTGCGCCCTTGCCGCCTTCCGCCCAGTGGTTGGCGGTCACGACCTGCACGCCCAGCTTGTTCATCCGCTCGGTCACGAGCTTCAGCTCCGCGGGCGTGTCGAAGGTGAACTTGTTGATCGAGACCACGCAGGGGATGTTGTAGACCTTCGACACGTTCTCGACGTGGCGCTCGAGGTTGACCAGGCCCTTCTCCAGGGCGGCGAGGTTCTCCTTGCTCACTTCCTTCACGTCGACGCCGCCGTGGTACTTGAGGGCGCGCATCGTCGCGACGATGACCGCCGCGCTCGGCCGCAGCCCCGTCTTGCGGCACTTGATGTCCAGGAACTTCTCGGCGCCGAGGTCGGCGCCAAAGCCGGCCTCCGTCACCACGTAGTCGGCGAGCTTGAGGGCGCTCTGCGTCGCGAGCACCGAGTTGCAGCCGTGCGCGATGTTGGCGAACGGTCCGCCGTGCACGAACGCGGGGTTGTTCTCGAGGGTCTGCACGAGGTTGGGGGCCAGGGCGTCCTTCAGGAGCACCGTCATCGCGCCATGCGCCATGAGGTCGCTCGCCTTCACCGGCTTCTGCTCGCGCGTGTAGGCGACGACGATGTTGCCCAGGCGCTTCTTCAGGTCATCGAGCGACGTCGACAGGCAGAAGATCGCCATGACCTCGGAGGCGACGACGATGTCGAAGCCGTCCTCGCGCGGGTAGCCGTTCGCCGTGCCGCCGAGGGCGACGACGATGTCGCGCAAGGCGCGGTCGTTCATGTCCAGCACGCGCCGCCACTGGATGCGGCGCACGTCGATGCCGAGCTCGTTGCCGTGGCTGATGTGGTTGTCGATCAGCGCCGCGAGCAGGTTGTTCGCGAGCTGGATGGCGCCGAAGTCGCCCGTGAAGTGGAGGTTGATGTCCTCCATCGGCACGATCTGCGCGTAGCCGCCGCCGGCGGCGCCGCCCTTCACCCCGAACACCGGCCCGAGCGAGGGCTCGCGCAGGCAGATGATGGCTTTCTTGCCGATGTAGTTCAGCGCATCGCCGAGGCCGACCGTGGTGGTCGTCTTGCCCTCGCCGGCCGGCGTCGGGCTGATGGCCGTGACGAGGATGAGCTTGCCGTCCTTCTTCCCCTTCAAGGTGTCGAGGTACTTCAGCGACACCTTCGCCTTGTAGTGCCCGTAGGGCTCGAGGTGCTCCTCCGCGATGCCGAGGCGCTCGCGCGCGACCTCGGCGATGCGCTTCATCTTCGCGGCCTGGGCAATTTCGATGTCGGACGGCATGGGCGCTCGCTTGTCTTCTGATTTTGGGAAAGTGCGACCTTAAAGAGAGTGGCCGCTGCGGCGCCTTGACTGCGGTCAAGGCGCGCGGGTCAGCCGTCCTCGTATCGCTTCAGGTCGGCGGGCGGCTTGCGGGGGAACTTGCACTCGCCGAGGCGCTTGCCGGCGAGGTGCTGCGTCAGGACCATGTCGTACGGCGGGTCGGCGCGCATGGCGATCGTGCCCTTGAAGCGGTCGCCGAAGAACTGGAGCCGGCCGCTGCCGCGCGTGCGCATCGGCCCCTGGCTGCACGACACCTTCCAGGTGATTTCCTGGGGAGTCTCGCGCAGCTCCGACACCTGGCAGGGCGAGTTCGGCGGCACGACCAGCCTCTGCGCGTCCGAGGGCTGCAGGCAGGTCTCCTGCTCTAGCTTGCCCGGGTTGGGGCCCCGGCCGCCCGGCACCTCGATCATCACGCCGACCAGCCACTCGCCGGGCTGCAGGTCGACCGCGGCGCGCGACGGCGTCGCGGCAACCAGGGCGAGCGCCGCGACGATGGAGCGCTTCGCCCGGCTCATTGCCGCCTCATCTCGCGCTCACTTCTCCACTTGCGCCGGGCTCTGCATGCGCACCACCGCCTCGGCGGTGATCGGGATGCGGTAGCCGCCGATCTCCCAGTCGAGGCCGGGCACCGTGAACCCCGATACGGCGCTCGAGATGTCGAAGAGCGCGTCGTTCAGGAAGCTGATGTCCACGCCGATGTCGCCGGCGGCGTCGACCACCGCGTCCACCTTGCTGCCGATGCGGTCCTTGAGCTGGCTGCACATGTTGGGCGTGGTCGCGACGCTCGTGGTGACCGGATCGCCGAACCACTCGCCCGCCAGGTCCTTCGCGCCGGTGATGCCGTTCAGCATGCCGTAGATGGCCACGTTCACCACCGGCACGACGAGCTTCGCGCAGTAGGTCACGCGGATCTTCAGGAGGTTGGCGTCCTGCACGTTCACGCCGGAGCTGCCGCCCGTGCTGCTCGCCCGGTACATGAGGTTGTCGTTGGGAATCAGCCGCTTGCCCGAGTCCGCGGGGTCGTCGGAGCCGAAGTCGGCGCCGGCCTCCTTGGTGGGCGAAAGCAGCTCCACCTTCATCGTGAGCGGGTTGTAGACCTCGATCGCGGCAATCGCGCGCCCCTTCGCGAGCGAGCCCATGTCGGGCTTGAAGGTGAACATGGGCGTGAGGCCGGCGGCGAGCGCGTCCTTGATCGTGTTCATCTTCGCGTTCTTGAGCGATCCCTGCCGCGCCGCCGCGAAGGCGGCGTACTGCAGCGTGTTCTTCATGTGGTAGAGGAGCGCGAATTGCACCGCGCCGAGGATCACGAGCAGGAGCGACGGGAAGACGATCAGGTACTCGACGAGCGCCTGGCCGCGTTCCTGCCGCCCGCCGGGGCGCTTCACGGCTTCTTCTCCCGCGCCTTGGCGTCGGGCTCGATGAGCGGGATCTTCTCGAGATCGCGCAGCGTCGCCTCGACCGACTCGTAGAGCGGATCGCCGGACTTGAGGTTGTCGTAGGCCTGCAGCATCGCCGCCCAGGCCTGGCGCAGCCGCACCACGCCGAGGTTGTGCCAGGCGCGCGGGTCGGCGTTGTTGGCGAGCAGCGCCTTCTGGTAGGCGTTCGCGGCCTCGTCGGGCCGGTTGTTGCGGGCGTACAGGTTGCCGAGGCGGAACCAGGTCTCGGCATCGTTCGGCATCTTGCGCACCAGGCTCTTGTAGAGCGCCTCCGCCTTCGCCGCCTCGCCGCTTTCGTAGGCGAGCTCCGCCTCGCGGTTGATCGTCACGAGGTCCGCGTCCGGGTCGAGCGGCTTCGCCTCCCAGGCGCTGCCGCCCGTGCACCCGGCGCACGCCGCCGCTGCGGCGAGGAATGCCGCCAGCACGGCGCGCCTCACGCGGCCGGCCTCCACTCCAGCCGCTCCCCCGGCCGCAACCCGAGCGCCTCCGCAGCGCCCGCCGCCATCTCCAGCGTCGCGCGCGCACCGGGGCGCGCCGAGAGGCGCGCCGGCTTCACGCGCGGCACGACGCGCAGCACGCGCCCCTCGCGGTCGAGGTAAGCGAGGTCGATGGCATAGCGCATGCCGAAGGTGTGCACGGAGCTGCACGGCTCGAGGAGCAGCGCCTCGTCGGGCGCGAGGGGCGCGCGGCCGAGCAGGCCGCGCGCGCGCTCCCACGCGCTTGCGGCGCGCCAGACGCGCGGAAGGGGCGGCCGCCCGCCCTCCCGGTGCAGCGCACCGCGGATCACAGCTGTCCCAGCGCCAGGAACTTCATCGCGATCGGGAAGCCGAGCACGATGAAGGTCGTGGGGAAGATGAAGACGAGGAGCGGGAAGATGAGCTTCACCGGCGC
>JBLNDP010000180.1:0-10398 GCA_050261755.1 Clostridia bacterium
GCGCGGGCGCCGCGGCGCTCGCCTGCCTCGAGCTCCTCGTCAAGATGGGCCTGCCGCGCGGCAACATCACCGTCACCGACCTCGCCGGCGTCGTCTACAAGGGCCGCAAGGAGCTGATGGACCCGGACAAGGAGCGCTTCGCGGTCGAGACGCGCTCGCGCAAGCTCGACGAAGTGATCGCGGGAGCGGACATCTTCCTCGGCCTGTCCGCCGGCGGCGTGCTCAAGCCCGAGATGGTGAAGAAGATGGCCGAGCGGCCGCTCATCCTCGCGCTCGCCAACCCGGAGCCGGAGATCCTGCCGGAGCTTGCCAAGCAGGCACGGCCCGATTGCGTCATCGCCACCGGCCGCTCCGACTACGCCAACCAGGTCAACAACGTCCTTTGCTTCCCGTTCATCTTCCGCGGCGCACTGGACGTCGGCGCGACGACGATCAACGCGGAGATGGAGCTCGCGGCCGTCAAGGCCATCGCGGAACTCGCGCAGGCGGAGACCTCGGAGCAGGTGGTGCTCGCCTACGGCATCGAGTCGATCAGCTTCGGGCCGGACTACATCATTCCCCGGCCCTTCGACCCGCGCCTGATCGCGCGCGTCGCGCCCGCCGTGGCGAAGGCGGCGATGGACTCGGGCGTGGCGACGCGGCCGCGCGCGGACCTCGACGCCTACCGCGAGTCGCTGACGCAGTTCGTCTACCACTCGGGCCTCATCATGAAGCCGCTGTTCATCGCGGCGAAGGCCGCGCCGCGGCGCATCGTCTATGCCGAGGGCGAGGACGAGCGCGTGCTGCGCGCGACGCAGATCGTCGTCGACGAGGGCCTGGCGAAGCCGATCCTGGTGGGCCGGCCGCAGGTGGTCGAGCAGCGCCTGGAGCGCCTCGGCCTGCGCGTGCGGCCCGGCAACGGCTTCGAGCTGGTGAACCCGGAGTTCGACGCGCGCTACCGCGACTACTGGACGACCTACCACCAGCTCACCGAGCGCAAGGGCGTCTCGCCCGAGTACGCGCGCATCGAGATGCGGCGCCGCCTGACGCTGATCGGCGCGATGATGATCCACAAGGGCCAGGCCGACGGCATGCTGTGCGGCACCTTCGGCACCCACGCGCTGCACCTGCACTACATCGACCAGGTGATCGGCCTGCGGCCCGGCGTGCGGCAGTACGCCGCGATGAACGCGCTCATCCTGCCTTCGCGCACCGTGTTCATCTGCGACACGTACGTGACGCCGGACCCGGACGCCGAGCACGTCGCCGAGATGACGCTGCTCGCCGCCGAGGAGATGCGCCGCTTCGGCGTCACGCCCAAGGTGGCGCTGCTCTCGGCCTCCAACTTCGGCTCCATCGACACGCCGTCGGCGCAGAAGATGCGGCGCGCGCTCGCCCTCATCACGGAGCGGGCGCCGGACCTGGAGATCGAGGGCGAGATGCACGGCGACGCGGCGCTGTCGGAGGAAATCCGGCTCAAGGTCTTCACGCGCACGAAGATGCGGGGTGAGGCGAACCTGCTCATCAAGCACACGCTGGACGCCGCAAACATCGCGATCAACCTCCTCAAGACCGCGGCCGGCGGCGGCGTGACGGTCGGGCCGATGCTGCTCGGCGCCGCGCGCCCGGTGCACATCCTCACGCCGTCGGCCTCGGTGCGGCGCATCGTCAACATGACGGCCCTCGCCGTCGCGGACGCCAACGCGCCGCGCGGCCAGGAGCAGAGCCTCTTCTGAGATGACCGCCGCCGCGGGCCAGGCGAAGCTCGCCTCCGAGTCGCGCGCGGCCGGGGCGCCGAAGCCGCGCGCGGGGCTCGTGCTCACCGGCGGCGGCGCGCGCGCCGCCTACCAGGTGGGCGTGGTCAAGGCGGTGCGCGACTTGCTCGGCAACCCGAAGCGCAACCCTTTCCCGATCCTGTGCGGCACCTCGGCCGGTGCGATCAATTCGACGACGCTCGGCGTGTTCGCCGACGACTTCAGCAGCGCGGTGGCGAACCTGCTCCAGGTGTGGGAGAACATGCACTGCGACCACATCTACCGCACCGACTCGCTGAGCATCGCGCGCAGCGGCGCCCGCTGGCTCGCCGCGATGATGCTGATCACGCCGCGCAGCCCGGTCTCCCTGCTCGACAACACGCCGCTGCGCGAGATGCTGGACAAGAACCTCGACTTCGGCCGCATCCAGGAGAACATCGACTCCGGCGCGCTCTACGCCGCGTGCGTCACGGCCTCGGGCTACACGTCCGGCCAGAGCGTGTCGTTCTTCCAGGGCGGCAGCGGCCTCGACGGCTGGGAGCGCAACCAGAGGATCGGCGCCGCCGTGCCGCTCAGCCTCGAGCTCCTGCTCGCTTCCTCGGCGCTGCCCTTCATCTTCCCGGCGGTGAAGTTCAACCGCGAGTTCTTCGGCGACGGCTCCATGCGCCAGATCGCGCCGGTGAGCCCGGCCCTGCACCTCGGCGCCGACCGGGTGCTCGTCGTCGGCACCGGGCGGCAGAACCAGGGCGAGGGGCGCGCCCGCTCCAACGTCTATCCGTCCCTCGCGCAGATCGCCGGCCACGCGCTGAACAGCATCTTCCTCGACAGCCTCATGGTGGACATCGAGCGGCTCGAGCGCATCAACCGCACCGTGAGCCTCATTCCGAGCGAGAAGCTCTCCGAGTCCGCCGTGCAGCTCCGGCCGGTGAAGGTGCTCTTCATCGCCCCGTCGCAGCCGATCGAGCGCATCGCCGCGCGCTTCATCCACGAGCTGCCGCGCTCGGTGCGCTTCATCCTGCGCCCGACGGGCGCCCTCAACCGCTCCGGCTCCAACCTCGCCAGCTACCTCCTCTTCGAGGAGTCCTTCTGCCGCGCCCTCATCGACCTGGGCTACCAGGACACCGTGGCGCGCGAGGCGGAGGTGCGCCAGTTCTTCGACCAGACCGAGGCCGCCCATGGCTGACACGCCCCCTTCAGGCTCCGCGCCGCAGGACCCGTTCGAGATGTACCGCAGGCTGTGGGGCCAGCTCGGCGTCCCCCTGCCGGGGATGGCCATGCCCACGCTGGACCCCAAGGAGATCGAGAAGCGAATCTCCGACCTGCGCTCGGTCGAAGCGTGGCTCAATATGAACCTCAACATGGTGAAGTTCTCGATCCAGGGACTCGAGGTGCAGAAGGCCGCCCTCGAGGCCATGCAACCGAAGAAATAGGGCGGCATAACCCCCGAAAGACAGGAGACGAAGATGGCAAAGGCAGTCCGGTACCACAAGCAAGGCGGCCCCGAGGTCCTGCAGCTCGACGACGTGGAGGTCGGCGAGCCCGGCGCGGGGCAGGTGCGCATCCGCCACACGGCGATCGGCGTGAACTTCGTCGACACCTACCAGCGCTCGGGCCTTTACCCGATGCAGCTGCCGGCGGTGGCCGGCAACGAGGCCGCCGGGGTGGTCGACGCGGTCGGCAGCGGCGTGAGCGACCTGAAGAAGGGCGACCGCGTCTGCTATACGGGGCTGCCCGGCTCGTACTGCGACCTGCGCCTCGTGCCCGCCGACCGCCTGGTGAAGATTCCGGACGGCATCACCGATGAGCAGGTGGCCTCGATGCTGCTCAAGGGCCTCACGGTGCATTACCTCATCTTCACCACCTACCCCGTGAAGAAAGGCGAGACCGTGCTGTGGCACGCCGCCGCCGGCGGGGTCGGCCTCATCGCCTGCCAGTGGCTCCGGGCCCTCGGCGTGAAGACCATCGGCACCGCCGGCTCCGACGACAAGTGCAAGCTCGCCAAGGAGCACGGCGCCGACTACGTCATCAACTACAGCACCGAGAACTGGGTCGAGAAGGTGAAGGAGATCACCGGCGGCAAGAAGGTGCCGGTGGTCTACGACGGCGTGGGCAAGGCGACGTGGGAAGGCTCGCTCGACTGCCTCGCGCCCCGCGGCCTCATCGCTTCCTTCGGCAACGCGTCCGGCGCGGTGGCGCCCGTGAACCTCGGCATCCTGTCGACCAAGGGCTCGCTCTACGTCACGCGCCCGACGCTCGCGACGCACATCGCCAAGCGCGAGGACCTCGTCTGGCGCGCGAAGGAGCTCTTCGACATCGTCAAGTCCGGCAAGGTGAAGATCGAGACGACGAAGAAGTACAAGCTCGCGGACGCCGCGCAGGCGCACCGCGACCTCGAGGGCCGCAAGACCACCGGCTCGGTGGTCCTGATCCCGTAGCCGGCGCTACTTGATGTCGAGGATGGCCATCGCCTTGGCGAGCGTATCCACCGAGTCCTGATGCTTCCCGGCCTTGTGGAACGCCTCGCCTTCGGCGCGGTACTTCTTCACCTGCGCCAGCTGCTCGGCCGAGAGCTTCGGGTTCTTGGCGAGCGCGGCGTCGATCTTCCTCATGTCGCTGGGGCAGTGGAACGCCAGGGCCGCTGAGGCGGCCAGGCCGAGCGCGGCGGCGAGCACGATGCGTTTCATGGTGAGCCTCCTCTGATGGAGCTGGACGTCGCCGGCCTGCGGGAGCGGCTGAAGCGCACTACGCCGCCGGTCTTCTCAGTATACGGCGACGAGGGGGCGGGGCGGGAGCCGGAGGCGGTGACGCCGGCCGCGGTGCTGGTGCCGGTGATCGCCCATGCCGCCGGGCTTACGCTCCTCCTCACGCAGCGCACCGCGCACCTCAAGGCGCACTCGGGGCAGGTGGCCTTTCCGGGCGGCCGCGCGGAGCCTTCGGACGCGTCGCCGGAGTTCACGGCGCTGCGCGAGGCGCAGGAGGAGATCGGCCTCGACCCCGAGCGCGTGGAAGTCATCGCGCGCCTGCCGGACTACCTCACGCGCACCGGCTTCCGCGTCGCGCCCGTGGTCGGCCTCGTCGTGCCGCCCCTCGAGCTGCGGCCGGACCCGAACGAGGTGGAAACGGTCTTCGAGGTGCCGCTCGCCTTCCTGCTCGACCCGCGCAACCACGTGCGGCGCACGCGCGAGCTCATGGGCCGCACGGTCGCCTACTGGGAGATGCCCTACGAGGGCCACTACATCTGGGGCGCGACCGCTGGAATGATCGTCAACCTCTACCGTCACCTCGCGCCCGACGAGCCGCGCTGACGCGCAAGCTGTGCCGCCTGTCGCGCGGCGCGGCGCTCGGCGAGGCGGCGGAAGTTGTCGAGGGAATGCAGGTGCGCGTAGATGACGCCCATGAGCCCCTTGGCCACGAGCGCCTTGTGGCTGGCGGGCTTCAGGTCGCGCAGCTTCGCTTCCGAGACGCGCATCATGCCGGCGAGCTTCACCTGCGACTGCATGCCACCGGAGAGCTCCATCCAGAACGGCTCGAACAGCTGCAGGCGGCCGAACACCGCGCAGGCCTGCGCCGTGCGGTCGAGGTCCGCCTCGTACTCCGCGAGCAGCCGCTCGGTGTTGCGCCACACGGCCGCGGGCTCGCCCGCAGCGTCGAAGAGCGCCACGCCTCCGGCGTCGACGTGCGACGAGGCGATGCAGACCACGCGCTCGCCGCGCGGCTCGCCGTCGACATAGAGCTTCGAGATGCAGAAGGGGTAGCGGCGCACGAACGCCGGCAGGTACGCGGCACGGTCCCACTCGCCGTCGTCGCCGACGAAGAGGTTCGACTCGGCGTCGAGCCCGAGCACGACCACCGGCGCGTGCGTCTTGCCGCCGTCCATGGAGATGAAGACGATCGGATAGTCGCGCGCCGCGGCGGTGAACTCGCCGATCGAAAGCGCGAGCGCGTTCAGGTTGCGGCAGAAAGCGGGCGTGGTGCCGCCCGGCATCAGCACGCGGTGCGTCTTCTGCAGCGGCACGACTTCGCCGTAGCCGTAGGGCGGGGTGATCTTCATTCGTAACCGATTGTATAGAATGCCTTTGTGTCGGTGATCTCCATCATCCTGGCCTTGCTCCTCGAGCAGTGGCGCCCGCTCGCCGAGCGGCGCAGCGTCGCGGCGGCGCTGGGCGGGTTTTCCGCCTGGCTCGAGCAGACGTTCAACGGCGGCGAGCGCCAGCACGGCATCGTCGCCTGGCTGGTGGCCGTGCTGCCGGCGGTGCTGATCGCCGTCGCGCTGCACGAGCTCGCGCGGGCGGCCCACTTCTTCGTCGCGCTCGCCTTCAACGTGGCGGTCCTTTACCTGACGCTCGGCTTCCGCCAGTTCAGCCACCACTTCACGGCGCTGCAGCTCGCGGTGAAGAGCGGCGACATCGACCGCGCGCGCCAGGAGCTGGACGCCTGGCAGGGCGCCTCCGGCGTCGTGCGCAGCCGCGAGGAGGTCGTTCGCCTCGCCATCGAGGAAGCGCTGCTCGCCTCGCACCGCCACGTCTTCGGCGTGCTCTTCTGGTTCGTGATCCTGCCGGGCCCGAGCGGCGCCATCCTCTACCGGCTCGCGGCGTACCTCGCCGGCCGCTGGCGCGGCCTCGGCGGTTTCGGCGAGTTCGCGCAGAAGGCCTTCCACGTCCTCGAATGGCCCGCGGTGCGCGTCACCGCGGCCGCCTTCGCCGTAGTGGGCGACTTCGAGGACGCGGTCTACTGCTGGCGCACCCAGGCGCGCGCGTGGCTCGACCCGGACGCCGGCGTCGTCCTCGCCGCCGGAGCGGGCGCCATGGGCGTTCGCCTCGGCATGCCGGTGCAGCAGATGGAGGGCATGCTGGCGCGGCCCGAGCTTGGCCTGGGCGAGCCGGCCGATGGCCCGTTCCTCGACAGCACCGTCGGCCTCGTCTGGCGGGCGCTCGTCGTGTGGGTGTTCGTCCTGATGATCGTGACGATCGCGCGCTTGCTCTGAGCTACGCGCGGTAGGCGCCGCAGCGCCAGCATTGCGTGAACTGCGCCTCGCAGGTCTCGCCGCAGCCGCAGCGCCAGGGCTCTCCGCCCTCGCTTTTCCGCTTCAGGATCTCCTCCGCCCGCGCGGCGTCGGCCTCGCGCAGGATCCACACCTCGACCTGGCATTCGGCCGGCGGCAGCTCGCCCATGGCGGAAGACAGGATTTCGTTCTTCACCACCGAACGGATGCCCTCCACCTCGAGCAGGTTCTTCGCGTGGTGGGCGGCGGCCAGGTTGAAGGTGCTGAAGATCCGCTTCATGGCGAGAACAGCGCGGACGGGCCTTTACAGCCCGAAGAGCTGGTCACATTTGGCGGCGCAGATGAAGTCGTTCTCCGACAGCCCGCCGATGGCGTGCGTGGAGTACTCGACGCGGCACTTGTTGTAGCCCACCTGCAGGTCGGGATGGTGGTCCTCGCGGTGCGAGATCCAGGCGAGCGCGTTCACGAAGGCCATGGTCTGGTAGTAGTCCCTGAACGGGTACAGCTTCACCAGCTTGCCGTCCTCGATGATCCAGCCCTTGAGCTGCGCGAGGAGCTCCCGGGCCTGCGCGTCGGTGTAGGGCGCGACCCCGCCCTCGCAGGGCTTGCAGCGCTTCTTCGCCAGGTCGCTCATGCGCCTTGCAGGCGGGCGATGCGCATCGCCGCCGGCGGGTGGGAGTCGTAGAACGCCGAGTGCACCGGATCGGGCGTGAGCGTGGCGGCGTTGTCGTGGTAGAGCTTGACCAGCGCCTTCACGAGGTCCGCCGCGCTCGCGTGCCGCGTCGCGTAGGCGTCCGCCTCATACTCGCGCTTGCGCGAGTAGAGGCTGGTCAGCGGATGCAGGAAGAAGAGGAGCTCCGGCAGCACGATGAAGAAGAGGGCGAGCGCCGCCGCGTCGCTCGGCGTCGCCACGCCCAGCCCCTGGTAGAACCACTCGCGGCCGATGAGCTGGCCGAGCGCGAAGAGCACGGCGAAGGACACCCCCAGCGTGAGCGCCATCGCCTTGGCGATGTGGTGCAGCTTGTAGTGGCCGAGCTCGTGCGCGAGGACCGCTTCCACTTCCGGCGGCTGGAGGCGGCTCACCAGCGTGTCGAAAAGGACGATGCGCTTCGCCGCGCCGAAGCCGGTGAAGAACGCATTGCCGTGGCTCGAGCGCTTGGAGCCGTCCATCACGAAGAGTCCCCGGGAATGGAATCCCGTGCGCTCCAGGAGCGCGCCGATGCGGCGCGCGAGCTCCCCTTCGGCGAGCGGAGTGAACTTGTTGAAAAGCGGCATGATGAACGCCGGGTAGGCCATCATCATCGCGAGCGAGTAGGCGACCCACACGATCCAGACGTACGCCCACCAGCCTTCGCCCATGCGGCCCATGAGCCAGAGCACGACGAGGAGCAGCGGCACGCCGAGGGCGAGGCCGACGAGCGTGTGCTTGACGAGGTCGACGAGGAAGAGGCGCCAGGTCATGCGGTTGAAGCCGAAGCGCTCCTCCACCACGAAGGTGCGGTAGAGGGTGAGCGGCAGGCCGGCCAGCGCCTGCACCAGGAAGATGGCGATGAGAAGCGCGGTGCCGTGGCCCACCGACCCGGGCTCGAGCCAGCGGCCGACGGCGCCCGAGAGCAGCTCGATCAGCCCGCCGAGCGTGAGCCACAGCGCGAGCACGGCGCTGAGCGCGATGTCGACCATGCCGAGGCGAGCCTTGGCAACCGTGTAGTCGGCGGCCTTCTGGTGCGCCTCGAGCGGGATGGAGCCGGCGAAGGTCTGCGGCACGGCGTCGCGGTGCGCGCGCACGTGCCGGACCTGGCGCGCCGCGAGCCAGAGGCGGGTGGCGGTGGCCGATAGCAGGGCGGCGAGGAAGAGGGCGGTAAAAGCGTTCGTCATGCGTCGTGAGAGAATAAATCAACCATGGGCGCCGACGCCAACAACCTTGCCTGGATCGACATGGAGATGACGGGCCTGCAGCCCGACTCCGACCGGATCATCGAGCTCGCCATCGTCGTCACGGACGCGCAGCTCGCGGTGGTGGCCGAAAGCCCGGCGTGGGTCGTCCACCAGCCGGACGAGGTCATGGGCGCCATGGACGCCTGGAACAAGAGCACGCACGGCAAGTCGGGCCTGATCGAGAAGGTGCGGGGCTCGACGATGGACGAGGCGCAGGCGCAGCGTGCCGCCCTCGACTTCCTCGCGCAGCACGTGCCGGCCGGCGCCTCGCCGATGTGCGGCAACTCGATCTGCCAGGACCGGCGCTTCCTCGCGCGCTGGATGCCGCAGCTCGAGGCCCACTTCCACTATCGCAACCTCGACGTCTCCACGCTGAAGGAGCTGGTGCGGCGCTGGAAGCCCGAGGCCGGCAAGGGGCTCACCAAGGAAGGCAAGCACCAGGCGCTCGCCGACATCTACGAGTCGATCGAAGAGCTGAAGCATTACCGCAAGACGGTAATGACCATTTAAGGGGAGACCGGGACGGAGCCCGGTTTTCAGCTACTCCACCTCGACGATACATTCGATCTCGACGGGGATCCCCATGGGCAGGGAGCCCATGCCGACGGCCGAGCGCGCGTGCCTGCCCCGCTCGCCGAAGACCTCGACGAAGAGATCCGAGCAGCCGTTGATCACCTTGGGATGGTCCTGGAACTCCGGCACGGCGTTCACCATGCCGAGGAGCTTCACCACGCGCTTCACCTTGTCGAGGCTGCCGAGCTCCGCGCGCATGACGGCGAGGAGGTCGAGGCCGACGCTGCGCGCGTGCTGGTAGCCCTGCTCCGGCGTGAACTCGCGGCCGAGCTTGCCTTGCGGCCGCTTGCCGTCGGCGCCGGCGCGCGGGCCCTTGCCCGCCAGGAACAAGAGCTGGCCGGTGCGGACCGCGTTGACGTAGTTCGCGACCGGGGCGGACACGGCCCCGAGGTCGAGGCCGAGCTTCTTCAGGTTCGCTTCCGCGGACACGCGAAGACTATTGAACCGGGGGCAATACCTTGCCCGGATTGAGCAGGTTCTCCGGGTCGAAGGCGCGCTTGATGTCGCGCATGACGTCGATGACGTCGTCGCCGACCTCCATCTGGAGGGACTTGCTCTTGCCGAGGCCGACGCCGTGCTCGCCCGTGCAGGTGCCTTCCAGGCGCAGCGCGCGCTCCACCAGCCGCTGGTTGAACTTCTTGGCCACCTCGGTCTCCTCGGGCTTCGCCGGGTCGACGAGGAGCATCAGGTGGAAATTGCCGTCGCCGATGTGGCCGAGCAGCGGCACCGGCGCGAAATAGCTCTTCACGTCCTCCATCGTCTCGTGCACGCACTCGGCGAGGCGCGAGATCGGCACGCACACGTCGGTGGAGACGGCACGCGAGCCGGGGCGGATCTGCAGGCAGGCGAAGTAGGCGTCGTGGCGCGCCTGCCAGAGCTGCGTGCGCTCCTCGGGCTTGGTCGCCCAGACGAAGTCCTTGCCGCCGTGCTCCTTGGCGATGGCCTGCACCGCCTCGGCCTGCTCGACCACGGAGCTCTTCGAGCCGTGGAACTCGAAGAAGACCGTCGGCGCGACGCGGTAGTTGGTCTTCTTGTACTTGTTGATCGCCGCGACCGTCTTCTCGCAGACGATGTCGCAGCGCGCGACCGGGATGCCGGCCTGGATGGTCTGGATGACGGTGTTCGTGCAGCCGTCGACGTCGTCGAATGCGCAGA
>JBLNDP010000181.1:0-10528 GCA_050261755.1 Clostridia bacterium
CGAAGAAGCTCGGCGCCTCGAGCAATCCCAGCGCGAAGACGTTGCTTCTCGGCTTCCTGGAGACGGAAAAGGACGAGGAGCTCCGCAGCGAGGCGCGCAAGAGCCTGAGCGCCATCGAGGGCCGCCTCGCATGGGGCGAGCGCCTCGGCACGGTCTTCACCAGCGTGAGCCTCGGCTCGATCCTGCTGCTCGCCGCGCTCGGCCTCGCCATCACCTACGGCCTCATGGGCGTGATCAACATGGCGCACGGCGAGCTCATCATGATCGGCGCCTACTCGACCTACGTGATGCAGAACCTCTTCAAGGGGTCCGCGTACTTCGACTGGTACCTGGTCGCCGCGGTCCCGATCTCGTTTCTCGTCTCCGCGACCGTGGGGATGATCCTGGAGCGCTCGGTCATCCGCTGGCTCTACGGCCGGCCGCTGGAGACGCTGCTTTCGACCTGGGGCATCAGCCTCATCCTCATCCAGGCGGTGCGCACGATCTTCGGCGCGCAGAACGTGCAGGTCGAGAACCCGGCGTTCATGTCGGGCGGCATCGAAGTCCTGACGGGCCTGGTGCTGCCCTGGAGCCGCATCGTCATCATCGGTTTTTCGATCTTTGTTCTCTTTCTGATTTATCTCCTGCTGAACAAGACGCGGCTGGGGCTTTTTGTGCGGGGCGTGACGCAGAACCGCGAGATGGCCGGCTGCGTCGGCGTGCCGACCGGCCGCGTGGACACCTGGGCGTTCGGCCTCGGCTCGGGCATCGCCGGCCTTGCCGGCTGCGCGCTCTCGCAGATCGGCAACGTCGGCCCCGACCTCGGCCAGGGCTACATCGTCGACTCGTTCATGGTGGTGGTGCTCGGCGGCGTCGGCCAGCTCGCCGGCACGGTCTACGCCGCGCTCGGGCTGGGCTTCGCCAACAAGCTCCTCGAAACCTGGCAGGGCGCAGTGCTCGCGAAGATCGCGGTGCTCGTCTTCATCATCGTCTTCATCCAGAAGCGGCCGCAGGGCCTCTTCGCCCTGAAGGGAAGGGCGGTGGACGCATGACCGCCGGCCGCCTCTATGGCCCGAAGGGCTGGGCCCTGATGGGCGCCTTCGCGCTCTTCGTCTTCGTGGTCCTGCCTTTCTTCAACCTCTTCGTTCCGCAGGACTCCGCTTTCTACGTTTCCACGTATTGGGTGACCCTGCTCGGCAAGATCACCTGCTATGCGATCGTCGCGGTCGCGATGGACCTGATCTGGGGTTACGCCGGGATCCTTTCGCTCGGGCACGGCCTCTTCTTCGCCCTGGGCGGCTACGCGTTCGGCATGTATCTCATGCGGCAGATCGGCTCCGACGGCCAGTACCGCCAGCCGATGCCCGACTTCATGGTGTTCCTCGACTGGAAGGAGTTTCCCTGGCACTGGTGGAATTCCGACTCGTTCTGGTGGTGCGCGATGCTCGTCGTCGTCGTGCCGGGCCTGCTCGCGTACGTGTTCGGCTACTTCGCCTTCCGCTCGCGCGTGAAGGGGGTGTACTTCTCGATCATCACCCAGGCGCTCACGTTCGCGGCGATGCTGCTTTTCTTCCGCAACGCGACCGGCTTCGGCGGCAACAACGGCTTCACCGACTTCCGCCGGGTCCTCGACATCCCGATCGCCACGCCGAGGATGCGCATGACGCTGTGCGCCCTGAGCGGCGCCATGCTCATCGCGACGCTTCTCTTCTCCCGCTGGCTGGTGACCTCGAAGTTCGGCCGGGTGCTCGCCGCGATCCGCGATGCCGAGACGCGGGTCATGTTCTGCGGCTACGACACGCTGCACTACAAGCTCTTTGTTTGGACGGTGTCGGCGATCCTGTGCGGCATCGCCGGCGCCCTGTACGTGCCGCAGGTCGGCATCATCAACCCGGGGGAGATGTCGCCGGCGAACTCCATCGAGATCGCCATCTGGGTGGCGGTGGGCGGCCGCGGCACGCTCGCCGGCGCGGCGCTCGGCGCGGGACTCGTGAATGGCGCCAAGAGCTTCTTCACGCAGGCCTTCCCGGAATACTGGCTCTTCTTCCTCGGGCTGCTCTTCATCGTCGTGACGCTCTTCCTGCCCGAGGGAATCGCCGGGCTGCTCAAGAAGGTGAGAAGGCAATGGCCAGCGTAGCCGCCCATCCCATCGCCGTCGGCGGCGCGGCCGGAAGCGGCGGAAGCCACGTGGCGCAGGACGGCGTCGATCTCACGCACGGCGTCGTCCTGTACCTGGACGGCATCAGCGTGAGCTTCGACGGGTTCCGGGCGCTCAACAACCTCTCGCTCTCCATCGACGCGGGCGAGCTGCGCTGCGTCATCGGCCCGAACGGCGCCGGCAAGACGACCATGATGGACGTCATCACCGGAAAGACGCGCGCCGACGCCGGCACGGCGTTCTTCGGCCAGACCATCGACCTGGCGCGCCTGTCCGAGGCGCAGATCGCGCAGGCGGGCGTCGGCCGCAAGTTCCAGAAGCCGACCATCTTCGAGCGCCACACGGTGTTCGAGAACCTCGAGCTGTCGATGAAGGCGGACAAGCGGGTGCGCAGGACGCTTTTTGCCCGGCTGTCGCCGGAAGAAAAGCAGAAGATCGAAGAAACCATGGAGCTCATCCGCCTGACGGGCGAGGCCCGCCGCATCGCCGGGTTGCTGTCGCACGGCCAGAAGCAGTGGCTGGAAATCGGCATGCTCCTCATGCAGGAGCCCAAGCTCCTGCTCCTCGACGAGCCGGTCGCCGGGATGACCGACGAGGAGACGGAGCGCACGGCGGAGCTCTTCCTCTCGCTCGCCGGCAAGCACTCGCTGGTGGTCGTCGAGCACGACATGGCGTTCGTGAGCCGCATCGCGCGCAAGGTCACGGTGCTGCACGAGGGGAGCGTGCTCGCCGAAGGGCCGATGCAGGAGGTGCAAAGCGACCCGCGCGTGATCGAGGTCTATCTTGGCCGATAACTTCTCGAGGGAAGGGCGTTCGTGCTGAGGGTCGAAAACCTGAACCAGTATTACGGCGGCAGCCACATCCTGCGCAACGTGGCCTTCGACGTGCCGGCGGGCAAGGTGACGGCGCTCCTTGGCCGCAACGGCGTGGGCAAGACGACGCTGCTCAAGGTCCTCATGGGCCTGATTCCGGCGCGTACGGGACTGCTGACCTTCGATGAAAAGGAAATCACCAGGCAGAAGCCGCACGAGCGGGTGCGCACGGGGCTGGGCTACGTGCCGCAGGGCCGCGAGATCTTTCCGCGCCTCACGGTGGAGGAGAACCTCGAGATGGGGCTCGCGAGCCGCCCGCCGGGCGCGCGCATCCCGGCGCGCATCTTCGATCTCTTCCCGGTCCTGAAGACGATGCTCGGCCGGCGCGGCGGCGACCTTTCCGGCGGCCAGCAGCAGCAGCTCGCGATCGGCCGCGCGCTCGCCATGGGGCCGAAGCTGCTCATCCTGGACGAGCCGACCGAAGGCATCCAGCCGTCGATCATCAAGGACATCGAGCGCGCCATCCGCGTGCTCGCCGGCGGCGGCGAGATGGCCATCCTGCTCGTCGAGCAGTACTACGACTTCGCTCGCTCGCTCGCGGACCAGTACCTGGTGATGGAGCGCGGCGAGATCGTGGCTCGCGGCCGCGGCGCGGACATGGAACGCGACGGGGTGCGCCAGCGCCTCGCGGTATGATCGACCGATGCGCCTGGCCGAGCCCATCGCGGCTTCCTGCGAACCGCTTGCGGTCTCGTGGAAGGCGCGCCTCGATCTCGGCTTTGCGCTGCGCGGCGACCAGACCATCCTCGCCGAGAAGCGCTTCGACGGGCCGCTCGCCGTGCAAAAGCCGCTCTATCCCGAAGGGCCTCGCGTGTGCCATGCGATCGTCGTGCATCCGCCCGCGGGCATCGCGGGCGGCGACGAGCTCGAGGTCGGCATCGACGTGGCTTCCGGCGCCAACGTGCTGCTCACCACGCCCGGCGCAGGCAAGTGGTACCGCAGCGGCGGACCGTGGGCACGCCAGGCGCTGCGCTTCCGCGTCGACGGCGCGCTCGAATGGCTGCCGCAGGAGACGATCGTCTTCGACGGCGCGCTCGCCGACGTGCGTTGCGAGGTCGAGCTCGCCCAAGGCGCCCGCTATCTGGGCTGGGAAATCCTCTGCCTCGGCCGCACCGGCTCGGGGGAGCGCTTCGCCAAGGGTCGCTTATCCCTGCGCAACTCTCTTCGCCGCGATGGACGGCTTCTCTGGTGGGAGCGGGGCGACGTGGAGGCGGGCGGGCGCCTGATGCGCTCGGCCGCGGGACTGAACGGGCGGAGCGTCTGCGCGACGCTCGTGGCGGCTTCGCCGGCGATCGATGCCGCGACCGTTGCCGCGTGCCGCGAGGTCGAGGAGGTGGCCATTACGCTCCTGCCTGGGGTCCTGCTCGCGCGTCACCTGGGCGATTCGAGCGAGCAGGCCAAGCGGCGCTTCGTGCGCCTCTGGAAGATCCTCCGGCCCGCGGTGCTGGGCCTGGAGGCGGTAGAACCGAGAATCTGGGGGACCTGATGGACCTCACGCCGAGGGAGAAGGACAAGCTTCTCATCTTCACCGCAGCGCTCCTCGCCGAGCGGCGCAAGGGGCGCGGGCTGAAGCTCAACTACCCGGAAGCGGTCGCCTTTCTCAGCGCCGCCATCATGGAAGGTGCGCGCGATGGCCGCTCGGTTTCCGACCTCATGGGTTGGGGCGCGACGCTGTTGAAGCGCGACGAAGTGATGGAAGGCGTGCCGGAGATGATCCCCGAGATCCAGGTCGAGGCGACCTTTCCGGACGGCACCAAGCTCGTCACCGTGCACAACCCCATCCCATGATCCCGGGCGAGATCAAGGTTGCTGCCGGCGACCTCGAGCTGAACAGAGGCCGTCGCACGGTGAGGCTCGAAGTCGTGAATAGCGGCGATCGACCCATCCAGGTCGGCTCGCACTACCACTTCTTCGAGGTGAACGAGGCGCTGAAGTTCGAGCGCAAGAAGTCTTACGGCTGCCGGCTCAATATCGCCGCGGGAACGGCCGTGCGCTTCGAGCCGGGACAGACGCGGACGGTGGAACTGGTCCGGGTGGCGGGAGACAAGAAGATCTATGGATTCGCCGGCAAGGTGATGGGAGCCCTGAAATGAAGATCTCGCGCCAGGCCTATGCCGAGATGTTCGGCCCGACGACCGGCGATCGCGTCCGGCTCGCCGACACCGAGCTGTGGCTCAAGGTGGAGAGGGACTTCACCGTCTACGGCGAAGAGGTGAAGTTCGGCGGCGGCAAGGTGATCCGCGACGGCATGGGGCAGAGCCAGCGCGCCTCGGCGCAGGTCGCCGACACGGTCATCACCAACGCGCTCATCGTCGACCACTGGGGCATCGTCAAGGCGGACATCGGCATCAAGGACGGCCGCATCTGGAAGATCGGCAAGGCGGGAAACCCGGACATCCAGCCGGGCGTGACGATCCCGATCGGCGCGGGGACCGAGGCGATCGCCGGCGAGGGGATGATCGTCACCGCCGGCGGCATCGACTGCCACATCCATTTCATCTGCCCGCAGCAGATCGAGGAGGCGCTGATGTCCGGCGTCACCACCATGATCGGCGGGGGCACGGGGCCGGCGACCGGCACCTTCGCGACCACCTGCACGCCGGGTCCCTGGCACATCCGCCAGATGCTGCGGGCAGCGGAGGCGTTTCCGATGAATCTCGGATTCCTCGGCAAGGGCAACGCCTCGCTGCCCCTGCCTTTGCAGGAGCAAATAAAGGCCGGCGCCATCGGCCTGAAGCTCCACGAGGACTGGGGGACGACGCCCGCCGCGATCGACAACTGCCTCGCCGTGGCGGAGAAGACCGACACGCAGGTCGCCATCCACACCGACACGCTGAACGAGTCGGGCTTCGTCGAGACCTCGGTCGCCGCCATGAAAGGCCGCTCGATCGCCACCTTCCACACGGAGGGGGCGGGCGGCGGCCATGCGCCCGACATCATCCGCGTGTGCGGCGAGCCCAACGTGCTGCCCTCGTCGACCAACCCGACGATGCCCTACACCGCGAACACCGTCGCCGAGCACCTCGACATGCTGATGGTCTGCCACCACCTCGATCCCGCGATCGCGGAGGACGTGGCGTTCGCCGAGTCGCGCATCCGCAAGGAGACCATCGCCGCCGAAGACATCCTGCACGACCTGGGCGCGTTCTCGATGATGTCGTCCGACTCGCAGGCGATGGGGCGCGTGGGCGAGGTGATCATCCGCACCTGGCAGACGGCGCACAAGATGAAGCTGCAAAGGGGTTCATTGAAGAATGACCCGGCCGAGAGCGACAACGGAAGGATCAAACGCTACATCGCGAAATACACGATCAATCCGGCCATCGCCCACGGCATCTCGCACGAGGTCGGATCGATCGAGGAAGGCAAGCTGGCGGACCTCGTCCTGTGGCGCCCGGCCTTCTTCGGCGTGAAGCCTTCGCTCATCCTGAAGGGCGGGGTGATCGCCGCCGCGGCGATGGGCGACCCGAACGCCTCGATCCCGACGCCGCAGCCGGTACACTACCGGCCGATGTTCGGCGCCTTCGGCAAGGCTCTTGGATCCTCGGTCACGTTCGTCTCGAAGCTCTCCCTCAAGGGAAGAGAGCTGGAGAAGCTGAAATTGCACAAGCCCCTGGTCGCCGTGAAGAACATCCGCAAGGTCGGCAAGAAGGACATGATCCACAACAACTGGCAGCCGCACATCGACGTCGATCCCGAGACGTACGAGGTGCGCGCCGACGGCGAGCTCCTCGTGTGCGAGCCGGCGACGATCCTGCCGATGGCGCAAAGGTATTTTCTTTTCTGATGGTCGAGATCAAGTCGAAGCTCAAGGTCGCGCGCGCGGCCTACAAGATCGAGGTGAAGGGCCGGCTCGAGCTGCCTTTCGAGACGCGGCAGAAGAGCCGCTTCAAGGCGAAGCTCGCCTCCGGCGAGGAGGTCGGCGTCATGCTGCCTCGCGGCGAGGTGCTGCGAGGGGGCGACCTGGTGACGGCGTCCGATGGGCGCGTCTTCGAGATCGTTTCTTCTCCGGAAGACCTTCTTCACGTCGAAGCCAAGACGCCCAAGGATCTGGCGCGGGTGGCGTACCACCTGGGCAACCGCCACGTCGCCGTGCAAGTGGGCGACGGGTACCTGCGCATCGCCCACGACCATGTCCTCGATCGCATGCTCGACGGGCTCGGCGCGAAAGTGAGCCATGTCACGGCGCCCTTCGAGCCGGAGGCCGGGGCCTATTCCGGCGTGGGCCACGAGCACGGGGCGGCGAAGATCCACGACCATCATCACGACGATCATGGCCATGACCACGATCACGGCCATGACCATGGCCACGACCATCACCACGGGCATGGCCATAAACACTAGGCTCCTGCAGCTCGCGAGCCCCACGCTGCCGGTTGGCGCCTACAGCTACTCGCAGGGATTGGAGGCTGCGGTGGAGGCGGGGATCGTGCGCGATGCCGCCAGTGCGCGCCAGTGGATCGAGGACGTCCTCATGCTGTCCGTGGCGCGGATGGAAGCGCCGTTGTTCCTGAATTGTTTTGAAGAAGCTCAAAATGAAAAATTCCTGGCGAGCCGTGAGACCGCCGAGCTCCGCGCCGAGACGGTGCAGATGGGCTATTCGCTGAACCGCCTCCTGCCGGAGCTCGGGCTCGAGCCGCTGGACTGCGCGGAGCCTTCCTTCCCGGCGGTATTCGCTCATGCCGCCCGGCAATGGGGCATTGCGCCCGAGGAAGCGCTGACGGCGTATCTCTTCGCCTGGATGGAGAATCAGGTCATGGCCGCCGTGAAGGCCGTGCCGCTCGGGCAAACGGACGGGCAGAAGATGCTGCTGGACTTGGGCGGCCGCATCGCGGAGATCGTCCGCCAGGCGCAGGCGATGCCGGAGGAGGCGCTCGGCAACTTCGCGCCCGGGCTGGCCATCCTCTCGTCGAAGCACGAAACCCAGTACTCGAGGCTCTTCAGGTCATGACATTAAGGGTAGGAATCGGCGGGCCCGTAGGCTCGGGAAAGACCGCGCTCATGCTGGCGCTGTGCCGCACGCTCCGCGACAAGTACAACATCGCGGCCGTGACGAACGACATCTACACCGAGGAGGACGCGCAGTTCCTCGTGCGCCACGAGGCGCTGTCGCCGGACCGCATCATCGGCGTCGAGACCGGCGGCTGCCCGCATACGGCCATCCGCGAGGATGCGTCGATCAACCTGGAGGCCGTGGATCGCCTCAACCAGCGCTTCCCGGGGCTCGACCTCATCCTCATCGAGTCCGGCGGCGACAACCTCGCCGCCACCTTCAGCCCGGAGCTCTCCGACCTGACGCTCTATGTCATCGACGTGGCGGCCGGCGACAAGATCCCGCGCAAGGGCGGGCCGGGGATCACCAAGAGCGACCTGCTGGTGATCAACAAGGTCGACCTCGCGCCCATGGTGGGCGCCTCGCTCGAGGTCATGGACCGCGACGCGAAGAAGATGCGCGGCGAGCGGCCGTTCGTGTTCTCGAACCTCAAGACCGGCCAGGGCCTCGAGGCGATCGTGCGCTTCATCGAGCGCGACGGGATGCTTTAGAAAGGCTGCGGCAGGCCGCAGGCGAGGAACTGCCCGCGGCCCGGCTGGCCGATCGCCGAGCGCCCGTCCCAGACGAGCTCGCCGCGCGAGAGCGTCGCGGCCGGCCAGGCCCGCAGGCGCTGGCCTTCGTAGGGCGTGTAGTCCACCGCGTGGTGCAGGTCCGTGTTCCGGATCTCGAGCTCGCGCTCTTCCCAGATCACCAGGTCGGCATCGGAGCCGACGGCGATCGTGCCCTTGCGCGGATACAGGCCATAGAGCCTGGCCGGGTTCGCGGCCGTGAGCTCGACGAATCGCTGCGGCGAGAGGCGACCGCCGAGCACGCCGGCGGAATAGAGGAGCGCGAGGCGCGTCTCGATGCCGGGGATGCCGTTCGGGATGTGCCGGAAGGGAACCTCCCGTCCGCCGGGCTTCTTGCCGAGCGGATCGTCGTAGCGGAACGGCGCGTGGTCGGAGGAGAAGACGGTGAACAGCCCGTCCTCGATCCCCTGCCAGATCACCGCCTGATTCGCCTCGTCGCGCGGCGGCGGGCTGCAGACGCACTTCGCGCCCTCGTAGCCTTCGAGACCGAGCGCCGAGGCCGTGAGGAACAGGTATTGGGGGCAGGTCTCCGCATAGACGCGAAAGCCCCGCTCGCGTCCCCAGCGGATCTGCTCGACGGCCTCGCGGCCGGAGACGTGCACGATGAGGATGGGCACGTCCACGAGCTCGGCGAGCGCCATGGCGCGGTGCGTCGCCTCCCGCTCGACGAGCATCGGCCGCGCCTCGGCGTGAAAGCGCGGCGCCGTCCTCCCGGCCTTCTCGAGGCGGCGGGTCAGCCATTCGATGCACTCGGAGTTCTCGGCGTGGATCATGGTGAGCGCGCCGTGCCGGCGCGCGAGGTCGAGGACGTCGAGGATCTGCCCGTCTCCGAGCTTGAGGTCGTCGTAGGTCATGTAGACCTTGAACGACGTATAGCCCTCCGCGATCAGCGCCGGCAGCTCGCGCGCGAGCACTTCTTCCGTCGGATCGGTGACGATGAGGTGGAAGGCGTAGTCCACCAGCGCCTTGCCGGCGGCGCGGCGATGGTAGTCGTCGACCGCGGCGCGCAGCGACGCCCCTTTCTCCTGCGCCGCGAAGGGAATCACGGTGGTGGTGCCGCCGCAGGCCGCGGAGCGCGTGCCGCTCGCGAAGTCGTCCGCCATGCGCAGCGGCGGCGGCATCGGCTGGTCGAGGTGGCAGTGGCCGTCGACGCCGCCCGGCAGTACGCGCCGGCCCTGCGCGTCGATCTCGCGCCGGGCCGGGCCGACCCGCTCGCCGAGCGCCGCGACGCGGCCGTCGCGGATGCCGATCTCGCCGCGCGTGGCTTCGTGCTCGGTCACCACGATCGCATTGCGAACCGCCAAGTCGAGCATGGCCGGTATTCTGCTGCAATCCAAGCTAGAGTGCCGCCCTTGCCGCCGCCCGCCCGCCTCGGGATGCTGACCCCTTCCTCGAACTCGACCCTCGAGCCCGTGGTCGCGCGCATGCTCGCGAATGTGCCGGAGGCGACGGCGCACTTCGGGCGCTTCCGCGTCACGGAGATCAGCCTCTCTCCCTCGGCGCTGGGCCAGTTCGACGGCGCGCCGATGCTCGCTGCCGCCGACCTCCTCGCCGACGCCCGCTGCGACTCGATTTGCTGGAACGGCACTTCCGCGGGCTGGCTCGGCTTCGAGCGCGACCGCGAGCTTTGCCGCGCGATCGAGGCGCGCACCGGCATCCGCGCCTGTTCCTCCGTGCTCGCGATCGACGAGCTGCTGCGCGCCTCGGGTGCCCGCCGCTTCGGCATGGTCTCGCCCTACACGGACGACGTGGTGGCGGCGATCCGGGCCAACTTCGCCCGCGAAGGCTACGAATGCGTCGCGGAGCGGCATGCGGGCATCAAGGTCAACTTCGACTTCGCCCTGGTGCCGCGGGAGACCATCGCGTCGATGGCGCGCGAGGTCGCGCGGGAAGGCGC
>JBLNDP010000182.1:0-12969 GCA_050261755.1 Clostridia bacterium
GCCCGCGCATGATGCCGAAGCGCGGCCGCCGCTCGTCGCGGAACTTGGTCTGGATCTGGTACAGGTGCACCGGCAGCCGGCGGTAGCTCTTCAGCTCCGCGCGCGCGATGTCGGTGACCACTTCCTCCGAGGTCGGCTGGATCACGAAGTCGCGCTCGTGCCGGTCCTTGAAGCGCAGCAGCTCCGGCCCGTAGGCGTTCCAGCGCCCGGATTCCTGCCACAGCTCGGCCGGCTGCACGACCGGCATGGACAGCTCCACGGCGCCGGCGCGGTTCATCTCCTCGCGGATGATGGCTTCGATCTTGCGCTGCACGCGCAGGCCCATGGGCAGCCAGCTGTACACGCCCGCGGCGAGGCGGCGGATGAGCCCGGCGCGCAGCATGAGGCGATGGCTGGCGATCTCGGCTTCGGCCGGGACTTCTTTCAGGGTGCTGACGAGGAACTGCGAGGCTCGCATGGGGTTGCTTCGGGGCGCTGCAAGTCGTTGAGTTTGCAGCCGGGCTGTGGAAAAATCGAAGCGGATTCTAGCTCAGAGAGGCGGTGTCGGATGCTCGATCGCGATGGCTACCGTCCGAATGTCGGCATCATCCTCGCCAACGCGCGGAACGAGGTGTTCTGGGGCAAGCGCGTGCAGCAGCACGCATGGCAGTTCCCGCAGGGCGGCATCAAGCACGGCGAGACGCCGGTGCAGGCGATGTACCGCGAGCTCGAGGAGGAGATCGGCCTCTCGTCCGAGCACGTGCGCATCCTCGGGCGCACGCGCGACTGGCTGCGCTACGAGGTGCCGGAGAAATGGTCCAAGCACGACGGCCGCCAGGCCTACCGCGGCCAGAAGCAGATCTGGTTCCTCCTGCGCATGACCGGCCGCGACTGCGACGTCAGGCTGCGCGGCAGCGGCCATCCGGAATTCGACGCGTGGCGCTGGCACGACTACTGGGTGCCTGTCGACAGCGTCATCGAGTTCAAGCGCGAGGTCTACCGCCAGGCGCTGCTCGAGCTGCACCGCTACCTGCAGGCCGACCGCCGGCCGCGCGGCCGGGCGCGCCGCGCGCAGGGCGCGGCCGAGGCGGACGGCTTAGCGCATATCAATCGATAGGATTGCGACAATCGATTTGCCCTACGGGGCGGCGCGCCGTACCTTCCCGCGAATGATCACGCGAGACAGCCTGCTTTCCCTCGAGGCCTACGCGCGCGAGCGCAATGCCTTCCGCGCCCGCGTCATGGCGCACAAGAAGAGCCGCACCGTGGCGCTCGGCGGCCATGTCACGCTGCTTTTCGAGGACGAGCTCACCATCCGCTACCAGGTGCAGGAGATGCTGCGCATCGAGCGCATCTTCGAGGAGGACGGCATCCGGCACGAGCTGGACGCCTACAACCCCTTGGTGCCGGACGGCGCGAACTGGAAAGCCACCATGCTCATCGAGTATCCGGAAGCCGAAGAGCGTCGCCGGATGCTCGCGCGCCTGAAGGGCATCGAGCGCAGGGTGTGGGTGCGCGTGGAGGGCTTCGAGCCGGTCTACGCTTTGGCCGACGAGGACCTCGAGCGCGAGAACGAGGAGAAGACTTCGTCGGTGCACTTCCTGCGCTTCGAGCTCGAGGGCGCGATGCGCGCAGGCCTGAAGGCGGGCGCGAAGCTGGCCATTGGCGTCGACCACGCGGAATACCGCGCCAGCCAGGACCCGGTGCCGGCGCCGGTGCGCGAGGCGCTCCTGAAGGATCTCGCTTGAAGCGGGCGGCGCTCGTGGCGCTCGCCCTCCTCGCGGCGTGCGCCGACAGCAAGAAGGGGCCGGGCTTCGAGAGCGACTGGGAGCGCGAGCACGCCGGGGTGCTGGCGGAGCCGGCGCAGGAGACGCTGCCGACCCCGCCTGCGCAGCCGCGCGCCGAGGACCTCCTGCCGTTCGACGTCGGCCAGCCGGGGAGCTTCCGCTACTTCGTCGACCCGAAGTCGATCGGCGTCTCCGGCAGCCGCGTGCAGTACACCCTCGTCGCGCGCAGCCCGAGCGGCGTGGGCAACGTGTCGTTCGAGGCGATCGACTGCCGGGATGGCCAATTTCGCAGCTTCGCGCGCGGGAGCGACTCAGGGGCATGGATCGAGCGTGCGACGCCGTGGCGGCCGATCCGCACCCCGCTCAACGCGCCGCAGTTCACGCTCTACGTGCAGTACTTCTGCCCCAACGGCGTGGCGGTGCACGATGTTCCGGAAGCCGCCGGGGCCTTGCGGGCCGGCGGGCATCCGTACGCGCGACCGGGGGCGCAGGCGCGCTAGGGGCTGAAGCGGCCCGCTAAAGCAGCACGAGATTGTCGCGGTGGATGAGCTCGGGCCCATCCATGTAGCCGAGCGTCGACTCGATCTCCGACGAAGGCTTGCGCATGATGCGGCGCGTCTCTTCGGCCGAATAGTTCACCAGGCCGCGCGCGATGTCGCGGCCGTCCGGGCCGACGCAGGCGACCACTTCCCCGCGCTGGAAGTCGCCTTGCACCTCGCGCACGCCGATCGGCAGCAGGCTCTTTCCGCCGGTCGCGAGCGCCTGGACCGCCCCGGCATCGAGCACGAGCCGGCCGCCCAGGTTGAGGTGGTCGGCCAGCCATTGCTTGCGCGCCGCGAGCGGCACGGTGGCCGCACGCAGGATCGTGCCGATGGCCTCGCCTTGCGCGAGGCGCACGAGCACGCGCTCCTCGCGCCCCGAAACGATCGCCGTATGGGCGCCGCTGCGCGCGGCGCGCTTCGCCGCGAGCACCTTCGTCAGCATCCCGCCCTTGCCGAGCTCGCCGCCTCTGGCGCCGGCCATGGCTTCGAGGGCCGGATCGCCCGCCTTTCCCTCCCGCACCAGCTTCGCGGAAGGCACGCGGCGCGGGTCGGCGTCGAACAAGCCGGGCTGGTCGGTGAGGATCACCAGCGCATCCGCCTCGATCAGGTTGGCCACCATGGAGCCGAGGGTGTCGTTGTCGCCGAGCTTGATCTCGTCCGTGACGACCGTATCGTTCTCGTTGATCACCGGCACGACGCCGAGCTCGAGGAGGGCGCGCAGCGTGGCGCGCGCGTTGAGGTAGCGCTGGCGGTCGGCGAGGTCGGCGTGGGTGAGCAGCACCTGGGCGGTGTGCAGGCCGTGCTGGCGGAAGCAGCTCTCGTAGCCCTGCACGAGCCCCATCTGCCCGACCGCGGCGGCGGCCTGCAGCTCGTGCATGGCGCGCGGCCGGCGCGTCCAGCCGAGGCGCTGCATTCCCTCGGCGATGGCGCCGCTCGAGACGAGGACGACCTGCCGGCCGAGCTGCCGCAGCTCGGCGATCTGCGCCGCCCAGCGGGCGAGCGCCGAGGCGTCGAGGCCGCGGCCCTCGTTCGTGACGAGCGAGGACCCCACCTTCACGACGAGCGTCTTCGCTGCCTTCAGGGGGCCGGTCATTTCCTGTTCCTCGCCAGCTCCGTCGCCACGGCGCGGCTCACCTGCTCGCAGCCTACCCCGGAAATCGCCGAGACCTTGAACCACGGCTTCGTCCAGCGCAGCCGGCGCAGGATCTGCTTGATCCGCTCATCCGCGTCCTCGGCGAGGTCGGCCTTGTTGAACACCAGCCAGCGCGGCTTCCTGTAGAGCGCGGCATCGTATTTCTTCAGTTCCTGTGCGATCGCCTTCGCGTCGCGCGCCGGGTCGGCATCGGGGTCGAAGGGAGCGATGTCGATCAAATGGAGGAGGATCCGGGTGCGGCGCAGGTGCCGCAGGAATTGGTGGCCGAGGCCGGCGCCTTCCGCGGCGCCTTCGATGAGTCCCGGGATGTCCGCGACGACGAAGCTCGTCTCCCCGACGCGTACCACGCCGAGCGAAGGCTCGAGCGTCGTGAAGGGGTAGTCCGCGACTTTCGGCCGCGCGCTGGAAACGGCACGGATGAAGGTCGACTTGCCGGCGTTCGGCAGGCCGAGGAGGCCGACGTCGGCGAGCACGCGCAGCTCGAGGGAGAAGGTCCGCGACTCCCCCGGCTCGCCGCGCGTGAACTGGCGCGGGGCGCGATTGACGCTGGACTTGAAGTGGACGTTGCCGAGGCCGCCTTTGCCGCCGCGCGCGAGCAGCGAGCGCTCGCCGTCCCGCGCGAGGTCCGCGACCACCTCGCCGGTCTCGGCGTCGCGGATCACCGTGCCGACCGGCATGCGCAGCTCGATGTCCTCCCCCGCGCGGCCGTAGCAGTCGGCGCCCATGCCGTTCACGCCGTTCTCCGCGCGATGGATGACGGCGAAGCGGTAGTCGATGAGCGTGTTGATGTTGCGGTCGGCGCGAGCCCACACGCTGCCGCCCTTGCCGCCGTCGCCGCCGTTCGGGCCGCCGCGCGGCTCGGAGCGCTCGCGGCGGAACGAGGCCGAGCCGTCGCCGCCCTTGCCGGCGTGCACCTCGATCTTCGCTTCGTCGATGAATTTCATGGGATATAAATAAAAAAGCCCTATCTGACTGCGATAGGGCTTTTCATGTGGGAGGGACCGGCTACGCCGGAGCGCCCTCCGCGACGATGGAGACCGTCTTCTTGGAGTCCACGCCCTTGACGGAGAACTGCACCGTGCCGCCCACGCGGGCGTAGAGGGTGTGGTCGCGTCCGATGCCGACGTTGGCGCCGGCGCTCACGACGGTGCCGCGCTGGCGCACGATGATCTGCCCCGCGTTCACCTTCTCGCCGCCGTAAGCCTTGACCCCGAGGCGCTTTGCCTGCGAGTCGCGGCCGTTCCTGGAGCTGCCGCCTGCCTTTTTGTGTGCCATGTCTGTTCTACCCTTCGACGCTTATTGCGCCAGGATTTCGTCGATGCGGACCTCGGTGTAGTTCTGCCGATGGCCCTGCGATTTCTGGAAGTGCTTGCGCCGGCGCAGCTTGAAGATCTTCACCTTCTCGCCGCGGCCGTGCGAGACGATGGTGGCGTTGACCTTGGCGCCCGAAACGAGCGGCGCGCCCAGCTTGACGGAATCGCCGGCGCCGACGAGGAGCACCTCGCCGAACGACACCTTGCCGCCGACCTCGCCCGCGAGGGCTTCGACCCGCACCTGCTCGCCGGACTGCACCTTGTATTGCTTGCCGCCGGCTTTGATGATCGCGTACATGTTCTTGGCCTTGACTGGTGTGGTTCGAACGACCGCTTACCGAACCACGGGTTGCGCATGCAAAGACTTGGAATTATAAGCGATTTATGACTTTCGTGTCCATGCTTGCCCCCGTGGCGGGCGACCTCGGGCGGGTGGACGCCCTGATCCGGGCCCGGCTGGAGTCCGACGTGCCGCTGGTCAGCCAGGTCGCCGAGTACATCGTGGCGAGCGGCGGCAAGCGGCTGCGCCCGGCGCTCCTCCTGCTCGCCTCGGGCGCCGCCGGCTATCCGGCCCCGGGCGAGCGAAGCGAGCGCCATATCGTGCTCGCCGCCGTCGTCGAGTTCATCCACACCGCAACGCTGCTTCACGACGACGTGGTGGACGAGTCGGGCCTGCGGCGCGGCCAGCCGACGGCGAACGCGGCGTTCGGCAACGCCGCTTCGGTCCTGGTCGGCGATTTCCTCTACTCGCGCGCCTTCCAGATGATGGTGGAGGCCAACGACATGCGCGTGATGCAGGTGCTGGCGGAGGCGACCAATACGATCGCCGCGGGCGAGGTGCTGCAGCTCATGGGAAGCCACGACCCGGAGGTGCAGGAGGAGCGCTACCTCGAGGTGATTCGCCGCAAGACCGCGAAGCTCTTCGAGGCGTCGGCGCGCCTGGGCGGGGTGCTCGCGCGCTCGCCGGCGGCCGTGGAGCGCGGGCTCGCCGACTATGGCATGCACGTCGGCACGGCCTTCCAGCTCATCGACGACGTCCTCGATTACTCCGGCGAGGAGGGCGACATCGGCAAGAGCCTCGGCGACGACCTCGCCGAGGGGAAGCCCACGCTGCCGCTCATCCACGCCATGCGCGCCGGCAGCGCCGAGCAGGCGAAGGTGGTGCGCAAGGCGATCGAGGAGGGCGGCCGGGACGACTTCACCGCGGTGCTCTCGGCCATCCGCGCCTGCGGCGCCCTCGACTACGCGCGGGCGGCGGCGGAGCGCGAAGCGCAGAGCGCGCAACGCTCGCTCGGCCCCCTTCCGGACTCGGAATTCAAGCGTTCTTTGCTAGAATTGGCGTCCTTTTCCGTGACGCGGAAAGCCTAGATCGGGGCGTAGCTCAGCCTGGTAGAGTACTGCGTTCGGGACGCAGGTGTCGCTGGTTCAAATCCAGTCGCCCCGACCACCTTCCCGCCTTTTCCCTCGGATTCCTCCAGGCGCGACGCGCTCCTGCGGATGGGATAATCGCGGCATGGGCCGCCTCCTAGTCCTTGTCCTCATCGTCGTCGGCGTCGTCTGGCTGGTGAAGCGTGCCTTGCGCTCGGACGAGCAGGAGATCGCGCAGAAGCCGCCGGTGCAGGGCGACCTCGTGCCTTGCGCCCGTTGCGGCGTGAACCTGCCGCGCGCCGAGGCGCGCGAGGCCGCCGGAGCGCTCTACTGCAGCGACGAGCACGCGCGGCTCGGCAAGGCCTGATGGACACGGCCGCGCCACGGCTCGCCGCGGCCGGGCAGCGCTACCCGGATTTCGCCCGCGCCGAGAACACGCCGGAGTCCTTCTGGATCTCGCTGCGCTACTTCAACCTCTACCGCATCGCGGTGGCGGCGCTCTTCCTGGCGCTCACGGTCGTGTATGACGACGCGCTCAACCTCGGCTCGCAAAACCTCGGCATGTTCCGCAGCGTGGCGACGGGGTACCTGCTGGTCAGCATCCTGTTCCACGGCGTGCTGCGCAACGTGCGCGCCTACTTCGCCGAGCAGCTCACGCTGCACGCCGGCCTCGACGTGGTCGCGATCACGCTCCTGATGTACGCGAGCGGCGGCATCCGCTCGGGCCTGGGCGTGATGCTCCCCACCCCCCCCCCCGGCGCGGCGATCGTCGCGCCGCGCCGCCTCTCCTACCTCTATGCCGCGCTCGCCACGATCGCGCTCCTCCTCGAGCAGGGCTACTGGGTGCTTGCCCACGACGCGCCGGAGACGAACTTCTTCCAGCCGGGGCTGCTCGCGATCGGCTGCTTCGCGACCGTCGGCATCACCGGCTGGATGGCGCAGCGCGTGGCGACCAACGAGCGGCTCGCGCTGCAGCGCGGCCGCGAGCTCGCCACCCAGACGCGCGTGAGCCAGCTCGTCATCGGCGACATGCAGGACGGGGTCGCCGTGCTCGACCGCGACGGCCGCGTGGTGCAGCACAACCCGCAGGCGCAGCGCCTCCTCGCCGCCGAGCCCCTGCTCGGCGCGGAAATCGGCAAGCTGCTGCCGGGGTTTGCCTCGCGCTGGCAGGCGTGGCGGGCCGCCCGGCTGGGCGCGGGGCAGGAGCACGCCGCCGGCACGTTCCACGTGCGGGGCCGGGAGATCGGCGTGCGGCTGCTCGACACGGGGACGGACGAGCAATTCAGCGTGCTCTTCGTCGAGGACACCACGCGCTCGCGCGAGCAGGCGCAGCAGCTCAAGCTCGCGGCGCTCGGCCGGCTCACGGCCAACATCGCGCACGAGATCCGCAACCCGCTCGCTGCCATCAGCCATGCGGCCGAGCTCCTGGGCGAGGAGAAGCGCGTCGAGGACCAGCACCGCCTGACGCGCATCATCTACGACAACACCCAGCGGCTGGAGCGTCTCGTGGCCGACGTGCTGCAGCTCAACCGCCGCGACCGCGTGTCGGGCGAGCGCCTGCGCCTCGGGCCGTGGCTCGAGGCCTTCGTGGGCGAGTTCGTCGCGAACGAGGGGGTGCCGCGCGGGCGCCTCGCCGTCGAGCTCGCCAAGGACCTCTGGGTCGAGTTCGACCGCGAGCACCTGCACCAGGTGATGTGGAATTTGTTGAGGAACGCGGTGCGCTATGCCCGCCCGGAGCCCGGCGCCGTGCGGATCTCGGTCGCCGGCTATGCCGACCGAGTGGAGCTCTCCGTGGCGGACAACGGCCCCGGCGTGCCGCCCGACGTGCAGGGCCAGCTCTTCGAGCCGTTCTTCACGACCGACAGCAAGGGCACCGGGCTCGGGCTGTACCTTGCGCGCGAGCTGTGCGACGCCAACCGGGCCGTGCTCGAGTACCTGGACGAGCCGAGCGGCGCGCATTTCCGCATCCTGATGCGCGAGGCGAAGGCATGAAGCGCGACGAACGGCGCAGCGGCCGGCCCGGTCCCCGGGTCCTCGTCGTCGACGACGAGCCCGACATTCGCGAGCTCCTGGAGCTCACGCTCGTGAAGATGGGGCTCGGCGTGGAGAGCGTCGGCAGCATCGCCGAGGCGAAGTCGCGCCTGAAGGCGGAGCGCTACGACCTGTGCCTGACCGACATGCGGCTTCCGGACGGGGAGGGGCTGGAGCTCGTGCGCCACATCGGCTCGCTCCGGCAGGACCTGCCCGTGGCCGTGATCACGGCCTACGGCAGCGCCGAGAACGCGGTCGCCGCCCTGAAGGCCGGTGCCTTCGACTACGTGTCCAAGCCGGTCGGCCTGGAGCAGCTGCGCACGCTGGTGAAGTCCGCGCTCTCGCTTCCCGGCGGGGATGCGCAGCCCGCCAAGGGCCAGCAGATCCTCGGCGAGAGCGCGCCGCTCGCGCACGTGCGCCGCATGATCGAGAAGCTCGCCCGCACGCAGGCGCCGGTCTACATCTTCGGCGAGTCGGGCAGCGGCAAGGAGCTCGCCGCGCGCCTCATCCACGACAACGGCGCGCGCAGGGACCGGCCGTTCGTGCCGGTCAACTGCGGGGCGATCCCCGAGACGCTCATGGAAAGCGAGCTCTTCGGCTACCGCAAGGGCGCCTTCACCGGCGCGAACGAGGATCGCGACGGCTTCTTCCAGGCCGCGCACGGCGGCACGCTCTTCCTCGACGAGGTGGCCGAGCTGCCGCTCCATACCCAGGTGCTCCTGCTGCGCGCGATCCAGGAAAAGCGCGTGCGCAAGGTCGGCTCGACCCAGGAGGAGCCGGTCGACGTGCGCATCATCTGCGCCACCAACCAGGGGCTCGCCGGCATGGTCGAGGCCGGGCGCTTTCGCCGCGACCTCTACTACCGGCTGAACGTGGTCGACCTCGTCATGCCGCCGCTGCGCGAGTGCCGCGAGGACATTCCGCTCGTCGCCGCCGCCATCCTGCAGCGGCTCGCGGCGCAGAGCGGCGTTTCGACGCCGCGGCTCTCGCCGGCGGCGCTGGAAGAGCTGATGCGCTACGACTTCCCCGGCAACGTGCGCGAGCTGGAGAACCTGCTCGAGCGGGCCATGGCGCTCAGCTCCGCGGCGGAGCTCTCGCCGGAGGACCTGGCCCTGCATCGCATCACGAGCGCCGAGGAGGAAGAGGAGCCGCCGGAGACGGCGGCCCGTCCGGCGGCGCAGGGCGAGCCGCTGCCCGCCTACCTCGACCGCCTGGAGCGCGACGCCATCCTCGCCGCGCTGGGTAAGACCGGCTTCAACCGCACGGCGGCGGCGCGCCTGCTCGGCATCACCTTCCGGCAGCTGCGCTACCGCATGCAACGGCTCGGGATCAAGGAACCGGCCCAGGCCGGCGGCCAATGACGGACCCGGCGCCGGCGTGAAGCAGGGCTGGATCGCCGGCGCCCGCCGCGTGGAATCGCCGCACTGCGACGAGCGGCCGCAGGGCACCGAGGTCTCGCTGCTGGTGGTGCATTCCATCAGCTTGCCGCCGGGGGAATACGGCGGCGACGCGATCGAGCGCTTCTTCGCGGGGCGGCTGGAGGCCGCCGGCCACCCCTACTTCCGCGAGATCGCCGCGCTCAGGGTCTCGGCCCACTTCCTCGTGCGCCGCGACGGTGCGCTGGTGCAGTTCGTGCCGGTGCAGCGGCGCGCCTGGCACGCCGGCGCGTCGTCCTGGCGGGGGCGCGAGCGCTGCAACGATTTCTCCGTCGGCGTCGAGCTCGAGGGCCTCGAGGACGGCCCGTTCGAGGACGCGCAGTACGAGCGGCTCGCGCGCCTGGTGCGTGAACTGCGTCACGCCTTGCCGCTGCGCGAGTTCGCCGCGCACAGCGACGTCGCGCCCGGCCGCAAGGCCGATCCCGGCCGCGCCTTCGCCTGGCGCCGCCTGCTGTCCTCCCTCTAGTCGGGTCCTAACCCCTATATCTAGTGCGCCGCGCCGGCGCGCATGGCACGTATTGTGCTGCACCGCAGAAAGGTGCCCATATGTAGGGTTGCCACCCCTCTCGGGCCCAATATTTAGTTGCCCATGCGCTTGCGAAAATTTTTTTTCGTGTGTAGCCTGTGCCACAAGTTGTACTGAAGCGGTGCCATCGCACTAGATGTAGTTGTGGCGCCGCGGGAATCGGAAGGTCGTCACGGCACCGCAAACAACAAGCGCGGCGGACGGTCCCGGCAACAAGAGAACTACGGGAGACAGGGACATGCAGATTGCTCAGGAAAACGCCTCCGTCGCGACCCCTCTGGGCGTGGAGCTTCCTGAGTCGAGTACGACGGGCCGCAGCCCGTATGCCGACTACAAGATCATCCGGCGCAACGGCGCCGTCGTCGGCTTCGAGCCGGCCAAGATTTCCGTCGCGATGACGAAGGCGTTCCTGGCGGTGAACGGCACGCAGGGCGCCGCTTCGGCGCGCATCCGCGAGGTCGTCTCCAACCTCACCGAGCAGGTCGTCGGCGCCCTCATGCGGCGCCAGCCGCAGGGCGGCACCTTCCACATCGAGGACGTGCAGGACCAGGTCGAGCTCGCGCTCATGCGCTCGGGCGAGCACGACGTCGCGCGCTCGTACGTGCTCTACCGCGACGAGCGGGCCAAGGCCCGCTCGCAGGAGAAGGCGGCGGCCAAGAAGGCCGAGGGCGGGCTGCACGTGGTCGACAACGGCCAGCGCAAGCCCCTGGACCGCGACGCGCTCGCGCGCCTCGTCACGGCCGCCTGCGAGGGACTGGCGGACGCGAAGCCCGAGGCGATCCTCGAGACGACGCTACGCGACCTCTACGACGGCGTGCCCCTGGAAGAGGTGCGCAAGTCGGCCATCATGGCCGCGCGCGCCATGATCGAGAAGGACCCGGCCTACAGCTTCGTCACGGCGCGCCTGCTCCTCAACACCATCCGGCTGGAGGTGCTCGGCGACGAGGCGAGCCAGGCCGACATGGAGACGCGCTACGCCGCCTACTTCCCGCAGTTCATCGCCCAGGGCATCGCGGCGGAGCTGCTCGATCCCGAGCTCGCCCGATTCGATCTCGCCAAATTGGGACAGGCGCTCAAGGCGAAGCGCGACCTCCAGTTCGGATACCTGGGCCTGCAGACCCTTTACGACCGCTACTTCCTGCACGTGCAGGGGCGCCGCATCGAGCTGCCGCAGGCGTTCTTCATGCGCGTCGCGATGGGCCTCGCCCTGAACGAGAAGAACCGCGAGGCGCGCGCGATCGAGTTCTACGACGTGCTCTCGAGCTTCGACTTCATGAGCTCGACGCCGACGCTCTTCAACTCCGGGACGCTGCGCTCGCAGCTCTCGAGCTGCTACCTCACCACCGTCGCCGACGACCTGGACGGCATCTACGAGGCCATCAAGGAGAACGCCCTCCTCGCCAAGTACGCCGGGGGCCTCGGCAACGACTGGACGCCGGTGCGGGCGCTCGGCTCGCACATCAAGGGCACCAATGGGAAAAGCCAGGGGGTCGTGCCCTTCCTGAAGGTGGTGAACGACACCGCCGTGGCGGTGAACCAGGGCGGCAAGCGCAAGGGCGCCGTCTGCTCCTACCTGGAGACCTGGCACCTCGACATCGAGGAGTTCCTCGAGCTGCGCAAGAACACCGGCGACGACCGCCGCCGCACGCACGACATGAACACGGCGAACTGGATCCCCGACCTGTTCATGAAGCGCGTGATGGAGAACGCGGAGTGGACGCTGTTCAGCCCGTCCGACTGCCGCGACCTGCACGACAAGTTCGGCAGCGAGTTCGAGGCCGCGTACCTGCGCTACGAGGACATGGCCGCCCGCGGCGAGCTGAAGCTGTTCAAGAAGATCCCCGCGGTCAACCTGTGGCGCAAGATGCTCTCGATGCTCTTCGAGACCGGGCATCCGTGGATCACGTTCAAGGACCCCTGCAACCTGCGCAGCCCGCAGCAGCACGTGGGCGTGGTGCACAGCTCCAACCTGTGCACGGAGATCACGCTCAACACGGGGCCCGACGAGATCGCCGTGTGCAACCTCGGCTCGGTCAACCTCGTCGCCCACCTCGACGGCAAGGGCGGCCTCGACTTCGAGAAGCTGAAGCGGACCATCCGCGTCGCCATGCGGATGCTCGACAACGTCATCGACATCAACTACTACGCGGTGGCGAAGGCGCGCAACTCCAACATGCGCCACCGCCCGGTGGGCCTGGGCATCATGGGCTTCCAGGACTGCCTGCACAAGCTGCGCATCGCCTACGCCTCGAAGGAGGCGGTGGAGTTCGCCGACCGCTCCATGGAGATGGTGTGCTTCTCGGCGTACTGGGCCTCCACGGAGCTCGCCGAGGAGCGCGGCCGCTACGCCAGCTTCCCCGGCTCGCTCTGGGACCGCGGCGTCCTCCCGCAGGACACGCTCGACCTCCTCGCCGCCGAGCGCGGCGGCTACGTCGAGCTCGACCGCTCCTCGGCGCTCGACTGGGAGCCGCTGCGCGCGCGCATCAAGAAGCACGGCATGCGCAACTCCAACTGCATCGCCATCGCGCCGACCGCGACGATCGCCAACATCATCGGCGTGTCGGCCTCGATCGAGCCGACCTACCAGAACCTCTTCGTCAAGTCGAACCTGTCGGGCGAGTTCACCGTGGTGAACGACTACCTGGTCGCGGACCTGAAGCAGGCCGGGCTCTGGGACGAGGTCATGATCGCCGACCTCAAGTACTTCGACGGCAACCTGGCGCGCATCGACCGCGCTCCGGCGGCGCTGAGGAAGCTCTACGCCACGGCATTCGAGGTCGAGCCGAAGTGGCTGGTCGAGGCGGCGGCGCGCCGCCAGAAATGGATCGACCAGT
>JBLNDP010000183.1:0-3468 GCA_050261755.1 Clostridia bacterium
TGGGCCGGCTCGGCGGCGAGGAGTTCGCCCTGCTCATGCCCGGCACGGACAAGGAGGCGGCGCTGCGCATCGCCGAGCGCATCCGCGGCGAAGTCGAGGCGGTCGCCTACGCGCACGGCACGGTGCGCGTGCCGCTCAGCCTGAGCGGGGGCGTCGCGACGCGGGGCGAGGACGGCCGGGACTGGGAGGCGCTATTCGCCGCCGCCGACCGCGCCCTCTACCTCGCCAAGAGCGCCGGGCGGAACCGCATTCGCCGCGCCGCGTAAGCGGGTGAAACGTCGTCCCGCCGCTCGGGGCGGGCCCTAGAATAGCGTCCGTGAACGCGCCCAATCTCCCGTTTTCCTGGCAGTTTCCCTACGCGTGGCCGCGCAAGCCCGTCTTCGCCGCCAACGCCGTCGCCACCACGCAGCCGCTCGCCGCGCAGGCCGGCTTGCAGATGCTCGCGCAGGGCGGCAGCGCAATCGACGCGATCCTCGCGACCGCCATCACCCTGACGCTCGTCGAGCCCGTGTCGAACGGCATCGGCTCCGATCTCTACGCGATCGTCTGGGACGGCCGCAAGCTCCATGGCCTCAACGCCTCGGGCCGCTCGCCGGCGCTCTGGACCCTCGACTACTTCAAGGATCGCCAGGCGGTGCCGGTGCGCGGCTGGGATTCGGTCACCGTGCCGGGCTGCGTCGGCGGTTGGACCGAGCTGCACGCCAAGTGGGGAAAGCTCCCGTTCCGCAAGCTCTTCGAGCCGGCGATCCGCTACGGACGCGAAGGCTTCCTCGTCTCGGCGACCATCTCGAAGCAGTGGGAGAAGCAGGTTGCGGAGCTGAAGGACCAGCCGGGCTTCGCCAAGTTCTTCCTGCCCAACGGCAGCCATCCGCGGCCCGGCGAGCGCTTCAAGTTCCCCGCGCACGCGAAGGTGCTCGAGGCCATCGCAGCGACGAAGGGCAAGGCGTTCTACCAAGGCGAGCTCGCCGAGAAGATCGAGGCTCACGCGAAAAAGCACGGCGGCGCGATGCGCGCGAGCGACATGGCCTTGAACAAGGCGGATTGGGTGAAGCCGCTCGAGATGGACTACCGCGGCTACACGCTGCACGAGATCCCGCCGAACGGCCAGGGCATCATCGCCCTCATGGCGCTCGGCATGCTCGAGCACTTCGACGTGCGCTCGCACCCGGTGGACGGCCCCGACAGCATCCACCTGCAGATCGAGGCCATCAAGCTCGCCTTCGCCGACGCCTGGCGCTACGTCGCCGACATCGACTACATGAAGGAGGTCAAGCCGCGCGGCCTCCTGGACAAGGATTATCTGAAGAGCAGGGCCAGGTTGATCGACCTCAAGCGCGCGCAGGACTTCGGCCCCGGCAACCCGCCGCGCAGCGGAACCGTGTACCTCACGGCCGCCGACGCTTCCGGCATGATGGTCTCGCTCATCCAGTCGAACTACATGGGCTTCGGCTCCGGCGTGGTCGTCGACGGCATCTCGCTGCAGAACCGCGGCGCGACGTTCAAGGTGCAGCCGGGCCATCCCAACTGCGTCGGCCCGAAGAAGCGACCCTACCAGACCATCATTCCGGGCTTCGTGACGAAGAACGGCAAGCCGGTCATGAGCTTCGGCGTGATGGGCGGCACGATGCAGCCGCAGGGCCATACGCAAGTCATGGTGCGCATCGCCGACTACGGGCAGAACCCGCAGGCCGCCTGCGACGGCCCGCGCTTCCGCTACGTCGCCGGCATGGATGTGAGCGTGGAGGAAGGCCGTTTCCCCGAGTCCACGCTCGAGGAGCTGCAGCGCCGCGGCCACCGCATCGTCAACATCGACGACTACAACCAGTTCGGCAGCGCGCAGATGCTCTGGAAGCTGGACGGCGGCTACCTCGCCGTGAGCGACCCGCGCCGCGACGGCCAAGCTGTCGGTTTCTAGTTAGTCGCCGTCCCTCATGTTGCGCATCTGGGGCCGCACGAACTCCGTCAACGTCAAGAAGGCGCTATGGGCCTGCGAGGAGCTCGGCCTGAAGTACGAGCGCATCGACGCCGGCCTGCAATTCGGCGTCAACAAGACGCCCGAATACCTGAAGATGAATCCCACGGGCCTCGTGCCGACCCTCGAGGACGACGGCTTCCAGCTCTGGGAATCGCACACCATCGTGCGCTACCTTGCGGCCAAGCACGGCTTGGGGACGCTCTGCCCCTCCGACCTGCGCCAGCGCGCCGACGCCGAGCGCTGGATGGACTGGGCGTTCACCCTGCAGCGCGCGATGCGCGACGTCTTCTGGGGCCTCATCCGCACCCCCGCCGAAAAGCGCGACGCGAAGGCCATCGAGGCCGGCGTGCGCGCGAGCAACGACCTCATGCGCATTCCGGAAGCCGCGCTGGCAGCGCGGCCCTACGTCGCCGGCGCGGCCTTCACCATGGGCGACATCCCGCTCGGCTGCGAGGTGCAGCGCTGGATGCGCGTGCCCATCGAGCGGCCGCGCATGCCGGCGGTGGAAGCGTGGTTCGAGCGCCTGCGCGAGCGTCCGGCGTTCCGCAGCATCGTCGACATCCCCCTCACCTGAGGGTCGACGCCGCAGCAGGTCCCGGCGGCTTCGCCTTCGCCGGTCCCGAGCGGGCGATCTCCTTCGCCTTGGCGTAGAACGCGGGAAGGCTGCCGCTCTCGCGCAGCAACCGCGCGAGCTCCGGGACGCGCTCGTTGTAGAGCGCAATGGAAACGAGGAAGGCGTTGTCCGGCTCCGCAGGCACGATGCCGGGCCACGCGGCCCGCAGGCGATCGAACTCCGCCTTCTTGCGGGCGCGCATTTCCTCGGTAGGCAACGGCTCGCGATAGAGCGCCGAAAGGCGCGAGCGCGCCGCCTTGACGTCGTCGGCGAGCGCCTGTCGGCGTGCCTGGGCCTTGCGGAACGCCTCGAGCTCCGCGAGACGCCCCTCGCTTTGCAGCCAGCGCCGCACGCCCTCCTCTTCCACCACGACGGCGAAGGACTCGTTGAACGTGGTGTCGTTCGGCGCGTAGACCACCTGGTGCGCAAGCTCATGGAAGATCAGCCGCGCCAGCTGCGAGTCGGGATAGCGTATGAAGGTGGAGAGAAGCGGGTCGTTGAACCACCCCAGCGTCGAATAGGCCGGGACGCCGCCCACGTAGACGTCGAGCCCCTGGGTGCGCAGCAGCTCCGCGTGGCGCCGCGCCGCCTGCTCGGAAAAGAAGCCGCGGTAGGCGACGCAGCCGGTGATCGGGAAGCATTCCTCCCTCGGCGCGACGGAGAATTCGGGGGCGGCGAATACGTTCCACACCGCGTAAGGCCGGCCGAGATCGGCGTACGAGCGGTAGCTGTCGTTGTCGGGCAGCCCGAGCTCCCGCGACGCGAAGTTCCGGATGCGCCGGGCGGTCTCGAGCTTCTCGCGCAGCGGCTCCGGCGTCGCCGGATCCTCGAGCCACGCCCCGACGGGGCGCGCGGCGGCGAGGATGCCGAACTGCCCGCT
>JBLNDP010000184.1:0-15708 GCA_050261755.1 Clostridia bacterium
GCAGGTTCACCGCTTCCGACACTTGCGCGCGGGCGATGTAGTCCTGGTACGCCGGGATGGCGACCGCAGCGAGAATGCCGATGATCGCGACCACGATCATCAGTTCGATCAGCGTAAAGCCTCTTTGAATCTTTCTCATGGTCTCCCTTGTCCTTGAGTTGGCCCGAGTCCCGTTTGGACCCGTGGATTTAGCCTGACCGAAGACTAGTGGATTTCCCGAGGAATAACTTCGCGCCGACAATATTTATCGCCCATCAAACTCGCCGAAGACCGTGGGCTTGCACGAAGCCATCTTCAGCCTTGCGATAGACCTTCACCGCTGCAAGATGGACGAAAGGTCTACGCGATTTCTTCTCTAACCTCCTGAGCGCCTCGCACCATCGCGGCCAGCTTGGCGTATGCAACTTCGCGGGCGAGGTACTTCATGCCGCAGTCCGGGGCGATTACGAGGCGCTCGGCCGGCACATGCTTAAGCGCAGCACGGATGCGGCGCGCCACGGTGTCGACAGTCTCTATTTCATTGCTGCCGAGGTCGAGCACCCCAAGCAAAAAGGTCTTATTTGAAACCTCTTTGAGGATTGAAGGATCAAGGTTCGGCTGCGCCGCCTCGATGGAAACCTGGTTGCAACGGCAGCGCGCCAGCTCCGGGAGGAACGAGTAGCCGGACGGCTTGCTGGCCACGACGTATGCGTAGCCGAAGCACAGGTGCACGATCGTCGGCACGCGGATGCCCTCGAGCGCGCGGTCGATGGCTTCCACGCCGAACTTCCGCGCCTTGTCTGGCTGAGCCTGCAGGTACGGCTCGTCGAGCTGCAGATAGTCGGCGCCCGCGCGCTCCAGGTCCCTGAGTTCCTCGTTGACGGCGCCAGCGTAGGCCAGCGCGAGCTTGCGCTCGTCGCCGTAGTGCTCGTCCTTGGCGAGTTGCGTCAGCGTGAAGGGACCGGGGACTGTGATTTTCACGGGCTTCTCGGTCTGCTTCTTCAAGAACTGCAGTGCATCGACCTCAACCGGTTGAAGCCTTTGGATCTCGCCCACCACGCGCGGAACGGGAACGAGCTTGCCGTTGCGATTGCTGACCATGGCGGGACGATCGAGGTCGATGCCCGAAAGCGCCGTAGCGAAGTGGTTGAAGTAGCTCTCCCGCCGCGCCTCGCCGTCGGTGACGATGTCGATGCCGGCACGCTCCTGGTCGGCGAGCGCGAGCCGCACCGCGTCGTCCTGGGCCTCGCGAAGCAGCTCCGGCGAAACGCGCCACACCTCCTTCATCCGCACGCGCGGCGGTGAGTTGCCAAGCAGCTTCGCCTTGTCGACGAGCCAGTCGGGTTGCGGATAGCTGCCCACGAGTGTGGTGGGAAGAAGCATCGGCTCAACCCGCCGTGGTCATCATCACCGGCGCGTGGTCGCTGGTGCCGACATCCTTTAGCACCGGGCAGGCGGTGGCACGCTCGGCCACCCCCGGGGAAGCGAGGACGTAGTCGAGCCGCCAACCGATGTTTCGCTGCCGCATGTTGCGCCACGGCGCCCACCAGCTGAACAGGCCGGGATTGTCGGGATCGAGCTTGCGGCCGACGTCGACGAGCCCCTCGCCAAGGAGCGCCTCGAAGAGCGCCCGCTCCTCCGGCAATTGGCCGATAACGTCCTTCCGCTCCTTGGGATGCACGTCGAGCTCGGTGCGTGCGATGTTGATGTCGCCGCACAGCACGACCTCCTTCCCTTGCGCGAGAAGGGCCTTCGCCCAGCTCGCGAGCTGCTTCATGAATTCGACTTTTGCCGGATAGCTCTTGCCGCCGTTCGGGACGTAGGCCGAAGCGACGACGAGGTTGCCGACTTCGGCCTGGACGATGCGCGACTCGTGGTCGAAAGCGGGATGGCTGAAGCGCGGCTCCTCCTTGAAAGTGCCTTTCCTCAGGTGCAGCGAAACGCCCGAGTACGCCCTCACGGAGGACCCGTGCCAGTACACGTGGTAGTCCGCGTGCGCGCACTGCGGCGGCACCTGCGTCGCGTCGGCCTTGAGCTCCTGCAGGCACACGACGTCCGGGTGGTCGCGCTCGAGCCATTCGCAGAACTGCGCCGCGCGGGCGCGGATGCCGTTGACGTTCCAGGTCGCGATCTTCACGGCTGCTCTCGCGTTGCCTGCCAGTAGCCGCCGCGCGCGCCGGACGCCTCGCCCCTCATGGTCGCACCGCTCACGCGCCCGCGGAATTCGTCCAGGCCGGCAAGGAGGTCGATGCGGTCGCCGCGCACCTTTCCTTCCACGCGCTGCGTGCCGAGGCTCGAGGCGAACGTTCCGGTGATCGTCTCGAAATCCTGCTCGAGCGTCATCTCGCCAGCGGGGAAGCGCCATTTCCCCGCCACGTGCGCCGGCACGTAGTAGAGGTACGCGGTGCACCAGGCGCCGCAGTCGCCCGCGACCCCGGTCTCGGCTTCCTGCCAGCCCGGGATCTTGTAGCCGTTGTTGACGATGCGGGTACCGGGCGGCATCGCCGCGAATTTCGGCTCCAGCTTCTGCAAGTTCACCGGCAGGAGGAACAGGCAGAAGACCGTCGCCTTCGAGAGGTCCGCCTCGAACATGTCGCCCTGCACGAACGTGGCGAGGGTCGAGACGCCGGCTTCCGCGGCATTGCGCCGTGCCATCTGCACCAGCTCCGGCGTGTACTCGACTCCCAGCGCCGGCACGCCGCGGCGGGCGGCGGCGATGACGATGCGGCCGTCGCCCGAGCCGAGGTCCATGAGGAAGTCGCCGGGGCCGACCTTCGCCATGTCGAGCATCTTCTCCACGAGGGCCGGCGGCGTGGGCACCCAGATGACGTCCTTTCCCGGATGCCCGGGGAGCACCGGCGTCTCCTCGGCGCCGGCGGCGAGCGCCGCTGCCGCGAAAGCGAGCGATGCGAACAGGAAAAGGCAGCGGATTCGCATCCGCCTATTGTCGCGGTTTCCGGGTCGCGAAGTATCATCGCGATCGAAAGGATCGCGCCATGCCCATCACCGGACTGAACCACTACCTGATCGTCTCCAAGAATCTCGAGCGCTCGCGGAAGTTCTACGAGAGCGTGCTTGGCCTCGAGCTCGCCGACCGGCCGGATTTCGGCTTCCCCGGCTACTGGCTGAAGACTGGCAGCGATATCTGCGTGCACCTCGCGTCGCAGGCGCCCAACAAGATTCGCGACCAATACCTCCTCAAGAAGCACCCGAAGGGAACGAACGGCTCCGGGTCGGTGGACCACATCGCCTTCCTCGCCAAGGACCCCGAGGCCGTGCGCGACCGCATCAGGAAGAACAAGCTCGACATGCAGGTGCGCAGCTTTCCCGACGCCAAGCTCTTCCAGATCTTCCTGAAGGACCCCGACGACGTCACCATCGAGCTCAACTTTCTCGGCGAGGTGGTCGACGAGAGCAAGTTCCAGGGCAAGGGCACCCTCACCCTGAAGCGCAAGGCCGACCCGAGGAAGGTCCGCTGATGCGCGGCGCCGTCTTCCTCGGCGACCGCAAGGTCGAGCTGCGCACGTTCCCCGACCCGACGCCGGGTCCCGGCGAAGTCGTCATCGAGATGAAGGCCTCCGGGATGTGCGGCAGCGACCTCAAGTTCTACCGCCCGCCACCCGGAGAGGCGCAAAAAGCACTGGGCCTGGGTTCGCAGGCGGAGCCGTTCATCGCCGGCCACGAGCCGTGCGGCGTAGTCGTGGCGCGCGGCCCGGGCGTCTCGGAGAAAGAGGCGCCCATCGGCCAGCGGGTCATGGACCACCATTACGCCGGCTGCGGCACCTGCCCGCACTGCCGCGTGGGCTGGTCGCAGCTCTGCCGCAAAGGGATCACGGTGTACGGCGTCACCGCGCACGGCGGCCACGCCGACTACCTGAAGGTTCCTGCCCGCACGCTCGTGGAGCTGCCCGAGGAGCTCAGCTTCGCCGAAGGCGCGGCGGTCGCCTGCGGCACGGGCACCGCTTTCGGAGCGCTGAAGCGAATGAAGCTGAATGGCGGCGACACGCTGGCCGTCTTCGGCCAGGGGCCGGTGGGCCTGAGCGCCACCGTCATCGGCGCCGCGATGGGCGCGCGCGTCATCGCCGTGGAGACCAGCCCCGAGCGCATGCAGCTGGCAAAGGATTTCGGCGCCGACACCGTCGTCGATGCGAAGAAGGAAGATCCCGTCAAAGTCCTGAGGGATCTCACCCGCGGCGAAGGCGTGGACCTGTCGCTCGAATGCAGCAGCGCCCCGGCGGCACGCCAGGCGGCCGTGCGGTGCGTGAAGACGTGGGGGACGGCGTGCTACGTGGGCGAAGGAGGCGACGTGTCGCTCGACGTAAGCCCGGACCTCCTGCGCCGCCAGGTCACGCTCATCGGCTCGTGGACCTTCAGCGCCATGGGCATGCTCGAGTGCGCCCGCTTCATCGCCGACAAGAAGATCCCGCTCGAGAAGATCTTCACGCACCGCTGGAAGCTCGAGCAGTGCGCCGAGGCCTACCGGCTCTTCGACACGCAAACCACCGGCAAAGGGGTTTTCCTCCTCTGATGTCCTCCACCCTTCTTTTCGAGCCGATCACGCTTAGAGACGTCAAGGCGAAGAACCGCATCGTCGTGTCGCCGATGTGCCAGTACTCCGCGGTGGACGGCCATGTCACGGATTGGCATCTCGTCCACCTCGGCAAGTTCGCGCAGGGCGGCGCCGGCATCGTGTTCATCGAGGCGACCGCTGTCGAGAAGCGCGGCCGCATCACGCATGGCGACGTCGGCATCTGGGATGACGCCCACGTCGCTGGATTGAAAAGAATCGCCACTTTCATAAAGGAACAAAAAGCGATTCCCGCCATCCAGCTCGCGCATGCCGGCCGCAAGGCGAGCATGGCGCGTCCCTGGTACGGCAACGCCGCCCTGACGCAGGCCGATCTCGATCGGGGCGACAAGCCGTGGAGCATCGTCGCGCCTACCGAGCAGCCGCTCGGCGAAGGCTGGATCGCGCCACGCGCCTTCGCTAAGGGCGATTTCCAGACCGTGCTCGAGGCGTTCCGCCAGGGTGCACGGCGCGCGCATGCGGCGGGCTTCGAGATCGCGGAGATTCATTCCGCGCACGGCTACCTGCTGCACAGCTTTCTCTCGCCCCTTTCGAACACCCGCAGCGATGAGTACGGCGGCAGCCTGGAGAACCGCATGCGCTTCCCGCTCGAGGTGGCGAAGGCCGTGCGCGACACCTGGCCCAAGGGCAAGCCGCTCTTCGTGCGCGTCTCGTCCATCGATGACGTGGAAGGCGGATGGAGCCTCGACGACACCCTGGTCTTCTCGAAGCAGCTGAAGCTCCTGGGCATCGAGGCCATCGACTGCTCCTCGGGCGGCATCCTCGGCTCCGCCACCGCGGCGACGAAGACGGTGCTGCCGCGGGTTCCCGGCTTTCAATTGCCTTTCTCTGAAAAAATAAAAAAAGAGGTGGGGATCCGGACCATGGCGGTCGGCCTCATCCTGGACGGCCGGCAGGCGGAAGAAGCGCTGCAGGCCGGCCGGGCCGACCTCATCGCGGTCGGGCGCGACATGCTCTACGACGCGAACTGGCCGCTGCACGCCGCGCGCGAGCTCGGCGTCGACCCGGAATACGCGCTGTGGCCCGAGCAGTACGGCTGGTGGCTCACGCGCCGCGAAAGCGCGCTCAAGAAGGCGGGCGTGAAGCGCTAGGGTTCCCGGGTCGCCGGGATGGGCTTGCATCCGGAGGGCGACCCAGGCCGTAATCCATCCCATGGAATACGAGACACGCCTCCTGCGCCGCGAGACCGTCGCCGAGGGCACGGTCGCCTTCTACTTCGAGCGCCCCGCCGGGTTCGCCTTCGAGGCGGGCCAGAACGTGACCTTGTCGCTGATCGACCCGCCGGAAAGCGACTCGCTCGGCACAAGCCGCACGTTCACGCTCGCCTCGGCACCCCACGAGGCCGATCTCATGGTGGCCACGCGCATGCGCGACACCGCCTTCAAGCGCATCCTGCGCGGGGCGCCGCTCGGCGCGCGCCTCAAGCTCGACGGGCCGGCCGGCTCGATGGTGCTCGGCGCAGACCCCAAGAAGCCCGTGGTCTTCCTCGCCGGGGGGATCGGCGTCACGCCGTTCCTGGCGATGGCGCGCCATGCCGCCGCGCAACGCCTGACGCACCGCATCCACCTCTTCTATTCCAACCGCCGTCCCGAGGACGCCGCCTTCCTCGGCGAGCTGCGCATGCTGGAGCGCACCAATCCGCGCTTCCGCTTCATTCCTACAATGACGCAGATGGACAAGTCCTCCCTGCAGTGGGACGGCTCGACGGGCCCGATCGGAATGAACCTGCTGTCGCCGATGTTAGGCAACCCTAAGGACGCGGTGTACTACTTCGCCGGACCGCCCAGCATGGCCATGTCGATGTACGACCTGCTGCAGCGGCTCGGCGTGGCCGCCGACGACATGCAGTCCGAAGAGTTCTACGGCTACTGAAACGGAGGAACCATGGCTCGCCTCGTGAAGCGCACCCCGCAGGAACCCACGAAGTACACCCTCGACGGCAAGGAGGTCTGGCTGTGCAAGTGCGGCCTGTCCAAGAACCAGCCCTTCTGCGACGGCTCGCACAAGATCACGCGCGGCGAGGAAGCCGGGAAGCTCTACTGGTACGACGACGCCGGCAAGCGGCACGAAGTCGGCGACCAGTTTCCCGGCATCCGCACCTTCTGAAGGGCTCAGTCCTTCGACTGGCCGGAGTGCGAGTCGCGATCGCGGTCGGCGTCGCGATGCGAGCTCGAGCCTGAAGAGCCGCTGCTCGCCTTCTCCGCCTTCTCCGCGGCGGAGAACTCCTGCTTGGAGAGCTTGCCATCGCCATTCTTGTCGTACTTCGAGAAGTCGTCGGCGTGCTCGGAGTTCTTCGCTTCTTCCTTGCTGATGTAGCCGTCGCGGTTCTTGTCCAGCTTGTTGAATTCGCGGCTCTCGCTGCTGCTCGCGCCGGAGCTGGATGAAGACTTGTCCTTGTCCTTGTCGTTGGCGAACGCCGGCTGCGCGGCGGCAAGCGCAAGAATGGATGCGGCGAGTGTGATGGTCGTCAGCTTCATGGAACCTCCTGGGGAAAAGCAGGCTCCGGTGCAAGAAGCGTGCGGCGAACCTGTCAGGGCCCCGTATAGGAACAGCTCTGGCCGGCCGATTCCCGGCGCACCGTGACGCGGGCGAGGCCCGGAAGCGCCGGCGCCAGGCGGCGCCAGATCCAGACGCAGAGGTTCTCCAGGCTGGGCTGGGCGAGGCCGTCGACGTCGTTCAGCATGCGGTGGTCGAGCTGGCCCCTGACGGCGGCGCAGTGCTTTTCGAGGACGGCGTAGTCGAGCACGAAGCCGGTCGCCGGATCGGGCTCGCCGCGCAGCGTGACCTCGGCCTGGAAGGAGTGCCCGTGCACCGCCCGGTTGGGATGGCTTTCCGGGAAGTGCGCGAACCGGTGCGCGGCGTCGAAGCCGAAGCGGCAGGAGAGCTCGACCATCACGGGATCCCGATCAGCTTGTGGGTCTGGAGGCTGAGCCGCCAGCGCGGCCGCGCCTTGCAGAACTCGACCGCGGCGGCGGTATGCCGCGCGCGGTCGGGGCCGTCCATGGGCTGCAGCATGAAGTGCTCGAATCCCAGGTGCTCGAAGCGCTCCGGCTCCGCGCCCTCCTGCGGGTAGACGAGCTTGAGCTCGTGCCCGCGCTCGACGACGAGCGGCGCCCCGGCCTTGGGGCTGACGCAGATCCAGTCGACTCCGGCGGGAACGAGCTGCGTGCCGTTCGTCTCGATGGCGATGCGAAATCCCTGCGCGTGCAGCGCGCGAGTGAGGAGGCCGTCGAGCTGCAGGAGCGGCTCGCCCCCGGTGCACACCACGAACCGCTCTCCATGGCTGCCCGCGGGCCAGCGCGCCGCGACGGCGGCTGCAAGCGCCTCGGCGTCGTACCGGCCGCCGCCCTCTCCGTCGGTGCCGACGAAATCCGTGTCGCAGAAGCGGCAAGCGGCCGAGGCGCGGTCCTCCTCGCGTCCCGACCACAGATTGCAGCCGGCGAAGCGCAGGAACACGGCCGGACGGCCGGCGTTCGCGCCCTCACCCTGGAGCGTGTAGAAGATTTCCTTGACGGCGTACATGGCGGAAGGTGCGCATTATGAGGCCGTCCGCGCCGTGCGGAAGGTTATGGAATAGCGAAGCCCCGGCGTGGGCGGGATGCTGTGCTGCCAGCCCCAGCGCGCCTCGCCCCGCATGACGTAGGCGGAGCGCGGCTCGAGGTCGAGCGTCATCGACTTGTCGCCCTTTCTCGGCGGGTAGCGCCGCAGCCGCATCCGGGCGGGGCCGCCGAGGGAGACGCCGGCCACGACCTCGAACTCGCCGCGATCGCGATGCCAGCCGAGCGGCGTTCCGGGCTGGTACTCGTTGATGAGCGCATAGGCGAGCGCCCGGGCCGGCAAGCCGATCCAGGCCGCGACTTTGGCGCGCAAGGGCTGCAGAAAGAGGGGGACGGGCGGCGCTTCAGCAAGCGCATGCGCGCCGTAGTCGTACGAGGCGCCGTAGGTCACGACGCGCCGGCGCGCCGTGTATTGCTGGAACTTTGCGGGAACGAACTCGAGGGAAGCCAGCGCGGCGAGGAGGGACTGCTCCTCCCCCGCCGCGAGGAATTCGGGCTCGTACAGGAAACCTTGCGGGAGAAGGGTCTCCCTGAAAAGGTCAGGCGCGGGCGCTCTGGTTATGCTGGCCTCCCGGACGCGACACGCCGGACACCGCGCTCGCCGCGGACTTGCGCTCCTTGCGCGCGATGTCGCCCAGGGACAGGATGCCGACCAGGCGCTTGTCGCGGTTCACCACGGGAAGCCTGCGCACCTGCAGCTCCGCCATGTTCTTCGCGGCGTGGTCGAGGTCTTCATCCTCGTAACAGTACCTCACCTCGCTGCTCATGACCTCGCGCACGGGCGTATCGGGCCCTTTGCCCTGCGCCACGCCGCGGATGGCGATGTCCCGGTCCGTCACCATGCCGATCAGTCGGTCGTTCTCGCCGACGGGCATGATGCCGGCGTCGCACTCGGCCATCGCCTTCGCGCAGTCCCGCATCGTGCTGCCTGGCGTGCATACCTTCACTTCGCGCGACATCGCTTCGCTTACTCGCATAGGGTCTCTCCTTTCGGGAAATACGACGGGTGGAGAAGAAGACCCGAGCAATCGCCATTCCGCGCCGAGCGGCGGAACGCGCGTTGCAGAAGCCTGCAGCCGTTAGCGGGCCACGCCTGCCGCTAGTGCACGCCGCGGCTGAGAAGCAGGTAGCCGGCTGCGGTGCAAGCGGCGACCGAGACCGACAGGCAGGCGCCCACCGCGAAGGCCGCGGCGGGATAGATGAAGATGGAAACCTGGGCGGCGAGGGCCTCGACCGGGTCCACGGCCACGAACAGGCACGCCGCGATCGCGCTCCAGCGCCTCAGGTAAGGAAGAAGCATCCAGCGCATGGCGCGGTTGTAGGCGAGCGCGAGCTCGCGCTGCAGCACCGTGCCGCGCGAGGCGTCCTTGAAGAGCGCAAAGGGATGGAGGTAGATGAGGAGCTGCCGGCGCAGCGGCAGCCCGGCTCGCGACTCCGGCTTCAGGAGCTTCTCGACGTCCGTGGCCGGGGCATTGCGCATGTTCCTTAGTGTAAAAAAAAGCCGGGAGGTTCGCTCCCGGCCCCTTCAGCCGTTACTGGCTGGCGCCGCTGCTGCCGCTCTGCGGGGCGCCGCCGTTCGCTGAGTCGCTGCTCGAGCTGCCCGTGGCGTTCTGCGGCGAAGAAGTGTCGCTCGGGGACGTGGCCCCCGAGGACGCTCCGCTATCCGACGAGCTGCCGGAAGACGCGTTGCTGTCCGATGAGCTGCCGGACGTGGAGCTCGGTGAAGACGAGCCCGTCGACGAGCTCTCCTCGCTCACGCCCAGCGCGGCGAGCGTCTCCTGGTCGAGCTGGCCGGTGGCGTTGAGCTGCTTGTCCTGCTGCAGCTTCTTGATCGCGTCCTGGGTCTTCGGCCCCATCACGCCGTCGACCGTGCCGACGTCGTAGCCGGCATCGCTCAGCTTCTGCTGCGCCTGCTTGACGGTATCGCTCGACTGGGACTGCGACTGCGACGAAGACTGCTGGTCCGGCTGTGCGACCTGCGCCTGCGGCGCCGATTGCTGGTCATTCTGCGACTGCGTCGCGGTGTCGTTCGCCCAGGCGGGCGCGGAAACGAGGGCGGCAATGGCAATAAATAGCGGCGTACGCTTCATGCAGTAGCTCCTTTTCGGGGAAGTGGAAAGGGACAATCACCGCCTGTGGGTGGCGGCACCCCGAACCGTGCAATCGCCGTACCGCGAAACTTACAGCGTCGGGTTGTCGCTCGGCAGCCCGAGCGCCACGCGGCCGTAAGTGGTGCCAGCGATGTCCGGGTTGAACGAGAAATGCTGGCGCACGGCGTGCGCATCGCGGAAGGCGCGCGCGGTATCGCCAGTCTCGTAGAGGCCGCTCGCCCCCGCCAGCCCGAACATGATGTCGACTGCCCGCGTGGCAAACTCCACCGAGTACGCGCCTTCCAGCCTGTAGCGCGTCTTGAGCAGAAGGTCGGGCACCTTGCCCTCGGCAGTGATGCGCTGCGCCTCGATGCAGTTCGATTCCATGTACAGCCGCGAGGCGCGCGCGTAGGCGACGGCCTCGGCGAGGCGCACCTGCGTGCTCTGGATCTCGACGATGCGGGCGCCGGTCATCTTGCCCGCGCGCTCGCGCGCGCTGCGCGCGAAGCTGTCGATCATTCCTTCTGCGATGCCGAGCGACACCCCGGACAGGTAGTACGGGAAGAGCGCGAACATCGGCATGCGATAGAGGGGATTCGGATTGACCTCGCTGCCCGGCGTCCAGCCGCCCTTGGTGTCGGCCACGGAAAGCGTCCGGTGCTCCGGGACGAACTGCTCCGCGACCTCGACGTCCTTGCTGCCGGTGCCGCGCAGGCCGCCGGCGAACCACGTGTCGATCACCTTGTACTGCGACTTGTGGAGCAGGAACATGCGCTGCTCCGGCGGCGCGTTGTCGTCCAGGCGCGAGAGGCCGGCGAGGACCGCCCAGTCGCAATGGTCGACGCCGCTCGAGAAAGGCCAGCGCCCGGACAGGACATAGCCGCCCTCCACTTTCTTGGCCTTGCCCGCCGGGAAGACGAACGACGTGGAGATGAGCGTATCCGGGGAGGGATTCCACACGTCGTCCTGCGCCTTGGGCGGGAACATCGCGAGCAGCAAGTGGTGCGTGCCGAGGTTGACGAAGTTCCAGGACGTCGAGGCGCAGGCGCGCGCCAGGAGCGCCGGCAGGTGGATGGCGGCGACGAAGTCGAGCTCCGAGCCGCCGACGCGCTTGGGCTGCTGGAAGCGGAAGAGCCCGGTGTCGTGCAGGTCGCGGACCGTCTCGTCGGGCATGCGGCGCAGCTCCTCGCACTTCGCCGCGCGCTCGCGCAGCTTCGGCAGGAGCTGCTCGGCGCGCCCGTACAGCTCTTCGTAGCTGAACGCCATCTAGCGCTTTTTCTTTCCGAGATAAAGGTCGAGGATCTCCTCGCCCGTGCAGAACAGGACGCCCTGCCGGGAGCGAAGGTATTCGTACAGCTTGCGCAGGTAGCCGATGCGGTGCGGCGCGCCGGTGATGTACGGGTGCACGCTGATCGCCATGACGCGCGGAATATCCTCGCCCTCCGTGTAGAGCTGGTCGAAGGCATCGATGCCGCGCCGCAGCCACTCCGCCGAGGGATGGTTCTGGATCTGCATCATCGCGATGTCGTTCATCTCCACGGTGTAAGGCACGGAGACGACCGAGCCCTTGCGCGTGCGGATGCGGCACGGCTGGTCGTCGAGCACCCAGTCGGCGACGTACTCGATCCCCTCGTCGGCGAGGAGGTCGATCGTCTCGAACGTCTCGGTGAGCCCCGGGCTTTCCCAGCCGCGCGGCTTCCTGCCGGTGTACGCCCGGATCGCCTTCACGGTATCGCGGATCATCTTCCGCTGGTCTTCCACGTGGTGCGTCGGGCGCTGCACGAAGCCGTGGCCCATGAACTCCCAGCCCGCGTCGAGCGCGGCCCGCGCGACGGGCTTGTACGTCTTGATCACGGAGCCGTTGAGGGCCAGCGTGGCGCGGATGTCGAAGCCTTTCAGGACGTCGAGGAACCGCCAGAAGCCGACGCGCATGCCGTATTCGTGCCAGGCCCAGTTCGGCAGGTCCGGAAGCAGTGGTTGCCCGTACGGCGGAGGGAGGACCGTGCGCGGCTGCGCGCGCTCGTCGGACCACTCCTCCACGTTGACGATCGTCCAGACCGCGACCCGCGCGCCGCCAGGCAGCTTGAACGCGCCGCGCCGGTTCACGATGGGCGAATACGGAATGCGCTCGCGGAACGTTCTCATGGGCGGTAATGTAGCAGCAGCGGATGCCGGAACTTCCTGATCTTACGGTCTATCTGGAGAGCCTCGCGGCGCGGATTGCGAACCAGCGCCTGCTGCGCGTGCGGCTCCTGAATCCGTTTCTCCTGCGCACCGCCGTGCCGCCCATCGCCTCCGTCGAGGGCCTGCGAGTCGCGGCGCTGCGCCGCCTGGGCAAGCGCATCGTCGTCGAGCTCGAAGGCCGCCGCTTCCTCGTCCTGCACCTCATGATCGCCGGCCGCCTGCGTTGGCTGCAGGGCAAGGAGAAGCCGCCCGGCCGCATCACCCTCGCGCTGCTCGAGTTCGAAAGCGGAACCCTCGCCATTACGGAAGCCGGCTCGCAGCGGCGCGCCTCGCTGCACCTGGTCCAGGGCGAGGAAGCCCTTCGCGCCATGGACCCCGGCGGCGCGGAAGTCCTCGGGCTGAGCGAAGAGCAGTTCGCCGAAAGGCTGAAGCGTGAAAACCATACGCTCAAGCGCGCCCTGACCGATCCGCGCCTCTTCGCCGGCATCGGCAACGCCTACTCCGACGAAATCCTCCACCGCGCCCGGCTATCGCCGGTCGCTTTGACTTCTTCTCTCGACGACGAGGCGGTGCAGGCACTCTTTGAGGCCACGGTGGCCACATTGAAGGACTGGACGGAAAGGCTTCGGATAGAAGCCAGGGGAAACTTTCCTGAAAAGGTCACCGCGTTCCGCGAAGGCATGGCGGTGCATGGTCGCTACGGAAAGCCCTGCCCCGCCTGCGGCGCGCCGGTCCAGCGCATCCGCTACGCGGACAACGAGACGAACTACTGCGCGCGCTGCCAGACCGGAGGCAAGCTGCTCGCCGACCGCTCGCTCTCCCGCCTGCTCAAGAAGAGCTGGCCGAAGTCCATCGACGAGCTGGAATGACGCAAGCGCTCTTTGTCGTCGACGCGTCGCTGGCCATGTTCTTGCGCCCGGAGGATCGCGGCGGTCCCGTCTGGCGCGAGTGCGCGCGCGCTGCCACGCTCAAGAACGCGATCGAGGCCCTTGGCGTGCCCCACACGGAGATTGGCGAAGTGAAGGTGGGCGGCGCGCCGGCCACGCTGCAGCGGGTCGTGCGCGAAGGCGACCGGATCGAAGTGTTCCCTTGGCACGCGCAGCACCCCGGGGACGCGCCCCTGTTCCTGGCGGACGCGCATCTCGGCGGCCTCGCGCGCTTCCTCCGCATGCTGGGCTTCGACACTGCGCACCGCGGCGACTACCGCGACGCGGACATCCGTCGCGCCGCCCGCGAGCAGCGCCGGGTCGTCCTGAGCCGCGACCGGGAGCTCCTGAAGTGCTCCGACGTGCTCGCGGGCGCCTATGTGCGGGCGCTCCGCCCGGAAGCGCAGCTGCGCGAAGTCGCGGAACGATTCGGCCTTGCCGGACGCGCGCGACCTTTCACGCTTTGCCTCGCCTGCAACCTGCCGCTCGAGCGCGTCGACGCCGCGGAAGTGGCCTCGACGGTGCCGCCGGCCGTGCTCGAGCGGCATTCGATGTTCACCCGATGCCGGGCTTGCGGCCGGGTCTTCTGGCCCGGCACGCACTACGAGCGGATGCGCGAGGCGCTCGGCCGCGTCCTCGCCTGACGCTCAGGGCGCCCGGGAGTGGCGCTCCTGGCGTGACTGCCCGCGTGCCGCCGCCTGCGCGCTCGCCGCGGGCGCCTGGGAGGCGAGCTTGCCCGCCTCTTCGGCGGCGCGCGCGGTGAGCGAGTAGCTTTCGTTGAACCACTCGCGCGCCTGCTCCATCTGCTTGCCGATCGCGGCGGCCTGGTTCTCGCCGGCGCTCTTGTAGAGGCCTGCCCAGTAGCCCATGACGCGCTCGAACTGGGCGCCGGCGAGCTTCTGCTGCAGGGTGACCAGCTCGTCGAGGCTCTTGGCGCTGGACAGCTCGTCGAGCGACTTGGCGTTCTGCTCCAGGGCGTTGCGTATGGCCGACAGTTGCTGCTGCTGGACTCGCTCGGCGTTCTGCAGGGATGCCTTCATGAGGTCGATGGCATTCCGGAGGCCGGAGCGGTAGAGGTCGATGAATTCGGGCTGCGGGGCGTTCATGGGCGCTACCTCCTTCGGATCAATGGTTCAGTCCTGTCCCCCCCTCTTTCAACCGCCGCTGCGTCGTTATTTGGGCTTGCGCGGCCACTATAGCCCTGCCGGACGACGGATTCCACCACCCGCGCATGGAACGGCGCAGCATTAAAGGAATCCAATTGACGTTGGAGCACCATTGATGGCGACCATCGTCAACCTCTCGGATTTCCGCACCACCCGCACCGCCGAGCAGCGCGAAGCCCCTGCGCCGCAAGCGGGAATCAAGCCGGGTCCGCACTACTTCTGCACGCGCTGCGAGACCGACCGCTTCCGCCTCTTCTCCTCGGGCAGCGTGCACTGCGCGCAGTGCGGCGCGCTGATGCGCAACATCACCGTCGCCGACACCGACCAGGGGCGCGCCGGCTCCAAGTAGCGCTTCGCCTCATTTAAAATCGGGAGCTTGAAACAAGAGCTTCCGGGCGACGCCGTCCTCATCCGCGGCGCCCGCCAGAACAACCTCAAGAACGTCAGCGTCGCCATCCCCACCGGCGAGCTCGTGGTCGTCACGGGCGTGTCCGGGTCGGGGAAGTCGTCGCTCGTCTTCGACACGCTCTACGCCGAGGGCCAGCGCCGCTACGTCGAGACGTTCAGCCCGTACGCGCGGCAGTTCCTCGACCGCATGGACAAGCCGCAGGTCGACGGCGTCGACGGCATCCCGCCGGCGATCGCCATCGACCAGACGAACCCGGTGCGCACCTCGCGCTCCACCGTCGGCACGATGACGGAGCTGAACGACCACCTGAAGCTGCTTTTCGCGCGCGCGGCGAAGCTTTTCTGCCGCGGCTGCGGCAAGCCGGTCGTGCGGGACACCGCGGCCTCGATTTTCGAGGCGCTCAAGGACAAGGAAGAGCGCTTGATCGTCACCTTCCCCGTCCCGGTCCCGAAGAACTTCAGCGAGAAGGAGATCGAGGGCTTCCTGCAGGCGCAGGGCTACACCCGCCTCCACTCGCGCTCGAAGACGCTCATCGAGGTCGTGCAGGACCGTTTCCGCGTCGGCTCGGTCGAGCGCCAGCGCGTGATCGAAGCCCTCGAGGCCGCGCTCCGCCTGGGCCAGGGCAAGGTGAACCTTTATGTCGATGCGGGCGAGAAACCGGCGCCCGGCCCCGTCTTCCGCTTCTCCTCGGACCTGCACTGCCCCGACTGCGACATCCACTACTCGGAGCCGACGCCCGCCGCCTTCTCGTTCAACTCGCCGCTGGGCGCCTGCGAGACGTGCCGCGGCTTCGGGCGGGTGATCGGCGT
>JBLNDP010000185.1:0-27985 GCA_050261755.1 Clostridia bacterium
GATCAGAGCAGCGCAAAAATGAGGCTGCCGTTGGTTCCGCCGAACCCGAACGAGTTGGACAGCGCGGCGCGCATGGGCATCTTGCGCGCCTCGTTCGCCACGTAGTCGAGGTCGCAATCGGGATCGGGCGTGCGCAGGTTGATCGTCGGCGGCGAGACCTGGTCGCGCAGCGCGAGGACGCTGAAGACCGCTTCCACGCCGCCGGCGGCGCCGAGAAGGTGCCCGGTCATGGACTTCGTCGAGTTCACCGCGACCTTCTTCGCGCGCTCGCCCAGCAGGCGCTTGATGGCGATGGTTTCCGCCACATCGCCCAGGGGCGTCGAAGTGCCGTGGGCGTTGATATAGCTTATTGAAGAAACATCCAGACCGGAATCCTTCAGGGCATTGCGCATCGCCCGGTAGCCGCCGTCGCCGTCTTCCGGCGGCGCAGTCATGTGATGCGCATCGGCGGAGACGCCATAGCCGACGAGCTCGCAATAGATCCTGGCGCCGCGCGCCTTCGCGTGCTCGTACTCCTCGAGCACCATGGCGCCGGCGCCCTCGCCCAGCACGAAGCCGTCGCGGTCCTTGTCCCAGGGGCGGCTTGCGGTCGCCGGGTCGTCGTTGCGCGTGGAAAGGGCGCGGGCGGAGGCGAAGCCGCCGATCGCCAGCTCCGTCACGACCGCCTCTGCGCCGCCGGCGATCATCACGTCGGCGTCGCCGTAGCGGATGGACTTCGCCGCCTCGCCGATGCAATGCGTGGACGTCGTGCACGCCGTCACCATGGCCAGGTTGGGGCCCTTGGCGCCGACCTCGATGGAGAGCAGGCCGGCGATCATGTTGATGATCGTGCCGGGGATGAAGAACGGCGAGATGCGGCGCGGCCCGTTCTTGTCGAGCTCGTCCTTCATCTCCTCGATGAGCGGCAAGCCGCCGATGCCCGAGCCGAAGTTGACGCCGATGCGCTCGGCGTTCTCCGGCGTCACCGCGAGCCCGCATTCGCGCCACGCCTGCAGGCCCGCCGCCATCCCGTAGTGGATGAAGAGGTCCATGCGGCGCGCTTCCTTCGGCGACATGTACGGCGCGACGTCGAAGCCCTTCACCTCGCCCGCGATCTGGCAGGCGAGGCGCGAAGGGTCGAAGCGGGTGATGCGCGTGATGCCCGGCGTGCCGGCAAGGCAGGCCGCCCAGGCTTCGGGGATGGTGTTGCCGATGGGGCTGACGATCCCCAGCCCCGTGACCACGACTCGTCTGCGATTCACTTACGACTTCGCGTGAGCCTTCACGTAGTCGATCGCCTGCTGGACGGTCGTGATCTTCTCCGCCTCCTCGTCGGGAATCTCCGTCTCGAACTCCTCCTCGAGGGCCATCACCAGCTCGACGGTGTCAAGGGAGTCGGCGCCCAGGTCGTCGACGAACGAGGACTCGGTCTTGATCTCGGCCTCGTTGACGCCGAGCTGCTCGGCGATGATCTTCTTGACGCGTTGTTCTACGTTTTCCATCGTTGCTCCTTCCCTAGCTGAAATTTTCGTTTCCGAGGGGGGGCCTGAAAGGGGCCGTATTTTACGACATGTACATGCCGCCATTGACGTGCAGGACCGCGCCGGTCACGTACCCGGCCTGCGGCGACGCGAGGTACGCGACGGCCGCCGCCACGTCTTCCGGCGTGCCGAGCCGCCCCAGCGGAATGTGCTCGAGCAGGCGCGCTTTCTGCTCCTCGGCGAGCGCGCGCGTCATGTCGGTGTCGATGAAGCCCGGCGCGACGCAGTTGACGGTGATGTTGCGGCTGCCGAGCTCCGCCGCGAGCGATTTCGTCATGCCCACCACTCCGGCCTTCGCGGCCGCGTAGTTGGCCTGTCCGGGGTTCCCCGAGGCGCCGACGACGGAGGTTATGTTGACGATGCGTCCCCAGCGCGCCTTCATCATCGGCCGCATCACCGCGCGCGAAAGGCGGAACACGGCGCGCAGGTTCGTGTCGATGACCGCGTCGAAGTCCTCGTCCTTCATGCGCAGCGCCAGGTTGTCGCGCGTGATGCCGGCGTTGTTGACCAGGATGGCGACGTCGCCGATCTCCTGGATCTTCTTCAAGACCGAATCGGTCTGTTGGACGTCGCAGACGTTCAAGGCCATGCCCTGGAGATTGGCTCCCGAAATGGCCTTCGCCCCTTCTTCGGTGGTCGAAGTGCCGATGACCTTTGCGCCCTGCTTCGCCAGCTCGAGCGCGATGGCGCGGCCGATGCCGCGCGAGGCGCCGGTGACGAGGGCGAGCTTTCCTTCCAGCATCTTCATCCTCCCTTGACGGCGACGAGCGCCTGCTCGAGCGACGCGCGGTCCGCCAGCGAATGGTTCCTCAGCTCCGGCGAGATGCGCTTCACCATGCCGGCGAGCACCTTGCCGGGCCCGCATTCGATCACGTCGGTGACGCCCTCGTCCTTCATGCGCCGGATCGTCTCCACCCAGCGAACCGGCGAGTAGGCCTGGCGCACGAGCGCATGGCGGATGTCGTCGGGACGCGTCTCGACTTTGACGTCGACGTTGTTGAGCACCGGGATGAGCGGCGCCGTGAGCGTGGCCTTCTGCAGCTGTCCCTGCAGCCGCTCGCCCGCCGGCTTCATCAGGCTCGAATGAAACGGCGCGCTCACGGGGAGCGGCATCGCGCGCTTGGCGCCGCGCGCCTTGCACTTCTCGATGGCGCGCTCCACCGCCGCCTTCTCGCCCGCGATGACCGTCTGCTCCGGGCTGTTGAAGTTCACCGCTTGCACGATGCCGCCGGCTTCCTCGCAGGCTTTCTGCACTTCCGTGTCCTGCAGGCCCAGGATCGCCGCCATCGCTCCCTGCCCGGCCGGCACCGCTTCCTGCATCGCCTGGGCGCGGAAGCGCACGAGCGGCAGGCAGTCGCGGAACGCGAGTCCGCCCGCGGCGACTAGCGCGCTGTACTCGCCGAGGCTGTGGCCGGCAACCATTGCCGGCTTCGGCCCGCCGAGCGCAAGCCATGCGCGGTAGACGGCGCATCCCGCCGTGACCATGGCGGGCTGCGTGTTCACCGTGAGGTTGAGCTGCTCGGCCGGTCCTTCCTGCAGCAGCTGCGCGAACTCGCGCCCGAGCACCTCGCCCGCTTCCGCGAGCGTCTCTTCGATCGCCGGCAAGCCGGCGTAGGCCTTGAGCATGCCGACCGATTGCGAGCCCTGGCCGGGAAACACCATGGCGATCTTCGGCGTCATAGCGTCGCCATCGTGGCGCCCCAGGTGAAGCCGCCGCCGACGCCTTGCATCAGGATGCGCTGGCCCGCGCGGATCTTTCCGGCGCGGACGTATTCGTCGAGGGCGAGCGGCACGGAAGCCGCGGAGGTATTGCCGTGGTGGTCGACGGTCGACACGAGCTTCTCGATCGGCAGGCCGAGCCTCCGCGCGGTGGCGTCGAGGATGCGCACGTTCGCCTGGTGGGGAATCAGCCAGTCCACGTCCTCGAGCCTCATGCCGGCGGCGGCGACGGTCTCGCGCGCGACCTCGTCGAGCACCCGGACGGCGAACTTGAACACGCCCTGCCCGTTCATCTGCAGGAACGGAGAGCCGGTGATGTGGCCCTTGCAGACGTTGCCGGGCACGGAAAGGAGGCCGACCTGGCTGCCGTCGGCGTGCAGCACGCTCGCGTGGATCCCGGGCTTGCTGTCGGCGACGAGGACCACCGCGCCCGCGCCATCGCCGAACAGCACGCACGTGCCGCGGTCGTTCCAGTCCAGGATGCGAGAGAACACTTCCGCTCCCACGACCAGGACTTTCTTTGCATTGCCGCTCTTCACGAAATTGTCGGCAACGGAAAGGCCGTAGACAAACCCGCTGCAGACCGCCTGCACGTCGAAGGCGGCGCTGCCCTTCACGCCGAGCTTCGCCTGCAGCAGGCAAGCGGTGCTCGGGAAAATGTAGTCCGGCGTGGAGGTCGCCACGACGATGAGGTCCAGCTCATCCGCCCGGACGCCCGCCGCCTCGAGCGCGCGGCGGCTCGCCTCGAGCGCCAGGTCGCTGGACGCGACGTTCTCGTCCGCGATATGGCGCTGGACGATGCCCGTGCGCTCGCGGATCCAAGCGTCGCTCGTGTCGAGGCCCCGCGCCGCGAAGTCGTGGTTCGTCATGACCCGCGGCGGCAGGAAGCTGCCGGTCCCGGCGATGCGCGAGTAGATCATGAGGCGGGCTGCAGCGCGGGCTGCGGAAGCTGGGAGAGACGCTCGCGGATGCGCGCCGGCACGTCGTCGCGCACCTCCTCGAGGGCGTTCTCGAGCGCGTGCCGGAAGGCGGCGACATCGGCGCCGCCGTGGCTCTTGATGACGATGCCGTTCAGGCCGAGGAGGCTCGCGCCGTTGTAGCGGCCCGGGTCCATGCGCTCGCGCAGCGCCCGGAATACCGGCATCGCGAGCAGCGCGGTGAATTTCCGCCAGGGATTCCTCTTAAACTCATCCTTCAGGAATCCCAGGAGCATCTTGGCGACGCCCTCGGAAGCCTTCAGCACGGAGTTGCCGACGAAGCCGTCGCACACGACGACGTCCGTCGTCCCCTTGAAGATGTCATCGCCTTCGACGTTCCCGTGGAAATTGAGGCCGCTGGCCTTCAGGAGCTCCGCCGCCTGCTTCACGGTCTCGTTGCCCTTGATGTCCTCGACGCCGATGTTGAGCAGGCCGACCGTGGGCCGCTCCTTGTGCTCGGCCGCGCTGACGAGCATCGCCCCCATCAGGCCGAACTGCATGAGCTGCTCGGCGGTGCAGTCGACGTTGGCGCCGAGGTCGAGCACGTACGTGTAGCCGCCTTTCATGTTGGGAAGCACCGTGGCGATCGCAGGACGGTCGACGCCGGGGATGGTCTTCAGCACGAAGCGGGAAATGGCCATGAGGGCGCCGGTGTTCCCCGCGCTCACGCAGGCGTTCGCCTCGCCGCTCTTCACGAGGTTGACGGCGACCCGCATCGACGAGTCCTTCTTGAAGCGCATGGCTTGCGCGACCGGCTCGTCCATGGCGACCACCTCGCTCGCCGCCTGCACGCGCAGGCGCGGCCCGGGGCGCGCGCCTCGGCTGCGCAGCGCCTCGTCGATGGCGTCCGGAAGGCCCACCAGGACCACGTCGACGTCGGCGAAGCGCGCCTGGAAATCGAGCGCGGCCGGGATCGTCACGCGGGGGCCGTGATCGCCCCCCATGCAATCGACGGCGACCGTGACCAGCGGGGCTACTCGCCTTTGGTCTTCAGGACCTTCTTGCCGCGGTAGAAGCCGGTCGGGCTGACGTGGTGGCGAAGGTGCGTCTCGCCGCTCGTGGGCTCGACGGCGAGCGCGGGGTTCGTCAGGTGGTCGTGTGCGCGGTGCATGCCGCGGCGCGACGCGGATTTCTTGTTCTGCTGGACTGCCATGTGCTGCTCCTTTTCGTGAATCCTTCAGTTCCTGCCGCGCATCATTCCCTTGAGCGCGGCAAACGGCAAAACCTTGTCCTGCTCCTTCGCTTCTTCCCGCCCCTTCTCCGCGCCGCCCGCACAGCGCTCGTGGCGCGGCGCGTACGGCAGCGCGAGGATGAGCTGGTCCTCGACCAGCTCGCGGAGCGCCATCGCCTTGCCCCCCAGCACCCGGTCCGGCGCCTCGGCGTCGGTCGGATCGGCGTCGATCTCGGCCTGCGTCGCCGCGAGCACCAGCAGCTCCTCCTCGTCGACCTCCACCGGCATCGCCTCGAGGCAGCGCTGGCAGCGAACCTGCACCGTTCCCTTTACGGAAAGGCGCAGGCTCGGCCGGCCGCGCTCATCGCGCAGCCCCGTGACCTCGTAGGCCACTTCCCCGGCATCGGAAGCGAGCAGGTCGCGCAGCCGGGGAAACTCGCTAACGGGCAGCACCCCCTGCTGCGTCGCGCCGGCGGACGCGAACTCGAAGCCGTCGATCACCGGCTGGTGCGACATAAAGGCGCGGATGATATCATTTTTGGAAATCCCCCGTCAAAACAAAGCCATGCCTCAATCCCGGCGGCTCGTCCTCGGCTCGACCTCGCCCTACCGTCGGGAGCTGCTCGGCCGCCTGGGCCTCGCCTTCGAGACGGCTTCGCCGCACTGCGACGAGAAGCCGCTGCCGGGCGAAGCGCCGCAGGCCACGGCGCTTCGACTTTCCGTCGCCAAGGCAGAGTCCCTGGCGCACAAGTTTCCGGACGCGCTCATCATCGGCGCCGACCAGGTCGCCTCCAGCGGCAGCGAGCGGCTCGACAAGCCGGGAACGCACGAGAACGCAGTCCGGCAGCTGCGCTTCCTCAGCGGCCAGACCGCGCACTTCGACACCGCGGTGACCTTGCTCGACGCGAAGAACGGCAAGCTGCAGTCGCGCGTCGTTCCATGCCGGGTCGTGTTCAGGAAACTCGACGACCGGTCCATCGAAGCCTACCTTGCGAGGGAAAAGCCGTACGACTGCGCCGCGAGCGCCAAGGCGGAAGGCCTCGGCATCGCCCTCCTCGAGCGCATCGAGACCGAGGATCCGACCTCGCTCATCGGCCTGCCGCTCATCGCCCTTACGGCGATGCTCGAGCGCGCCGGCCTGCCGGTCCTTTAAGGCTCCCGTCGCGGCTTGATCCTCTACGCGATCCCCACGCCGCTCGGCGGCGCCGCGGCCGACGTCCTTGCCCCGGCCGTTCTTGCGAGGATCCGCTCGCTCAAGGACTTCGCCGTCGAGAACGCCAAGAGCGCCCGCGCCTTCCTTGGGGAAATCGGAATGCCGGTCCGTGAGCTCAATATTTTCGAGATTCATGGCGAAAAAGATCCGCTGCAACCGCTCCGCGAAGGCCGCCCCCTGGGCTTGCTCTCGGAGGCCGGCTGCCCGGCCGTCGCCGATCCCGGCGCGGCGCTCGTCGAGGCCGCGCATCGCGAAGGATTCAAGGTGGTGCCGCTCGTCGGGCCCTCTTCCCTGATGCTCGCGTTGATGGCATCGGGCCTGGAGGGCCAGCGCTTCGCCTTCTGCGGCTACCTGCCGCGGGACACCGCGGAACGCGAGAAGAAGATCCGCGCGCTGGAAAAGCGCTCGCGCTCGGAGGACGAGACCGAGATCTTTATCGAAACGCCCTATCGCAACGACGTCCTTCTCACATCACTCCTGGGCGCCCTGGCCCCCGGAACGCGCCTCTGCATCGCGTCGGACCTCACGCTGGACTCGGAAAGCGCGAAAACGAGGACCGTGGCCGAGTGGCGGAAGGCGCCGCCGCAGATCGGCAAGCGCCCGACGGTATTCCTCCTGCTCGCCCGCTAGCGCAGCAGGGCCGGCGAGGCGTGCAGGACGAAGTCGGCGACCGCGGCCCCGGCGCTCGCGCCGAAGCGCCGCGCGACCTTCTCGGCGAAGTTGTCCTTCTGCGTGTAGTCGACGATGTCCTCGGCCTTGATGACGTCGCGCGCCACGCTGTCCAGGCTGCCGATCGCGTCGGCGAGGCCGAGCTGGATGCTCTTGTCGCCGCTCCAGATGAGGCCGCTGAACGTGTCCGGCGTCTCCTTGAGCCGCTTGCCGCGTCCCTCGCGCACCACCGCGATGAACTGCTGGTGGATCTCCTCGGCGAGCTTCTGCGCGTATTCCTTGTCCTTGTCGCGCTGCGGCGAGAACGGGTCGAGCATGCCCTTGTTCTCGCCGGCCGTGATGAGGCGGCGCTCGACGCCGAGCTTGTCCATGAGGCCCGTGAAGCCGAAGCCGTTCATCAGCACGCCGATCGATCCGACGATGCTCGACCTGCTGACGTAGATGCGGTCCGCCCCCACCGCGACGAAGTAGCCGCCGGAGGCGCAGATGTCCTCGACCACCACGTAGAGCGGGATCTCGGGATATTTCTGGCGCAGCCGGCGCATCTCGTCGTAGATGGTCTGCGACTGCACCGGGCTGCCGCCGGGGCTGTTGATGCGCAGGATGACGCCCTGCGTGTTCTTGTCCTTGAACGCCGCCTGCAGCGAAGCAATGATCTTCTCGGCGCTCGCGTCGCCGGTGGCGGTGATCGTCCCGTTCAGGTCCACGAGCGCGGTGTGCTTCTTGCCCACCATGGCGCCGTCGGCGCCCTTCCAGTCGAAGACGAGAAGGATGACCACCGTGATGTAGGCGAAGGTCAGGAGCTTGAAGAAGATGCCCCAGAGCCGCGAGCGGCGCTGTTCCTTGAGCGCCGCGGTCGCCAGCTTGGTGATTACGTCGCGTTCCCACTGCCCGCCGTTGTCAGTCATCCTGGAACCCCGTGAAATAGACCATGCCGTCGCGCTCGGCGACGTTCAGCTTGACGAGCGGCGAGCCGTTGCACGGCCCGCCGAGGCATCGGCCGCTCCTGGGATCGTAGGCGGCGCCGTGAGTCGAGCATAGCAAATCGTGCCCCGTCGAATCGAAAAATACGCCCTCTTGCCAGTCGAGTTCCATCGCGACGTGCGCGCAGCGGTTGAGGTACCCGTGCACGCGGCCCGCGTAGCGCACGACGAACGCCGGCGCCGGCGAGCCGAAGTACTCGACGTCGAAGCGGACCCCCCTGCCCGAGTCGGCGAGCGCCTCCGACGGGCAGATCAGCCGTTCGCCGTCAGCCACGCGGAAAGCTCCGCCACGCTCGCCACGCAACCGCGCGGCCCGCAGGCACGCAAGCCCTCCTCCGGGTGCGCGCCGTAGCTCACGGCGAGCGCGTCGACGCCGGCCGCGGCGGCCATCTCGAGGTCGTGCGAGGTGTCGCCAATCATGAGCACGTGCCCGGGTTCGACGCCAAGCTCCTCCATCAGTTCCAGCAGCATCGCCGGATGGGGCTTCGGCTGGGTCTCGTCGGCGCAGCGCGAGGCAGCGAACAGGGCGCGGAGGCTGCCGGCGTCCAGCGCGCGATCGAGGCCGCGCCGGCTCTTGCCGGTCGCGATGGCGAGCTGCCGCGGCCCCTTCAGGTCGCGCAGCAGCTCCGGTATGCCGGGAAACATCAGCATGGCGTCCTGGCGCGCGAGGAAATGGCGCCGGTAGTGATCGGCGAACTCGCGGTAGCGCTCCACCGCAAGATCCGGCACGGCGTAGCGAAGCGAGTCGTGCAGGCCCAGGCCGATGACGTGGCGGGCACGGGCGCTTTCCGGAACCGGGATGCCGATGTCGCGCGCCGCGTCCTGGATGCACTGCACGACCGTGCCGACCGAGTCGATCAGCGTGCCGTCCCAGTCGAAGACGATGGTCGAGTACTTCACTGCCGCAGGAGCGCGTCGGCGGCGCGCTTCATCTCTTCGGGCATGGCGGACTGGAACTTCAGCCGCGTTTTCTCCAGCGGATGCGAGAAGGCGATGCTGCAGGCATGGAGCAGCAGGCGCTTCACGCCCTCCTTCGCCAGCTGCTTGTTGAGCTCGAAATCGCCGTACTTGTCGTCGCCGACGATGGGAAAGCCGGCATGCGCGAGGTGCACGCGGATCTGGTGCGTCCGCCCCGTGAGCAGGCGAAGCTCGAGAACGCTGTAGCCGGCGGAGGATTTCAGCAGTCTCACTTTCGTCACGGCCGCCTGCCCGTCCTCGCGCACGGCCACCCGCCGCTCGCCCTGCGGCGTCACGTACTTGTGAAGCGAGTCGCGCAGCTCGGCGTCCTGCCTCGTCCACCGGCCCTTCACGACGGCCAGGTAACGCTTGTCGACCTCGCCCTCCCGCAGCATGCGGTGCAGCTCGACCAGCGCGCTGCGCTTCTTGCAGACCACGAGCAACCCGGACGTGTCGCGGTCAAGCCGGTGCGCCAGCTCGAGGAACTTGGCTTCCGGGCGCTCGGCGCGCAGCGACTCGATGACGCCGTAGCTCACCCCGCTGCCGCCGTGGACGGCCACGCCGGATGGCTTGTCGATGACCAAGAGGGCCGTGTCCTCGTGTACCACCGGAAGTCCCAATGGCCGCGGCGCCGCCGGCTTGCTTGCGGAAACCCGGACCGGCGGCACGCGGACCCGGTCGCCGACTCTCAGGCGGTACTCCGGCTTCACTCGGCCGCTGTTGACGCGCACCTCCCCGCTTCTCAGCACCCGGTAGACGTGGCTCTTGGGCACCCCCTTGAGGCGGCGCAGGAGGAAGTTGTCGATCCGCTGCGCGGCGGCTTCTTCCCCCACCTCGAGCAGGACGACCCGAGGCTTGCTTAAGTCATTCATTTTCCGTATGATCTCCGGGTCGCTTCGAGTTGCGAGGCACAGGCCGGCATCACAGATGCAGCCTGCAACCCGCCTCCTGCCCGGCCACAGCTGGGCCTGAAGCGCTGGTTAATTTCGCTCACCGGAAGTAGCGATACTACTAGAAGCGCGCGTAGGCGGGCCCTCGGCCCCACCCTGCAACTCTGCTCAACGGGAACCACCTAGGAGAAGCCAAGCCCTCAACGACATATTGAGGCTCCTGCGCGCGCAGGAGAACAAAAAGTGAAGCGCATGCTGTTCAATGCGACCCAGCAGGAGGAATTGCGGGTCGCCATCGTCGACGGGCAGAAGCTCATCGACCTCGACATCGAGTCCGCATCAAGGGAACAACGCAAGAGCAACATCTATAAGGGCGTCATCACCCGCATCGAGCCCAGCCTCGAGGCGGCGTTCGTGGACTACGGCGAGGAACGCCACGGCTTCCTGCCGTTCAAGGAAGTCGCCCGCAGCTATTTCAAGGAAGGGGTCGACGTCGGCCGCGCGCGCATCCAGGACGCGCTGCGCGAAGGCCAGGAGCTGATCGTCCAGGTGGAGAAGGACGAGCGCGGCACCAAGGGCGCCGCCCTCACCACCTTCATCTCCCTCGCCGGAAGGTACCTGGTCCTCATGCCCAACAACCCCCGCGGCGGCGGCGTATCGCGCCGCGTGGAGGGCGAGGACCGCAACGAGCTGCGCGACACCCTGGACCAGCTGCAGCTGGCCGACGGCATGAGCGTGATCGCCCGCACGGCGGCCATCGGCCGCTCGTTCGAGGAGCTCAACTGGGACCTCAACTACCTGATGCAGCTCTGGCAGGCGGTCGAGGGCGCTTCGAGGGAGCAGACCGGCAAGCCCTTCCTGATCTACCTCGAGTCGAGCCTGGTGATCCGCGCCATCCGCGACTACTTCCAGCCCGACATCGGCGAGATCCTCATCGACACCGAGGAGATCTACGAGCAGGCCAAGGCGTTCATGGCCACGGTCATGCCGGGCAACGTCAACAAGGTGAAGCTCTACCGCGACGACGTGCCGCTCTTCTCGCGCTTCCAGATCGAGCACCAGATCGAGAGCGCGTATTCGCGCCAGGTCGGCCTGCCCTCGGGCGGCGCCATCGTCATCGACCACACCGAGGCGCTGGTCGCCATCGACGTCAACAGCGCCCGCGCCACGCGCGGCGGCGACATCGAGGAAACCGCCTACCGCACGAACCTCGAGGCGGCGGACGAAGTCGCCCGGCAGCTGCGCCTGCGCGACCTCGGCGGCCTGATCGTCATCGACTTCATCGACATGGAGTCGCAGCGCAACCAGCGCGAGGTGGAGAACCGCCTGAGGGAGGCCCTGCGCTTCGACCGCGCCCGCGTGCAGATCGGCAAGATCTCGCGCTTCGGCCTCATGGAGCTTTCGCGCCAGCGCCTGCAGCCCTCGCTCGAGGAGACGGCCCACATCGGCTGCCCGCGCTGCAGCGGCACCGGCTTCATCCGCGGCACGGAGTCCACGGCGCTGCACGTGCTGCGCATCATCCAGGAAGAGGCCATGAAGGAGAACACCGGCGCGGTGCACGCGCAGGTGCCGGTCGACGTCGCGTCCTTCCTGCTGAACGAGAAGCGCGGCGAGATCCAGAAGCTGGAAGGCCGCCTCAAGGTGAACATCGTGCTGGTGCCGAACCCGCACCTCGAGACGCCGCACTACAAGGTGCAGCGCCTGAAGCACGACGAGCTGAACGAGATGGAGCACGTGCCCTCGAGCTACGAGCTCGTCGAGCGTCCGGAGGAGCCGAAGGCTCCGGGCGCCGAGGACGAGGCGAAGGTCGAGCGCCAGCAGCCGGTCGTCAAGGGAATCACCCCGGAGCAGCCGGCGCCGATCATGGCGGAGGCGGCCCCCCGCCAGGCGCAGCGGCCCGAGCAGCGGCCGGTGCCGGTGGCGGCGCCCGCGCCCGTGGCGCCGGCCCCCGCGGAGGCCTCGGGCGGCTTCCTCTCCAAGATCTTCAGCATCTTCAAGTCCCCGGCGGAAGGCGCTGCAGCGCCCGCGCCCGCCGCTCCTCCGGCTGCAGGCCAGCCGGGCGCGCAGCGCGAGCCCCGCCGGGAGCACCAGCAGCGAGGCCGGGACCGCGACCGCTTCGAGCGCGGCGGACGACGCGACGGCCGACGCGACGAGCAGCGCGGCGAGCGCCAGCAGCAAGGCCGCCTGGAAGGCCGGCGCGACGGCCGTGACGGCCAGCGCCGCGAAGGCCAGCATCCGCGCCGCGATGGACAGCAACCGCGCCGCGAGGGCCAGCAGCAGCGCCCGCCCCGGCAGGAGCGCCCTCAACAGCACGATCAAGCCCAGGGAGGGCAGGCCTCGCAGCCGCAACAGCAGCCCCGTCCCCAGCAGCAGCCTGGACTGCAGCCGCGGCCCGAGCGAGAGGGCGAGGAGCAGCACCGTCGCGGCCGTCGCGGCCGCGGCCGCAATCGCGGCGATCGCGGCCCGCGCGAACAGCAGCAGCAGCCGATCGCGGGCGACCCGTCCGTCATCGAGGAACAGCGCCGCATCCACGAGCTGGAAGCGCGCCGCGAGCAGGAGCAGCAACGCGAAGAGCACGCCGCGCCCGAGGCTGCGGCCGAGCCGCGCCCGCACGCGGAGGAGCGCCGTTCCCATGAGGCGCGCCAGCCCGAGCCGCCCGCCTTCCTGGTGAAGGAAGAGGCGCGGCGTGAAACGCCTTCCTTCGAACCGAGGCGCGAAGCGCCCCGGGCCGAGCCGAGGCACGAGGCGCCGGCGGAGCCCCGAATCGAGGCGAAGAAGATCCTCGAGGACGCCGGCCTGGTGATGATCGAGACCGACCGCAGCAAGGCGCCCGCCCCTGCCGATGCCGAGCAGGAACCGCCCGTGCGCCTCGGCCGTCCGCGCCGCGAGCGGCCGAGCGTGCCGCAGCAGGACGACGAGCTGCAGCAGGTCGAGACGAAGCGCTAGAGCTTTTCCCGGACCTCGGAGAGGAGCGCCAGGCAGGCGCCCTCGACGAGGTCCAGCACGCGCTCGAATTCGTCCGGACCGCCGTAGTACGGGTCCGGCACGTCGCGCCCCTTCACCAGCAGCCGCAGTTTCGGCGCGTGCTCAGCCGGGCAATTGGCCCGAAGGATCTCGAGGTGCCCGCGGTCGAGCGCCACGATCACGTCGAACTGCTCGAAGTCGCGCTTCCGCACCTGGCGGGCGCGCAGCGCGCTCAGGTCATAGCCGCGGCGCCGGGCGTGGTCCTGCGCGCGCGCGTCCGGCGGCTCGCCGACGTGGTAGCCATGCGTGCCGGCGGACTCCACCTGCACCCTTTCCTGCAGGCCCGCGTCGCGGACGAGCTGCGCGAACACGCCGGCGGCCGTGGGCGACCGGCAAATGTTCCCGGTGCAGACGAAGAGGACGCGCATGCGCCCGCTATTCCGAGGCGAGCTCGATGCCGAAGACCCGCTTCTTCAGCTCCGCGAGCTGGTCGCGTACCTTCGCCGCTTCCTCGAACTCCAGGTTCCTGGCGTGGCCCAGCATCTTCTTCTCGAGCGCCTTGATCTCGCGCGCGATCTGCTTCTCCGACATGGACTCGTAGCGGGCCTCGGCCTGCGCGGCCGCGAAGCCCGCGCGCGCATCCTCCGAGTCGTACACGCCGTCGATCAGGTCCTTGATGCGCTTGATCACTCCCTTGGGCGTGATGGCGTGCGCATCGTTGTAGGCCTCCTGCTTCTCGCGCCGCCGGTCCGTTTCCTTCAGGGCGTTCCGGATGGAATCCGTGACCCGATCCGCGTAGAGGATGGCAGTGCCGTTGATGTGGCGCGCCGCGCGGCCGATCGTCTGGATGAGCGAGCGCTCCGAGCGGAGGAAGCCTTCCTTGTCGGCATCCAGGATCGCCACCAGCGAGACTTCCGGGAGGTCGAGCCCTTCGCGCAAAAGGTTGATGCCCACGAGGACGTCGAACTCGCCGAGGCGCAGGTCGCGGATGATCTCGACGCGCTCGACGGTCTCGACCTCCGAGTGGAGGTAGCGCACCTTCACGCCGTGCTCGGAGAGGTACTCGGTCAGCTCCTCCGCCATGCGCTTGGTGAGCGTCGTCACGAGGACGCGCTCCGATTTCTTCACCCGGATGCCGATCTCGGACAGCAGGTCGTCCACCTGCGTGGAGGCGGGGCGCACGATGACCTGGGGGTCGACGAGGCCCGTCGGCCGCACCACCTGCTCGACGATCGCGTCGCCCGATTTCTCGCGCTCGTAGTCCGCCGGCGTGGCGGAGACGAAGATGGTCTGCCGCACCACTTTCTCGAACTCGTCGAAGCGCAGGGGCCGGTTGTCGAGCGCCGACGGCAGCCGGAAGCCGTACTCGACCAGGTTCTCCTTGCGCGAGCGGTCGCCACGGTACATGCCGCCGAGCTGCGGGATGGTGACGTGGCTCTCGTCGATGATCATCAGCGCATCCGGCGGCAGGTAGTCGATGAGCGTCGGCGGGGGTTCGCCGGCCGCTCGCCCGGACAGGTGCCGCGAGTAGTTCTCGATGCCCTTGCAGAAGCCCAGCTCGGCGAGCATCTCCAGGTCGAAGCGCGTGCGCTGCTCGATGCGCTGCGCCTCGACCAGCCGTCCGGCCTTCTGGAAGAACTCTATCCGCTCACGCAATTCTTGTTTTATCGCCTCGATCGCGCGCAACGTGGTCTCGCGAGGCGTGACGTAATGGCTGGAGGGATAGATGGTGAACCGGGCCATCGGGTGCAGCACCCTGCCCGTCAGAGGATCGAATACCTCCAGTTTCTCGATGGCATCATCGTCGAGCGAGATGCGAATGGCGTGCTCGGCATGCTCCGCGGGAAACACGTCGATCACGTCGCCGCGCACGCGGAACGTACCGCGACGGAAGTCGAGCTCGCTGCGCTCGTACTGCATCGCCACGAGGCGCGCCAATACGTCGCGCTGCGCCATTTTCTCGCCCTCGCGCAGGTGCAGGATCATCCCGTGGTACTCGGACGGGTCGCCGATGCCGTAGATCGCCGAGACGGTGCCGACGATGACGACGTCGCGGCGCTCCATCAGCGACTTCGTCGCCGACAGCCGCATCTGCTCGATGTGGTCGTTGATCGACGAATCCTTCTCGATGTAGAGGTCGCGCGCCGGGACGTAGGCCTCCGGCTGGTAGTAGTCGTAATACGAGACGAAGTATTCGACGGCGTTCTCGGGAAGGAACTCGCGGAATTCCGAGTAAAGCTGGGCGGCGAGCGTCTTGTTCGGCGCAAGCACGAGCGCCGGCCGGCCGAGCTGCGCGATGACATTCGCCATCGTGTAGGTCTTGCCCGAGCCCGTGACGCCGAGAAGTGTCTGGAAGGCCAGGCCGTCCCGGATGCCTTCGGCGAGCTTCGTTATCGCTTGCGGCTGGTCTCCGGCCGGCGGGTAGAGCTGCGCCAGGCGGAAAGGACTGTTGGGGAACGTGACGACCACGGGTACAATTTCTGTGCGCTGCAAAAACCACCCATGCTAGCACGATGAACGCTCCCCACGCCCCCTCCCTGCTCTCCTCGGTGCCGATGGCGCCGAGCGACCCGATCCTCGGCGTCACCGAGGCCTACGTCGCAGACCAGAATCCCAAGAAAGTGAACCTCGGCGTAGGGGTTTACTACGACGACAAGGGGAAGGTGCCGCTCCTCGAATGCGTGAAGCGCGCGGAGGCCGAGCGCATCAAGGCCGCGCCCCCGTTCTCCTACCTGCCGATCGACGGGCTCGCCGCCTACGATCGCGCCGTCCAGGAGCTCGTGTTCGGCAAGGAATGCGAGGCCATCAAGGAAAAGCGCGTCGTCACGGTCCAGGCGATCGGCGGCACCGGCGGCCTGAGGATCGGCGCCGACTTCCTGAAGCAGATCGCGCCCAACTCGCAGGTCTGGATCAGCGACCCGAGCTGGGAGAACCACCGCCAGCTCTTCGAGGCGGTCGGCTTCACGGTGAATGCGTATCCGTACTACGACGCGAAGACTCACGGCCTCGACTTCGCGGCGATGATGGGCACGCTGCGGCGCCTTCCTGCCGGCTCGATCGTCCTCCTGCACGCCTGCTGCCACAACCCGACGGGCGTGGACATCCCGGCCGAGCGCTGGGGCGAGGTGCTGGAGACGGTGAAGTCGCGCGGCCTGATCCCCTTCCTCGACCTCGCCTACCAGGGCTTCGGCGACGGCCTGGACGCTGACGCCATCGCCGCGCGCGTGTTTTCCGGCGATGCGACGCCCGTGTTCCTGTCGAGCTCCTTCTCGAAGTCCTTCTCCCTGTACGGGGAGCGGGCCGGCGCCTTTACCCTCGTCACGCAGAGCGACGAGGAGGCGAAGCGCGCCCTGTCGCAGCTCAAGCGCATCGTGCGCGCCAACTACTCGAACCCGCCGACGCACGGCAGCCAGCTGGTGGCGACGGTGCTCAACACGCCGGAGCTTCGCCAGCAGTGGGAGAGCGAGGTGGCGGGGATGCGTGACCGCATCAAGACGATGCGGCGCCAGCTCGTCGACGGCATCCAGAAGCGCGTTCCGGGCGCCGATTGGAGCTTCATCCTCAAGCAGCGGGGCATGTTCTCGTACACCGGCCTGACCCGCGAGCAGGTGCTGCGCCTGCGCAAGGACTACTCGGTCTACGCGATCGAGAGCGGGCGCGTGTGCGTGGCCGCCCTGAATTCCGGCAACGTGGACTACGTCGCCGACGCGATCGCCGCGGTCATCCGCTAGCTACTTGCAGTTGGAGCTTCCCTCCATGCGGCCGCCCGCCGAGGCGCCGATGGAGGTGCCGATGCCCGGCAGCAGCAGCGTCCCCACCGCCGCGCCGATGACGTAGCCCTTCGTAGGCGAGAAGGACGGCTCTTTCGTCGTGCCGCCCAGGGAGACCGGCATGCCGACGAATCCGCCTGTCTTGGTGAGAGACAGATCGAGCCTGCCCGAGAGCTTGTCGTCCGGGGCGACCGCGACGTTGCCGCCGGCCACGAGCGAGGGCGAGCGCACGCAAAGCTCGCTGATCTTCACCTCCTTGCCGCGCACCTGGACTTCGCCGCGCAGCTCGTCGAAAGGCGTCGAGCCACCCGCCTCCAGCTGCTTGATGCTCATCTTCGACAGGTCGTAGCCGTGGTACGCGCCGCCGACGACCTGGAATGGGCCGTCGAGCACGAGCGCATTCTTCAGCTGCTCCGGCGTGCGGGCGCGGCTCGAGAAAGTCGCGTCGGCCTTCAGCTTGCCGCTCAGCTGCGCCTTCTTGCCCAGCGCTTTCTGCACCGGAATCAAGTCCACGCCGTCCACGGCTGCCTTGCCCGAAACCTGCCAGGCTTTGCCCCACGTCACGTGCGCGCTGCCTGCAACGCTTCCGCCATAGAGGCGGCCGTCGATCTGCGGCAGGTCGAGTTGCTCGCCTTTCAGCGTTCCGCGGGCGCTCAGGCGCTCGAAGCGGAGCGGCGGGCCCGCGGGAATCGTGAACCGCTCGGCCTGGAGAATGACCGCGGCTATTCCATCGTCCTGCGGGTCGACGACCAGCCGAAGGGCGTCGTCGCGCGTGCGCAGCGTCGCTTCGTCCAGCACGTACCCTTCTCCCAGCTCGGCCTGCAGGTCGAATTCCGGCAGGTGCAGCTTCGAGTGCTGGAGCTTGACCTTGACCAGCTCGAGCCGGCGCACCCGAACCGGCTCGCCGCCCGCGCCCGCCTTGGGCATGGCGGCCGGAATCGCAAGCGCAGCTTCCTTGAGCGCCACGTCTTCCGCACGCACGAGACGGATGGCCTTGGGGCCCGCGATCATCGAGACGAGGTCCGGGACGATCTCCAGGGTTCCGATGGCCACTTCCTGGCGCTTGCCGACGACGATGCCGCCGGCCACGGCGCGCGGCGTGGGAAAGACCGCGAGACGCAACGTAGCGATGCTGACCGGCTGGCCGAGCTTCTCTGCGGCGATGCGCGTCAAGTCCGGCAGGAAGGCGTCGAGCGGCACGAGGAACGGCACGGCCGCGAGCAACGCCACCACTACGCCGCACGCCCCGACCGCCCAAGCTGCCTTCTTCGCTGTTGTCGCCATTGCCTCCCCGGGCGGCCGCGTCAGATGAGGTAAAATGCGCGGCTTCTCAGCTGCATCGTTCCCATTCCCCGATAGCTCAGTCGGTAGAGCGACGGACTGTTAATCCGCAGGTCCCAGGTTCGAGCCCTGGTCGGGGAGCCATCTCCTGTCTCGAGACATTCTATTGCTCGTCCGCCGGGCGGTTCCAGCCATAGGCGGCCGGGTCGATCATCACGTTGAAGCTGATGCTGATGCGGTGCTCCTGCGAGAGGTTCGGGTGCACCGAGTGCTGCAGCGGCGAAGGCCACATGAGCAGCATGCCGGCCGACGGCGACACGATGTAAGACGCGCGTGAATCACGGTCTCCGGCCACGGCGGCCATGTTCGCCCCGGTCCTGGGATCGTAGAAGGAGATGCACGCGGGGTGCGCCTTCGGATCGCTCGACCCGCTGGCCGCTTCGGGCACCTGGACATAGTACGTGCCGCTCAGATAGGAGCGTGGGTGCGTATGCGGCGCGTGGTGATCGCCGTATCGGTTGGTGTTGTACCAGCCGTGGATCGTCCAGGAGGGCAACTGCGTGACGCCGGCTTGGCTGAGATACGCCTTGATAGTGTCGTCCACCTCGCCGCGGAGCCAGCGCACCGACGGATGCTGGCTGGCAAAGAAATTTTGCTCGTAGAAGCGGACGGTGTAGTCCTTCTCCCGCGCTTCCTGCTCGGCGATGAAAGCCGCGAGGCCGCGGTTCGGCTCCTCGAACGCAGGAAGGCGCCGGCGCGCGAGGAAGGTCGCCCAGACGCCGTTGAAAGTCATCCGCGCCGCAGCGCTCATCGCCCGCCCCGCTCGGCCGCGCGCTCGACATCGACGCGCAGCGCCACGCGGATCCAAGGCGCCTTCGCGAGGTGGACGCGGCTGCAATGGCGAAGATATCCGGGCCAAAGCATGAGCATGCCGGCGGCCGGCGGCAAGGTACGCGTCTCCGCAAAGTTCGGATCGCCTTCGAGAGCTAGGGCGTTAAAACCGACCCGCGGATCCAGCAGCGTCAGGTGGCTCGCCGCGCAGTCGCCGCGCAGGTGGTCGAGCTCCGGCGGCGGCGGCGCGTTCACGAAGTACATGCCGGCCGCGTACGCTCCGGGCTCGTTGGCGAGCTCCCGGTACTGCCCGAAGCCGAGGGCCTCCAGCCGTCCTTCCACGCGCCAGCGGGGCGCCGGCACGGCTTCCATCTTGTCGAGCCACTGCCCGACCGCCGTTTCCACCCAGCCGCGCAGCCAGGCGACAGCGGCATGATCGACGTCGAAGAGGTTCCCGGCCACACCGCGCGAAGCAAGGCCGGCCAGCTCATCGTTCCTTGCCTGGGCGTCCGGCAGCCGAAGCTGGCCGACCCACGTCGGCCAGAGCGGAATGACCTCGTCTGCCGCGGCTTGCGCCATCGCGCCGGCTAGGCCTTTGACAGGCGACGGTATTGCGCCATGTGGCGGATCGCGTCCTTAGGTCGGCCGAGCTCTTCGCAAAGCAGCGCAAGGTTGTAGTGGCCGTCGGCAAGCCGTGGATCGGCGCTCAAGGCCGCCTCGTATTCGGCAAGCGCCTCCGTCTTCCGTCCCATCTCATCCAGCAGCACGGCGAGGTTGTAATGGAGCAGCGCCACGTCGCCGCACGCTTGCAGGCCTTCCCGGTAGGCGAGCTCCGCCTGTCCCGGGCGGCCGTTTTCCTGGAGAAGCGAGCCGAGGTTGAGGTGGGCATCGCACAGGGTCGGGTCGAGGGCAATCGCTTGCCCGTACGCCTGCGCGGCGCCCTCGGGGTCGCGCTCCTCGAGGGCGGCGGCATGGTCGAACCACTCGCCCGCCGTTGCCACGCGAGCCGCCTTCTTCCGCTCGATGACGCTGAGCGAGCCGTTCGCCGGATCGCCCTCGAACGACAGCAGGTACTGGCCGGAGTCGGCCTGCCACTGGCTCGCGCCCTCGCGCACCACGACACGGTCCGCCACGGCGCCGATGCGCAAGCCGGACAGCGGCATCGCCGCCGGAAGCTGGCGCTTCAATTGGCGCATGGACCGCGTGATTCGCTTCGCCGGCACCTTGGCCACCGTGAGCGCCTGCGCGGTGCGGAGGACGATCAGGTCCTGGAACGAGAAGAGCCAGGCGTTGCGCGGCCCCCGCTGCGGGAGGACGAAGCCGGCATCGACAAGCGAGCGGATGGTGCTGCGGCGCAAGCCCAGCAGCTTCTCGACTTCGCGCACGCCGTAGCGCTGCACTTATTTCTTGGCGGCCTTTCGCGCCGCCGGCTTGGCGGCTTCGCTGCGCTTGGCGGGCTTCTTCTCGAGGCTGGCGCGCAGCGCTTCCATGAGGTCGATGACCTGCCCGCCGACCTCGGGCTGCTCCGCCATCGTGATCTCCTGGCCCTCCACCTTCTTCTGGATGGCGGCCTCGATACGGGCACGCACGTCGTCGGCGTAGGCCGCCGGGTCGAACTTGTCGCTCGACTGCTGCTCGATGAGCTGCTGCGCGAGCTTCAGCTCGGCCGGCTTCACGTCCATCTTCGGGATGTCGATGTCGCGCAGCGAGCGCACCTCGCCGGCGTACAGGAGCTGCTGCATGACCAGGCCCTCGACCAGGTCCTCGACCGGCCGGATCATGACGATGTACTGCTTGCCGCGCGCCGCCCAGCGCCCGAGGGCGCAGCGCCCGGTCTCGCGCAGCGCGCGCGCAAGGAGCGCGTACGGCTTCGCACCGCCTTTGTCCGGCCCCAGGTAGTAGGCCTTGTCGAAGTAGACGGGATCGACGGACTTGAGGGGCACGAACTCGGTGATCTCCGCGCTCTGCGTTCCTGCCTCCTCGAGCGCCTTCAGCTCCTCTGGCGTGAACATGACGTACTGGTCCTTGGCGAACTCGTAGCCCTTGACCATGTCCTCGCGCGCAACCGGAATCTCTTCCTTGGCGCAGAAGTACTGCTGCTTGAGGCGCGAGCCGCAGCCCTTGTGCAGGAGGTTGAAGGAGATGGCGCGGCCGGCCTCGGTCGCCGAATAAAGCTTCACCGGGATGGACACCATCCCGAACGAGATGGTGAGCGAGCCGATCGAGCGTGCGGGCATGGCCATAACCTCTCTAAATCAATGTGTTGCGGCAACAACTTACAGCGAAGGATGTAAAGGATACCCGATCGCGGGCAATCATGTTTTCCCGGCCTGGAGCGCCCTCTCCAGGCTCTGCTTGCGCTCGAGGATGCCCTCCCACCTGTCGCCGGTCCGGGCAAGCCTCTCGGCGGCATTGGTCAAGCGGAAATCCAGTGGATGGGCGGCCGCGAGCTCGCCCCAGGTCAGGGGCATCGAGACTGGCGCGCCCGGCTCTCCGCGCGGCGAGTACGCGACGTTGAGCGTCTTGCCGCGCACGTTCATGTTGTAGTCCATGAAGATCTTGCCGGTGCGCCTGGGGACGCTCCACTCGAGGGTCACCTCGGCCGGGTGCAGCCGCTTCAGGTGGCTTCCCACGAGCCGGCTCACCTCGCGGGCCGCCTCGAAGTCGATCGTGCGGCGGATCGGCACGAAAACGTGCAAGCCTGTCTTGCCGGACGTCTTCACGACCGGCTCGAGCCGCATCTGCCCGAGCAGCTCCCGCAGCCAGAAAGCGACTTCCCTGCCTTTCTGGAAAGCGGCGGTATTGAGCTCCGGCTCGGCGCCCGGCGCTTCCTTTCCCGAATAGATATACGGATCGATGTCGAAGACGACGAAGTCGGGGTAGTTGAGGACGGACGATTCCAGGCTCTGCAGCGAGCCTGCATAGTCGGTGCCGGCGCTCGCCGCGTCTGCGCTCAGTCGCGCGCGCGAATGCCAGACGTGGAACTCGAGCGTGCCGGACTGCGCCAGCCACAGCAGCGTCGGCAGGTTGTTGCAGAGCAGGTATTCGTGGCTCTCCTCCTTGTGGCCCGAATAAACGGTAATCGCCTCCACGAATGCGGGGCGCTCCTCGCGCCAGTGCTTCTGGAAGAAGCGCTCGCCCTGGATTCCTTCCGGCATGCGGATCATCGTGAGCGGGCGGTCGGCGAGATGCGGCAGCATGTGCGCCGACACCGCGGCGAGGTAACGCAGAAGGTCTCGCTTGGTCAGGGCCGGCTGCTTCAGCGCCGGCGCGGCGGGCCAATACACCCGGTCGAGATGCGTTAGGCGGATGGCGTGCTTGCCCACCCAGAGCGTCTGCGAAGCCTTTTCGCCGTCAAGCTGCGCCAGGATCTCCACGACTGGGTCGGCAGGACCGCGCGCCGCGGCGACAGGCTTGGGCGTGGGCGCTGAAGGGCTGCGGCCGACACCGCGCGAGTCGAGATCGTCCCGAAAGCGAAGAAAGACCGGTGCGCGCAGGGCCCCGTCCGCGGTCCAGTCCTGGAACTCCACTTCCGCGACGAGCTTCGGCTGGACCCACGTCGTGGGATTGGGCAGCGGAGGCTTCTGCGCGAATGGACATTGCTTCGTCCGCAGCGGCGCGAGGCGTGCCATCGCATCGTCAAGGGCGCGCTCGTCGAAGCCGGAGCCGACATGCGAGCAGTAAAGCAGCTTGCCTCCCTCCCTATAGCCGACCAGCAAAGCGCCCAGGCGCGCCCGTGCGCCCTTCCCGGCCGTGTATCCGCCTACGATGAACTCGGCGCTCTGCTTTGATTTCACCTTGACCCAGGCGCCGCTGCGGCGGCCGGGCTCGTAGATCGAGTCCTTCCGTTTGCCGATGACGCCTTCGAATCCGCTTGCGAGCGCAGCCTCGAGAAGCTGCGTGCCGCTGTCCGACGCATGGACGAGCTGGACCAGAGGGGATGGCAGCAGGCACTGCTCCAGCCAACGGCGGCGGTCCGCGTACGGAGCGCCACGCAGGTCGAGGCCGGCGAAGTGGAGGACGTCGAAACAGAAGAAGACCGCCGGCGCCTTGGCATCCGCGGACGCGATCTCGCGGGCCGTCTTGAGCTGGACGCGGTTTTGCAGCGCATTGAAGGAAGGCCTGCCGGCCTCGTCGAGCGCCACCACCTCGCCATCGAGGACGATCTGATTGACCAGCTGCGCTCCCAGCTGTGCCGCGAGCGCCGGGAAGGCGGGCGTCAGGTCAAGTCCGCGGCGGGAGCGCAACGTCACCTCACCCTCCTTCACGAATGCCAATACCCGGTAGCCATCCAGCTTGGGTTCCCACGCCCAGCCCGCTGCATCCAGGGCTCGCTTAGCGGGCTCGGCGTGCATGGGCTCGAGCCTGTCGGGCATCTTCTCGGGCGTTCCACCCGGCGCCAGCCGCGCCGCGGGCAGCCGCTGCGCCGGCAGCGACTGCATTTCTTCCACCGTGAGGCTGGAAAGCACCGAGCGGTCTCTCGCAACGAGCTCGTCCCGAGAGGTAAAGCGGTCCTTGTGCTTGATGAGCAGCCAGTTCTTCGCCTCCTTCGTGCGCACGAGCGCGAAGGACCCCTTCGTCTTTACCCCGCGCAAGAACAAGCTCAGCTTGCCGGCCTGCAGGCCTTCTCGCACCCGCCGCTCGGCCTCGGCGCGATCGTGATAGGAGAAGGCGCCGTCCTCGTCCGGGGTGTAGACGCCGCAATCCCACACGATGACCTCGCCTGCCCCGTACTGCCCCGCGGGAATGATGCCTTCGAACGAGCCGTAGTCGAACGGATGATCCTCCGTGCGGACCGCCAGGCGCTTCTCCGACGGATCGAGCGAGGGCCCCTTGGGCACCGCCCAGGACATGAGCACGCCGTCGCACTCGAGGCGAAAGTCGTAGTGCAGGCGCCGGGCCGAATGCTGCTGCACCACGAAAAGCAGCGGTCCGCGGCGAGCCTTCGGCAGCGCCGGAGAAGGCTCCGGCGTCGCGGCGAAGCTTCGCTTCGCGGCGTAGTCGCCGAGCTTGTCCTTCGCCATGCCGGGATAATACGGAAATGGAGAAAGCGAGGCTGATGGCCGGCGCGAGCGGCTACTCGTTCAAGGAGTGGAAAGGCACCTTCTATCCGGCCGACATGAAGCCCGAAGGCATGCTGAGGTACTACGCGGATCGCCTGCCCACGGTCGAGATCAACAACACGTTCTACCAGCTGCCCAAGGCTGCCGTGCTGGAGAACTGGGCCGCCTGCACGCCGGAGTCCTTCCGCTTTTCGATCAAGGCATCCCGCCGCATCACGCACTTGTCGCGGCTCAATGCCGCGTCCGCGGCGGATCCGGTGGCGTATCTCTACAAGACCCTTGCCGTGCTAGGCGAGAAGCGCGGTCCGGTGCTCTTCCAGCTGCCTCCATTCCTCAAGAAGGACCTGGCGCGCCTGCAGGACTTCCTGGCCTTGCTGCCCCAAGACCATCGCGCTGCATTCGAATTTCGCAACGAGACATGGTTTTCTGACGACGTGTACGCCGCGTTGGCCAAGGCACAGGCAGCGTTATGCGTCTCCGAACGCGAGGACAACGCACCGCCTCCGCTCGTGGAAACGGCGCCCTGGGGGTACGTGCGCCTGCGCCTCGAGCAATACTCGAAGGACGATCTCAAGCGCTGGGCCGAGCGGCTGCGCGCCACCGGCTGGGCGACCGTGCACGCCTACTTCATGCACGAGCCTACGGCACCGGAATACGCCAGCGCGCTGATGTCCGCCTGACGGCTATCGAAGACCGGTTCAGTCCACGTGCGCGCCGGAGGCCTTGATGATCGGGCTCCACTTCGAGAGCTCCGACTTCAGGAACTCCCCGAGGCGTTCGGGCGTGCTTCCGGGCGTGGGGTCGACGCCGTTGTCCTGCAGGCGCTTGAGAACCGCCGTGTCCTCCAGCGCGTCGTTGATCGCCTTGCTGAGCTGCGCGACGATCGGAGCTGGCGTCTTCGCAGGCGCCAGGATCGCGTTCCACGTGTAGCACTCGAATCCGGCGATGCCCTGCTCCTGGAGCGTGGGTAAGTCGGGCATGGCGCGCGCACGAGACGCCATTCCCCCACCGATCGCGCGAATCTTTCCGGACTGCACCTGGGGCAGCACGGTCGGCAGGGCGTCGAACGCGAACGCGAGCTGTCCGCCGACGAGGTCGGCCATCATGGGCGCCGAGCCGCGGTAGGGAATGTGGACGGCCTGCAGCTCGCCGGCCTTGGATTTGAACTCCTCGCCACAAAGATGCAGGATCGAGCCCATCCCCGACGACCCGTAGCTGTACTTCCCGGGATTGGCCTTCAGGAGCTCGACGAGCCCCTGCACGTCGCGCACCGGGAGCGACTGATTCACGGCGAGGACACAGGGGGTAACTCCAACCTGCGCGACCGGGGCGAAGTCCCGCAAAGGGTCATACGGCATGTTTCGATACAGGCCCGGATTGATCGCATGGGTCGACACCGTGGCCATGAGCAGCGTGTACCCGTCGGCCGGCGCCCTTGCCACGACCTCGGCGCCAATGTTTCCGCCCGCGCCCGCCTTATTCTCGACCACGAACGGCTGTGCGAGCAGATCGGATAACTTGGCTCCGACAATGCGCGCGACAGTATCCGTGGGGCCACCCGCGGCGAAGGGCACGACGATTCGAACGGCCTTTGATGGGTAGCGATCCTGCGCCAGGGCAGCGCTCGCGAGCGCGAGCCCCAGGACCAACCCTGCCATTGCTTTCTTCATGTCCGCCTCCTCCTCGCGGACATTCTGCGGCCGGGGCCCTCGCAACCGCAAGCGCGGCGCGGCCGCGCCGCTTCAGTCGTAGCGGAAGAACCCCCGCTTCGTCTTCCGCCCAAGATACCCGGCTTCGACCATCTCCACGAGGAGCGGCGCGGGCCGGTACTTCGAGTCCTTGAAGCCTTCGTAGAGGACCTGCATCACCGCGAGCTCCACGTCGAGGCCAATCAGGTCCGCGAGCGCGAGCGGGCCGATCGGGTGATTCGCCCCGAGCTTCATCGCCTGGTCGATCTGCTCCGCGGTGGCCAGGCCCTCGGCGAGCGCGAACGCGGCCTCGTTGATCATCGGGCAAAGCAGGCGGTTCACGACGAATCCGGGGGAATTGCGCACCTGCACCGGCGTCTTGCCGATCTTCTTCGCAAGCGCCTCGGCGGCAGCATAGGTCTCGTCGGAGGTCTGGAGCGCGCGAATCAGCTCGACGAGCGCCATGACCGGCACAGGGTTGAAGAAATGCATGCCGATGATCTTGTCCGGCCGCTTAGTCGCGCCGGCGAGGCGTGTGATGGAAATCGAGGAGGTGTTGGTCGCGATCACCGCGCCGGGCGGCAGCATCGCGTCCACCTGCGCGAAGATCTTGAGCTTCAGCTCGAGGTTCTCGGTGGCGGCCTCGATCACGAGCGGGCAGTCCTTGAGCGCAGCCAGGTCGGTGGCGGTGCGCAGCCGCGCGAGCGCCTGGGCCTTCTGGTCCGCGGTGAGCTTTTCCTTCTTCACGAGCCGATCGAGACTGCCGGATACGGTCTGGGTGGCGCGCTCGAGCTGGGCCTTGGCGACGTCGCTGATCACGACGTTTATTCCCGAGACCGCGAGCGCCTGGGCGATTCCGCTTCCCATGGTGCCCGCGCCGATAATGCCGATGTTGTTGAACTCCATGGCTCTTCCCTTTGTTGGACTGCCGTGACTCTACCGGCCCGATGCCGCTTCGCTTTTGATCCAGCTTAAGCCGGCGAGCGAGGGTGCTCGGAAATGCTGCGAACGGCCGGAAGTCCCCGCAGATCGACATTCAGCTCGCGCGGTACGCAGAGGACGTTGACGCATCCCATCCCGGAGAAGATGTCTTCGGTGACGCCACGGGAGTTATCCGCATCGAAGAAGGGCACTACGTGCCAGTAAGGCGCGTACCCAAGGTCCTGGACCGCCTGCAGCAATGCCGGCGACTGCTCGGGAGATTCGTTCTCCACGTACAGAAACGGTCGCCCCTTCTCGATTAACCGCCTTGCGCCCTGCAAGACGTCCCGCTCCATGCCTTCGACATCGATCTTGATGAGTCGCACATGCTCCGCCTTCACGGCGTCGTCCAACGTCACCAGCGGGACCGGCACCGTGGCCAGGCCGGCATTGCGGCCCGCGGCTTCCAAGTCCCGCACGTTCACGCCGCCAAAGTTGGCCTCACGGCCGTAGTCCACGGGCGGCAGGTCCAACTGGCCTGCTTCAGCCCCGCAGGCTGCCGGGTGCAGCGTGACGTTGCCGAGGCCATTGATGGACACGTTGGCGGACAGCAGCTCGAAGATGCGCGGCTGGGGCTCGAACGCCATCACGCGGCCCGCTGGCCCGACGCGGCGCGCGAACGGCACGGTGTGGCTGCCGAGGTTGGCGCCCGCGTCGATGGCGGCGTCGCCCGGCCGAAGGACCTGGCAAAGGAGCTCGACCTCGTTCTCGGTCCATTCGCCGTAGGTCTTGAGCGATCGGCTCACGTACTGGTCGGTGTCGAGCACATAGAAGCGTCCGTGGCGGCCTTGGACGAGCTCGACATGCGCCTTCAGCTCGGGGCTCATGCAGGCATCGTACGCGCACCCCCAAAGCAAAAAAGCCCGACCTCTTTCGAGATCGGGCTTTCTTGGTGGAGATGGTCTGGCGGTAACCTACTTTCGCGTACGCAATTGCACACTATCATCGGCGCAAACCCGTTTCACGGTCCTGTTCGGGATGGGAAGGTGTGGGTCCAGGCTGCTGTGGCCGCCAGGTAGAAGATTGAAGAAGTGAAGTCTCGCGAGGCCGCAGCCTCGTCTGGGAAATGATCGCGCCAAGCGCGTCGTCTATAAGCGAGAGCGGTGCTCACGGTTATAGGGTCAAGCCGCACGGGCAATTAGTACAGGTTAGCTCAAAGCCTTACGGCCCTTGCACACCCTGCCTATCAACGTCCTGGTCTAGGACGACCCTTCAGGGGGGTCGAGCCCCCGGGAAGTCTCATCTTGAGGCAAGTTTCCCGCTTAGATGCTTTCAGCGGTTATCTCTTCCGCACATAGCTACCCGGCA
>JBLNDP010000186.1:0-5499 GCA_050261755.1 Clostridia bacterium
GGTATCGCCGCGCTCCACGCCCACCAGGGCGAGGATGCCCGGGCCGATCTCGCCGATGGTCTCGCCCTCCACGACGACGCGCGCCTCCGAAACGCGCTGGATGAGCGCTATCAAGCGAGCCCGGCGATCTGCACTAGGCGGTGAGGTCGGGAATCAGGCGGGTGCGCAGCTTCTGGATCTGGTCCTTCAGCACCAGCTTGCGCTTCTTCAGGCGACGCAGCTGCAGCTGGTCCTGCGCCGGATCGGCCGCCAGCCGGTCGATGATGTCGTCCAGGTCGTGATGCTCCAGCTCGAGCGCGTGCAGGCGCGTGACGATCTCTGACTTTTCCTCGTCGGTGAGGGGAAATTCCGTCACGCGCGCGCCTCCTGACGAAATCTTGCCGGGGTCCCTCGAGCCGCGGGCCCCCGCCGTGAAAAACTTCCATCCGCCGGAGAATCGTATCTCTATACTTCGCGTGGGGAAAGGCCTTACCCTCGCCAGAACAAGACGACCATGCGGCGAAACGACCACGACGTCACCGATTCCATCCGCACCACCGAGCCGCGCCACGTAGGCGCGGAGGTCGCGCGGATCTTCCGCGCCCTCTACGGCCCCCGGGCGGCGGGCGCCTCGGCCCTGAAGCGCGCCTTCGCGGATGTCGCGGCGCTCTATCGCGGCGAGCACCCCGACTACTACGGCTGCGACACCGAGTACCACGACATCCAGCACGTCCTCGACGTGACGCTCGCGATGGCGCGCCTCATGGACGGCTACGAGCGCGGCCGCAAGGACTCCGAGCCGCACCTCGAGGGAAAGATCTTCGTCGTCGGCATCCTGTCGGCGCTCTTCCACGACTTCGGCTACCTCCGGCGCCGGCACGACCGCCTGCACCGGTACGGCGCGGAGTACACGATCACGCACGTCTCGCGGGGCGCTTCGTTCCTGCGCCACTACCTCGGCACCTTGGGGCTCGCCGAGCTCGCCGGCGTGGCGGGGACGCTGGTGCATTACACGGGCTATGAGCGGCCGACGGAGACGATTCGCGTCTCGGATCTCCTGCTCCGCCGCGTCGGCCACATGCTCGGGACGGCGGACATCATCGCCCAGATGTCCGACCGCTGCTACCTGGAGAAATGCCGCGACCGGCTCTTCCCCGAATTCGTGCTCGGCAGGCTCGCCGGCCGGCGCCTCCTGCGGCACCGCCAATTGCCGGTCTTCGTCTCGGGCGACGAGCTCGTGCAGAAGACGCCGGCGTTCTACACGGGCGCGTCGCGGCGACTCGAGGTGCAGCTGGCGCGCGCGTACGAGTACGCGGCGCGCCACTTCGGCGGTCGCAACCTCTACATGGACGAGATGCAGAAGAACGTGAGCCACGCGCAGCGCGTGGCGTCGCTCCCGGCTCCCGAAGGCCACCTGCGGCGGCAGCCGCCGAGCACGCTCGCGCCCGAGGCCGAGCCCTACCCGAAAGACTTGCTGGCGCTCGCCGCCGGCGCCTGAACCCGGCCGCTCGCGGCCGGCGCTTCTATTCGCCCGTCTTCTTCTTGCCCGACAGGACGTCGAGCAGGTCCCACATCGTCTGGTCGGCCCAATGCTCGGGGTCTTCCTCGATCTTCTTGTCGCCGGCCGCGCGGACCGCGTCGCTCACGCCCTGGCGCTTGCAGAAGCCGTGCCAGAACTCCTTGATTTCCTGCGCAGACATCGGAATCATGGGACAAGCCTACCATGCAGCTTCTCTCCTGGAACGTCCAGTGGTGCCGCGGCATCGACGGCCGCGTCGACCCGTCCCGGATCGGCGCCGAGATCCGCCGCCTGGCCGACCCGGACGTCGTCTGCCTGCAGGAGGTGGCGACGAACTTCCCGGAGCTTCCCGGCAGCCAGGGCGAGGACCAGGCCCACGCGCTCGCGGACGCGCTGCCCGGATACGAAGTCTGCCTCGTGAGCGGCGTGGACGTCCCCGGCAGCCGGGGACGCAGGAGCCGCTTCGGCAACCTGCTGCTCTCGCGCCTTCCGGTCGAGCGCATCCTGCGCCACTCGCTGCCCTGGCCGCCCTCGGCGAGCGTGCCTTCCATGCCGCGCGTGGCGGTCGAAGCGGTAGTGTCGGCGCCCTTCGGGCCGCTCCGCGTCCTCAACACGCACCTCGAGTACTACTCGCACGAGCACCGCGCCGCGCAGGTCGGGCGGCTGCGCGCCCTGCATGCGGAGGCGTGCGGGCCGCAGATGGCGAACGACGAGCCCGGGCCGTTCCGCTCGCTCGCGCGGCCGCGCGGCGCGCTGTTCTGCGGCGACTTCAACCTGCCGCCTGAGGATCCGCTGCATGGCGTGATGACCTCGCCCATTGCGCACGGAGTACCGGCCTTCCTGGACGCCTGGGAGGCGCTGCGGGGCCACGAGCCGCACCCGCCCACCTTCCGCGTTCACGAGCGCGACGAAGGCGAGCTGCCGTACTGCTGCGACTACGTCTTCGTGAGCGAGGATCTCGCGCCGCGCCTGCGCTCGATCCGCGTGGACGGCGCCACCCGCGCTTCCGACCACCAGCCGGTCATCGTCGAGCTTCTATAAGGCCTCGCAGCGCCTCGACGCGCTTGCGGTTCACGCCGAAGTCGCGCCGGCCGAGGCGCGAGGCCGACCGGACCTGCAGCTGCGCGCCGTCGAACCAGAGCTCCACGTCGTCGACGTAGCCCAGCAGCTTGCTGCGGAACTCGGCGTACAAGTAGTTGCCGTCCTGCCGGACGATCTTCGTGCGCGGCAGCGATTCAACCGCGGCGCGCGCCGCGCCGATCGTGCCGCGTATCGGGGCGATGTAGTGCTCGCCATCGGCGGGATCGGCTTGCGACGAGACGCAGTTCGGCGTGCGCTTCGGCGGCGCAAGGCGCCCATCCTTCACGCCGAGGTTGTCCGGTCGCCGCCAGTCGAACATGCGCAGGATGCTAACATCGCCGCAACGTCCGAGAGGGGGCTTCCATGCTGCAGATCTCCGCACAGCAACTCGCAGAACTGCTCACCGGCATCGCGCGCGCGCAGGCCGCCGTCGTCACCGGCCTGGAAAGCGAGCTGGCCGGCGTGAAGAGCGGCCGCGTCGTGCCGGCGGTGCAGAATGTCGCGCACCTGCGCGATCATCCCCAGCCCACGCTGATCGACCTGCCCGTTCGCCTGCTGCTCGCATCGATGGGCCGCGTCGGACCGGATCCGGTCGTCGTGGCAAAGGACCTGGAGCGGCTTTTCTCCGCCCAATCCGGGGCGGCGAGCGCGCCCGCGGCCGAGAACCTGGACTTCAGCAAGCCTGCCTGATATTCCCGCGGCGCCCGGCGCCCGCTAGAAATCCTTCGGCGGCGGCGGGAACGAGGGCTGCCGCTTTTCCTTCAGCGCCCCGAGCCCCTCGGTCACCTCGGGGCCGGTGAAGCCCATCATCTCCAGCGCGAGCGAGGCGTCGAACGCCGGGCCGGCCGCGCGCAGCCAATTGTTCAGCGAGTACTTCGTCCAGCGCAGCGCCGTCTGTGGCGCCGCGGCGAGCTTGCGCGCCACGCCGAGCGCGGTCTCCTGGAGCTTTTCTTTTTCGCAAGCCAGGGAAACGAGGCCGATGCGCTCCGCTTCTTCCCCGTTGATCGTCTCCGAGAGGAGCAGGTAGTACTTCGCCTTGGCCATGCCGCAGAGGAGCGGCCAGATGATGGCCGCGTGGTCGCCGGCCGCCACGCCGAGGCGCGTGTGGCCGTCGATCAAGCGCGCGTCCTTCGCGGCGATGGGGATGTCCGCCATCAGCGCCGCGGCGAGCCCCGCGCCGACCGCGGGACCATGCACGGCCGAGACGATGATCTTGGAGCAATTGAGCATGTTGTAGACGAGGTCGCGAGCCTCGCGCCACACACGCGCGCGCCCCGCGAAGTCGCGCGTCATCTCCTCCACCATCGCGAGGTCGCCGCCCGCGGAAAAGCCCTTGCCCTCGCCGCGCAGGATCGCGACCCGAACCGCCGGATCGCGGTCGACGTCGAGCCAGATACGCGCCATCTCGGCGTGCGCGCGGGCGGTGGCGGTGGCGAGCTTGCCTTCCTCGCCCATGACGATCTCGAGGATGCCCGGCTCGAGCATCCGGGTTTTCAGGTCTTGGTAGCCGGCGTAGCGGGAGGAGGAGTCCATCGGCCCATTCTACAATTCGCGCATGACGGTCACCTTCGCAGACATTGCCGCCGCGCACGAGCGGGTGAAGCCCCATGCGGTGCGCACGCCGGTCCTCTCCTCCGCCGCCATCGACGAGCGCACCGGCGCGCAGGTCTACTTCAAGTGCGAGAACCTGCAGAACATGGGCGCCTTCAAGTTCCGCGGCGCCTTCAACGCCTTGTCCCTTCTCGCCCCGGAGGAAAAGAAGCGCGGCGTCCTGGCGTTCTCCTCGGGCAACCACGCGCAGGCGGTCGCCCTCGCAGGCAAGCTGCTCGGCATCAAGACCGTGATCGTCATGCCGGACAACGCGCCGAAGGTGAAGCTCGACGGCACGCGCAGCCACGGCGCCGAGGTCATCCTCTATTCGAAGGGAGAAAGCCGCGAGGAAGTGTCGCGAAAGATCGCCTCGGAAAGGGGCCTGCCGATCATCCCGCCCTTCAACCACCGGCATGTGATCGCCGGGCAAGGCACCGCGGCGAAGGAGCTCATCGAGGAAACGGGGCCGCTCGACCTGCTGCTCGTGCCCTGCGGAGGAGGAGGACTTCTCTCGGGGTGCGCGATCGCGGCGAAGCACCTTTCGCCCGGCTGCCGCGTGGCCGGCGTCGAGCCCGCGGCGGGCGACGACGTGACGCAGTCGTTCTACAAGAAGGAGATCGTGAAGATCCCGGTGCCCGACACGATCGCCGACGGCGCGCGTACGCAGGCGCCGGGGGACATCACCTTTCCGCTGCTGCTGCAGTACGTCGACGCCATGCTTACCGTGAGCGACGACGAGCTTTTGCGCGCGATGTTCTACCTTTGGGAGAAGCTGCGGACCGTCGTGGAGCCGACCGGCGCGCTGGGCGCTTGCGCGCTTTTCGAGCAGAAGCTTTCCCGCCTGCTCGACGTGCGCGGGAAGCGGGTCGGCGTGGTGATTTCGGGCGGGAACGTGGACCTTCGCTGGGCGGCGGAAACTTTAATACGGCGTTCTTGAAGAGGTTCACGAGGCCCAGCACCGCGGCGGCCTGCGTCGGATAGAGCGCCTCCGTGCGCACGATCAGCTCCTCGGCGTTGTCCGGGTTGTAGAGCTCCGCGAGATATTTCCCCGTGGCGTTGTCGATCACGAACTCGACGCGAAATTGCGGCATGACGTCTCCTCTTCGTCGTAATATCCGCCGCTTCCCGCGGAAAATCCACCTCGCCCCATGAGCCTTCCCGCCAAGATGCGCGCCGTCGAGATCGCCTCGCCCGGCGGCCCGGAGGTCCTGAATCCCGTCGTGCGGCCGGTCCCCCAGCCGAAAACAGTCGAGGTCCTGATCAATGTGGCGGCCGCCGGCGTCAACCGACCGTACGTGCTGCAGCGAATGGGGCTCTATCCGGTGCCCCCG
>JBLNDP010000187.1:0-19259 GCA_050261755.1 Clostridia bacterium
GCACACGCCAGGTGCCGTTGACCAGCGCGAAGTCCTGGAACACCGTCTTGATGGTGTCGAGGTAGTACTCGGCCGGCATGTCGAGCACGGCGTTGTACTCGTCGTAGAAGCGCCGGTGACCGTCGGCCGAGTCGCCGTCGCCGCTCACGAGGTGGTCGAAATACTCCCAGTGGGCGGTCAGGTGCCGGTCCGGATTCATGGCGACGAAGCCCAGGTGTTGCAGGAAGCCGGGATACACGCGCCGCATGAAACCGGGATATTTCTCCGGCACTCGGTGGATCAGGTTGCGCTCAAACCAGGAAAACGCCTTGCGCGTGGCGAGGTTGTTGACCGCCGTCGGGCTGCGGCGTGCATCGATGGGCCCGCCCATCATGGTCATGGTGAGCGGGCGGTGCGGCTCGCCACGCGAGGCCATGAGCGCGATGGCGGCGAGCACCGGCACGGTCGGCTGGCACACCGACACGACGTGCAGGTCCGGCTTGCGCGGGTCGGAGAGCAGGCGGATCCACTCGCACACGTAGTCGACGTAGTCGTCGAGGTGGAAGGGCCCCTCGGCCAGCGGCACCATGCGCGCGTCCACCCAGTCGGTGATCCAGACGTCGTGTTCCGGCAGGAACGCGCGCACCGTGTCGCGCAGCAGCGTCGCATGGTGGCCGGAGAGCGGAGCGACGATGAGCACCTTGCGGCCCTTCGGCGCACCCTGCTTGAAATGGATGAGCTTGCAGAACGGCTTGTCGAGCGCGATTTCCATTTCGGCGTCGATGCGCCAGGCGGGCTTCTCGTAGCGCTGGGTGACGCGAAGGAAAAGATCGCTCGAGGCCGCCAGGCGCCTGGCGAACGGCGAATACGCCAGGGGGCTGAAGGGGTGGCCGAACCAGCCGCGCGAAAGCTCGGCGAAATAGCGCAGCGGCGTGAGCGCCATGTGCTGCGCTTCATACAAGCTATAGAGCAACGTTACCGCCGAATATCCATATAACGTAGCCACCTTAACAGAATTGCGGCAGCGCCGCATTCGCGTGCAGCACACTCCGACAGGTATGCTCGGACCATGCGCAGGCTGCTGAATTGGCTGGGATTCGCCGTGGCCGCGGCAGGCTTGGCGCTATTAGGGGCGTTTTTCTACCTGCGCCAGTCCCTGCCGCAGACGACCGGCTCCGTGAAGCTTGCCGGGCTCGCCGGGCGCATCGAGATCCTCCGCGACCGGTACGCGATCCCGCATATCTACGCCGGCTCGATCCCGGACGCCTTCTACGCGCTGGGCTTCGTCCATGCCCAGGACCGGCTGTGGCAGATGGAGATGAGCCGACGCATCGGCGCCGGGCGCCTCTCGGAAGCGCTCGGCTCGGCAGCACTGCCGCAGGATCGTTTCCTTCGCACGCTCGGCGTGCGGCGCGCCGCCGAAGCCAACCTCCGCGGCTACGACGCCGAGACGCGCCGGCGCCTCGCCGCCTATGCGGCGGGCGTCAACGCCTTCCTCGAGACCAAGCCGGTCCTGCCCATTGAGTTCTGGCTCACGGGCGTGCAGCCCGAGCCGTGGTCGGAGGTCGACTCGATCTCGTGGCTGAAGATGATGGCCTGGAACCTGGGCGGCAACTGGCGCAACGAGCTCTTGCGCCTGCAGCTTTCGAAGACCCTCTCCACGGCGCGCATCCAGGAGCTCCTGCCGCCTTATCCGGGGGATCCCGCGCCGCCGCTGCCGGACCTGAAGGCTTTCTACGCCGCCATGGAACAGCCGACGGTGCGCCTGGCCCGGACGGCGAATGCCAACGGCGTCCCGCCCGACGATGGCGGCGTCGAGGGCATCGGATCGAACAGCTGGGCGCTCGCCGGCGCCCGCACGGAAAGCGGCAAGCCGCTGCTTGCCAACGATCCGCACCTCGGCCTGACTGCGCCGCCCGTCTGGTACTTCGCGCACCTCCACGCGCCCGGGCTGGATGTCATCGGCGCGACGTTGCCGGGCGTGCCGGGCGTCCTGGTCGGCCGGAACCAGCGCATCGCGTGGGCGGTGACGAACACGGGACCGGACGTGCAGGACCTCTTCCTGGAAAAGCTGGACGCCGCCGGTCGCTATATCGCGCCCGACGGGCCGCGCCCCTTCACGGTTTTCCGGGAAACGATCCGCGTGAAGGGTAAGGCTCCCGAAGCGCTTACCGTGCGAGTCTCGCGCCACGGGCCGATCCTGTCCGACGTGCTGCCGGCCATGCTCGACGCGCTGCCGCGCGGCCATGCCATGGCCATGCAGTGGACGGCGCTTGCCGAGGACGACCGCACCATGCAGGCGGTCGTGCGGGTGGGCGAGCCGACCGACTGGCCCGGGTTCCTTGCCATGGGCCGCGACTTCCAGGTGCCGCAGCAGAACGTGAGCTATGCGGACGTGGACGGCACCATCGCCTTCATGGCGGCGGGTCGCGTGCCGGTGCGCAAGCCCGAGAACGACCTGAAGGGCCTCGCCCCGGCACCGGGATGGGATGCCCGCTACGACTGGTCCGGCTTCGTGCCCTTCGAAGAGCTGCCTCGCGTCGTGAATCCGGGTCGCGGCGTGATCGTCACCGCCAATCAGAAGATCACGCCGCCCGGCTACCGGCCGCACATCACCTTCGAGTGGGAGCCGCCGTATCGGGCGCGGCGCATCGAGGACCTCATCGCCGCCTTGCCGCGCCACTCCATTCCGAGCACGGCGCGCCTGCAGGGCGATGTGGTCTCCTACGCGGTCCGCGAGCTTCTCGAGAAGCTCAAACGCGTGCCGGCCGCCTCGCCTGCCGCCGCCGCCGCGCTGCGCCAGCTCGCGGGCTGGGACGGAACGATGGCGGCCGACCGGGTGGAGCCCCTCATCTTCGTCGCGTGGTGGCGCGAGCTCGCGCGCGGCGTCTACGCCGACGAGCTGGGCGATGCCTTTACCTCGAACTGGCAGCACCGTCCGCAGTTCCTCGCCGCCGTATTTACGCCCGGCGCGCCGCAAGCCCGCTGGTGCGACGACGTGCGCACCGCGCGCACCGAAACCTGCGACGAAGTCGCCGCGCAGGCGCTGGAGCGCGCCCTCGCCGATCTGCGCAAGCGCTACGGCGACGATCCCTCCCGCTGGCGCTGGGGCAACGCGCATCCGGCTCTCCACGAGCACCGGCCGTTCTCGCGCGTCAAGTGGCTGGCGCCGTTCTTCGAGATCCGCGTGCCCTCGCCCGGCGGCGCGTTCACCGTGGACGTCGGCCGGCCCGCGATCGAGGACACGGACGAGCCCTATGCGAGCCGGCATGCGCCGAGCCTGCGCGCGATCTACGACCTCTCGGACCCGGAGCGCTCGCTCTTCATCCATTCGGGCGGGCAGTCCGGCAACGTCCTGTCGCCGCACTATCGAACCTTCACGGAGGCCTGGGCGCGCGTGGAGTACGTGCCGATGCGCACGGACCGCGCGCGCATCGAGCAGGACGGCGTACAGCGGCTCGTGCTCGAGCCGCGCTAGCGAGGCGTCAAGCCGCCTTCTTCTCGTCGCGCAGCGCGCGGCGCAGGATCTTGCCGACGTTCGTCTTCGGCAGCTCGGCGCGGAACTCGACGTACTTGGGACGCTTGTAGCCGGTGAGCTCCTTCTTGCAGTGCTCGAGCACGTCCTGCTCGGTGAGGTTCGGGTCGCGCTTGACCACGAAGAGCTTCGGCACCTCGCCGGAATGCTCGTCGGGAACGCCGATCGCGGCGACCTCGAGCACGCCGGGATGCATGGCCACGACCTGCTCGATCTCGTTGGGGTACACGTTGAAACCGGAGACCAGGATCATGTCCTTCTTGCGATCGACGATGCGGATGAACCCCTTGTCGTCCATCACCGCGACGTCGCCGGTGCGCAGGTACCCGTCGGGCCAGAACACCTTCGCCGTCTCGGCCGGCTGCTGCCAATAGCCCTTCATCACCTGCGGGCCCTTGATGCAGATCTCGCCCGCCTCGCCGAGGGACAGGTCCTTGCCGTCGTCGTCGCGGATCGCGATCTCGGTGGACGGAATCGGCACGCCGATCGCCCCGCTGAAGCCCTCGAGGTCGAATGGATTCATGGTCGCCACCGGGCTCGTCTCGGTCAAGCCGTAGCCTTCGAGGAGCGTCTTGCCGGTGACCTGGCGCCACTTCTCCGCGACGGCCTTCTGCACGGCCATGCCGCCGCCGCTGGCCAAGCGTAGGTGGGAGAAATCGAGCTTGCCGAAGTCCGGATTATTGAGGAGCGCGTTGTAGAGCGTGTTCACGCCGGTGATCATGTTGTAGCGGTGCTTGGCGAGCTCCTTCACGAATCCCGGGATGTCGCGCGGGTTCGTGATGAGGATGCTGTAGCCGCCCATGCGCAGCATCAGCAGGCAGTTAATCGTGAGCGAGTAGATGTGGTACAGCGGCAGCGCGGTGATGATCGTGGGCGTCTCCCCGCCCAGCGCGAGCGCGAGCCAGCCTTCCACCTGCGCGATGTTGGCGAGGATATTGCGATGCAAGAGCATCGCGCCCTTCGACACGCCGGTCGTGCCTCCCGTGTACTGCAGGAATGCAATGTCTTCGTGGCCGACGGCAAAAGGCTTCATCGGCTTGCCGGCGCCTTCGGCAATGACGTCGTTGAAGCGCACGGCGCCCGGCAAGGTGTAAGGCGGCACGAGCTTCTTGACCTTGCGCACGACGAAATTGACGATGTGGCCCTTGAAGCCCAGCAGGTCGCCGAGCGCCGCAAGGACGACATGCTTCACCGGCACGCGCGGCAGCACCTGCTGCAGCGTATGCGCGAAGTTCTCGAGGATGAGGATCGCCTCCGCGCCGGAGTCCTTGAGCTGGTGCTCGAGCTCGCGCGCCGTGTAGAGCGGGTTCACGTTCACCACCGTGTAGCCGGCGCGCAGGACGGCAAACATCGCCACGGGATACTGCAGCACGTTCGGCAGCATGATCGCGACGCGGGCGCCCTTCTGCAGACCCTTCGCCTGAAGCCACGCGGCGAAGGCCGTCGACAGGCGGTCGATGTCGCCGAAAGTGAGCGACTTGCCCATGCAGTGGTACGCGGGACGATCGCGATGGGCCTGGACGCTCTTCTCGAAGAGCTCGCCGAGCGAACGGAACTCGTCGTAGCGCACTTCCGCCTGCACGCCCGTGGGATAGCTCTTCAGCCAGATGCGGTCCATGTCTGCCTCCAATCAGGATGGTCGCGTGGGCATTCTCGCCAAGAACGGGGCGGCAAGGCAACACGCGCCAATGGCGATGTACCCGGCCGTCCAGGCGCCCGCGCGCGCCGCGCCGCCGGCGAGATCGAGGGCCGCGCCGAAGACGACCGGACCCAGCATGCCGCCGCCGAACCCGACGAGCGAATAGAGGCCCATGGCCGCGCCGCGCAGCTCGGCCGGCGCCGCGGCGACCAGGCCTGCCGTCAGCGTTCCAGACTCCGCCATGACGAGCATGCTGTACGCCGCCAGCAGGACGACCACGATCGTCCAGTGCCAGGAGGCGCTGAGCGAAAGCAGGATGCCCGTGCTCCCCGACGCCGCCATCGCGATCACGATCCAGCGCTTCCGGCCGATGCGCAGCGCGACCTCGTTGCCGACGATGGAGGCCGGCACGGCGAGCAGGTTCACCGTGGCGGCGATCGCCGCGGCCGGCCAAGGGAAGCTCGCGCCGGGGTGCAGGGATGCCGAGTAGGCGAGGAAGGCGACCATCCAGGCGCGTGAGCCGAAGAGCTCCAGGCAGTGCGCCGCGTACCCCAGCGTGAAGCCGGCGCAGGCGCGCAAGCCGAGCACCCGGCGCCACGCGCCGAGCGGAAAAAGCGCTTGCCAGGAGAACGGCGTCCCGCGCCGCGGCGCGGCGAGCGGCCGGAGGAACCCGAATACCAGCGCGCCGGCGGCGAGCGGGCCGAGCGCGGTCAGGACGAAAGCCGAGCGCCATCCATAGGCCGGCGCGACAAAGCTCGGGATCGCATAGGAAAGCGCCGTGCCGATGCCGAAAAAGGACGTATAGAACGCGATGTAGCGGCTCTGCAGCGGGCCGGAGATGCGGTCGGAAAGCAGGCGCAAGCCGGGCATATAGGTGCCGGCGATGCCCGTGCCGAGCAGCACGCTGAAAGCGAGCGCGCTCGCCAGGCCATTCGCGAAGAACCCGAAGCCCGCGCTCCCGAGCGTGGCGAGCACGCTTCCGGAAACGTAGATGCGCCGCCCGTCCAGCCGGTCGGTCAGCGCCGTCCAAAGCGACACCGTGCCGACGTAGCCCACGAAGAAGACGCCGCCGATCAGGCCCGCTTCGGAATTGCTGAGGCGCCAGAGATCGCGCAGCTCCGGAAGCAGCGCGGCATACGTGAACGAGCCCAGCATCGACAGGATGTGGGCCGCGAGAAGGATGGAGGCGTTCTTATTTATGCTTGAACGTCGGCTTGCGTTTTTCGAGGAAGGCCGCCATGCCTTCCTTCTGGTCTTCCAGGCCGAACTGCGCATGGAAGATACGCCGCTCGAAGAGGATGCCTTCGGAAAGGGCCGTCTCGTACGCGCGGTTGATCGACTCCTTGATCATCATCGCCACCGGCAGCGAGTAGGCGGCGATCTTTGCCGCCACGCCGAGCGCCTCTTCCATCAGCTTGTCGAGGGGCACGACGCGCGAGACGAGTCCCGCGCGCTCGGCTTCCTGCGCGTCCATCATGCGCGCGGTGAGGCAGAGGTCCATGGCCTTCGCCTTGCCGACGGCGCGAGGGAGCCGCTGCGTTCCGCCCGCGCCCGGCATGATGCCGAGGTTCACCTCGGGCTGGCCGAATTTCGCGTTCTCCGCCGCGATGACGATGTCGCACATCATGGCGAGCTCGTTGCCGCCGCCGAGGGCGAATCCCGCCACTGCGGCGATCACCGGCTTGCGGATGCGGCGGATGTGCTCCCAGTCGCGGGTGATGTAGTCGGACTTGAAAGCGTCCATGAAGCTGAAGTCCTTCATGGCGGCGATGTCGGCCCCCGCGGCGAAGGCCTTCTCGCTTCCGGTGATGAGGATGGCGCCGATGCCCTCGTCGGCGTCGAACTCGTACAGCGCCTTCGCCAGCTCCTGCATGAGCTGCGCGTTGAGCGCGTTCATCTGCTTCGGGCGGTTGAGCGTCACGACGCCCACGCGCTCGCGCCGCTCGACGAGGATCAGGTCATAGCTCATGGACGTTCACCACCTTTGCGTAGAAGCCGTTCAGCGCGGCGAGGAAGGCGCCGTGCACCTGCCGCGCGGGAATCGTCTCGCCGCCGTACGCCTGCGCGCGCGTCGCGCAGGCATCGCCCAGGAGCGTCACCTTGTAGCCGAGGTCCGCCGCCTGGCGCACGCTCGCGTCGACGCACATGTGCGTCATCATGCCCCCGACCACCAGATTCTTGATGCCCGCGCTCTTCAGCTTTTCCTCCAGTCCCGTATTCCGGAAGCTGTTGGGAAAATTCTTCTCGATCACCGCTTCCGAAGCGAGGGGCAAGACCGACTTGTGGATATCGGCGCCTTTGGTGCCGGGTATGAAGAACGTGGCGCCGGGCCGCACCGAAAGATGCCGGACATGGAAAACCGGCAGGCCGTCCTTGCGAAAGCGAGCCAGCGCGGCCGCCGCCTTCTCGCCGGCCGCGTCGGCGCCTTCCAGCTCCATCGCGCCGCCGGGAAAGTAGTCGTTCTGGATGTCGATGATGAGAAGCGCCGTGTCAGCCATGTTTCTTCTTTAGCTCGGAAAGGGGGATGGAGCCTGGAATGTGCAACCGCTTACGGTTCGGCTCCGGCTCCGTAAGCGCCTCCACTTCTTCCATCGTCGCGAGGCTGCGACGCGCGAGCTGCTGGTAGAGGAGCATGTTGTCCCTTTTCCAGCCGATCTCCTCGGCGGAAAGCTCGCGCAGCACGCGCGCGGGAATGCCGGCGGCGAGCGATCGGGCGGGGATGCGCGCCTCGGCCTTGACGAAGGCGAGCGCGGCGACCATTGCCTCCTCTCCCACCTCGGCGTTGTCGTTCACCACGCAGTTCATGCCGATGAGCGCGCCGCGCTTCACCACGCAGCCGTGCAGGACGGCGCCGTGGCCGATGGTCGCGTCGGCGCCCACGACCGTGTCCTTGCCGGGAAAGCCGTGCAGCATGCAGGTGTCCTGGATATTGGCGCCGGCCTCGACGACGATGCGGCCGAAGTCACCCCGCAGGCAGGCCGCCGGCCCGATGTAGGCGCGCGCGCCGACGATCACATCGCCGATGAGAACGGCGCTCGGATGCACGAATGCGCCCGCGGCCACCACCGGCGTGAGGCCATCGATCGAATAGACTTTGGGCACGGCGAAATTGTAAGCTTTTCGCCATGGCTTCCATCCTGGTTTCGCTCGACGCGGGCGTCCTCACGATCACGCTGAACCGCCCGGACAAGCTCAACAGCTTCAACCCGGAAATGCACGTCCTGCTGCGCCAGGCCATCGAGCGCGCGCTCGACGACCACGACGCGCGCGCGGTCCTGCTGACCGGCGCCGGGCGCGGCTTCTGCGCCGGACAGGACCTTTCCGAGCGAAACCTGGACGCGGGCGCGCCGGCGATCGATCTGTCGGTTTCGCTCGGCTCGTTCTACAACCCGCTCGTGCGGCGCTTGCGAGAGCTTCCCAAGCCGATCGTCTGCGCGGTGAACGGCGTCGCCGCGGGCGCGGGGGCCAACATCGCGCTCGCCTGCGACCTGGTCATCGCCGCGCGCTCGGCGAGCTTCGTGCAGGCGTTCTCGCGCCTGGGCCTCGTGCCCGATTCCGGCGGCACCTACTTCCTGCCGCGGCTCGTCGGCACGGCGCGCGCCATGGGCCTCGCGCTGCTGGCCGAGAAGCTTTCCGCCGAGGACGCCGAGCGCATCGGCCTCATCTGGAAGGCCGTCGACGATACCGGCCTAATGGAAGAAGCGACCGCGATCGCTCGCAAGCTTGCCGCCGGGCCAACCAAGGGCTACGGCCTGCTCAAGAAGGCGATGTACGCTTCCGCCGGCAATTCGCTGGACGCACAGCTCGATCTCGAGCGGGACTTGCAGCGCGAGGCGGGCTTCAGCGCGGACTACCGCGAGGGCGTGAAGGCGTTCATGGAAAAGCGGCCTCCCGCATATAAAGGAAAGTGAAGACGGTCAAATGACTTCCTTCCCGCTGGAAGACATCGAGAAGGCGCCCCGCGCCGAGCTCGAGAAACTGCAGCTCGAGCGGCTGCGCTGGTCGCTCGCGCACGCCTACGAGAACGTGCCGCACTTCCGGCGCAAGTTCGACGCCGCGGGGGTGAAGCCCGACGACTGCCGCTCGCTGGCCGATCTCGCCCGCTTCCCCTTCACGACGAAGTCGGACCTGCGCGAGACCTATCCCTTTGGCCTCTTCGCGGTGCCGATGGACCGCATCGTGCGCATCCACGCGTCCTCCGGCACGACCGGCAAGCCGACCGTCGTCGGCTACACGGCGAAGGACATCGATACCTGGTCGAACCTCATGGCGCGCTCCATCCGCGCCGCCGGGGCGCGCCCCGGCGACAAGGTGCACGTGGCCTACGGCTACGGCCTCTTCACCGGCGGCCTCGGCGCGCACTACGGCGCCGAGCGACTGGGCCTCGCCGTCATCCCGCTGGGCGGCGGCATGACCGAGCGCCAAGTGCAGCTCATCGCCGACTTCAAGCCCGAGATCATCATGGTGACGCCGAGCTACATGCTCGCCATAGCGGACGAGATGGAGCGCCAGGGCGTCGACCCGAAGAAGAGCTCGCTGCGCATCGGCATCTTCGGCGCCGAGCCCTGGACGAACGAGATGCGAGCGAGCATCGAGAAGCGCACGTCGCTACAGGCCATCGACCTGTACGGCCTCTCGGAAGTGATCGGCCCCGGGGTGGCGCAGGAGTGCGTCGAGACCAAGGACGGCCTCACCATCTGGGAGGACCACTTCTACCCGGAGGTGGTCGACCCGCAGACCGGCGCGCCATTGCCCGACGGCGAGAAGGGCGAGCTCGTCCTCACCTCCCTCACGAAGGAAGCCCTCCCCGTGATCCGCTATCGGACGCGCGACCTCACGCGACTCCTTCCAGGCACAGCGCGGACCATGCGCCGCATGGAGAAGATCACCGGCCGCTCCGACGACATGCTGATCATCCGCGGCGTCAACGTCTTCCCGTCGCAGATCGAGGAGCTCATCCTGAAGCAGCCGGAGCTCAGCCCGCACTACGTGCTGGAAGTTTCGAAGGACGGCCCGCTCGACCACCTCACGGTGCTGGTCGAGCTGCAGCCCGGGGCGGCGGACGAGGGCTCGGCGGCGAAGCTGCAGCACCACATCAAGAGCTACATCGGCGTTAGCAGCGACGTGCGCATCGTGCCGCTCACCACTATCGAGCGCTCGATCGGCAAGGCGAAGCGGGTCGTGGACAAGCGCAAGTAAAGGGGATAATAGGGGACCGCGCCATGAGAACGATCGCCACGATGCTCGCCGCCGCCCTGCTGGCCTCCTGCGGCGTGGAGACCGCCGGCACCGCTGCCACCGCCGCCGCGATCAAGAAGCAGGAACTCGATCAGGGCAAGAAAACGATGGAGCAGGCGCAGCAGAAGATCGACGCCGCGCTCCAGGCGGAGCAGCAGCGCGTCGATGCCCAGGCCGATAAGTAGCCGCTAGCGCGCTCCCTCCAGCGCGAGCAGCGCCTTCTTCCTCACAAGCCCGCCGGCGTAGCCGGTGAGGCTTCCATTCGAGCCGACGATGCGGTGGCAAGGCACGATGATGCTGAGCGGGTTGCGCCCCGTCGCGGCGCCGGCAGCCCGCACGCTGCGCGGACGGCTGGCGCGGCGCGCCAGCTCGGCGTAGGTAATCGTCTCGCCGAAAGGCACGCGGGCGATCTGCTTCCAGACGGCTCGCTGGAACGGCGTGCCCTGCGGATCGAGCGGCACGCCGAAGCTGCGCCGCCGCCCCGCAAAGTACTCGCCGAGCTCGCGCTTCGCCCGGCGGGCGATCGCGGAGGACGCGCCCGGCCGCCAGTCCGGGCCGCGGGCCGGGTAATGCTTCTGACCGACGAAATAGAGGCCGGCGAGCCCCCGCTCGCTCGACACGAGCAGCATGCGCCCGTGGGGCGTGTTCAGGTAGTCGTAGTACATCGTCGTTCTCCTATCCAAGGGACCTCCAGAGATGCATGACGGCATAGGCGCGCCACGGGCGCCACGCTTCGGCCGCGGCGAGCACCTTCTGCGGCCGTCTTTCCTTCAGCGCTTTCATGACGCCGAGATCGGTGTGCGGAAACGCGTCCGGCCAGGCCAGCGCGCGCATCGCGATGTACTGCGCAGTCCATTCACCGACCCCTGGCAGCGAACGCAGCTGCGCGAGCGTCCGCTCGACGTCGGCATGGGGAACGAGCTCCAGGCCCTCCTCCGTCACTGCGCGCGCAAGCGCGCCGATCGTGCGCGCGCGGGCCGCGGGTAGACCGATCGCCGCAATCTCCGCCGGCCCGAGCGCCGCGATGCTCGCCGGCGGCGGAAACGCGAACCCTAGCCCGGGAAACGGCGTCGCGATGGGCCTGCCGAAGCGTGCCGCGAAGCGGCCGGCGAGCGTGCGCGCCGCCGCGACGCTCACCTGCTGGCCGAGGATGGCGCGTACGGCGACCTCGAAGCCGTCGAACGCCCCCGGAACGCGCGTTCCCGCCTGCCGCGCAGCGAGCGCGCCGAGCGCGCGTGAAACTTCCGCCGGATGGCACGACACGTCCATCAGCGCCTTGACGCGCCCGAGCACGGCCGGCGCGGCCTTCGCGAGCGAGGCGGAGAGGGTCACCGCGAGCGCGGGCTTCCGGGCGACGGGCTCGACCTGGAGCCACCCCTCGTAGTCGCGCGGCCCCAGCGTGATCCGTGCGGTGCGGCGGTAGGCGCCGCGGTCCACCGCTTCCACGCCATCGACCGCGCGGGCGGCGAGAAAGGCGGTCATCGCAGGCCAATCGTAGGGCGGCCGGTAGCCCAGCTCGAAGCGCAGCGTGTCGGCGGGCGCGCCGCGCGGCGCGACCCGGCGAAGCTGCTTCGGGTTCAGGCGGTAGCGTTCCTTGAAGAGCGCGTTGAAGCGCCGCAGGCTCGCGAAGCCGCTCGCCAGCGCGACCTCGGTGACGGGAAGCGAGGTATCGGTGAGGAGGCGCTTCGCGAGGAGCAGCCGCTGCGTCTGCGCGAACTCCACCGGCGAGACGCCGAATTCCGTGCCGAGTGCGCGGCGCACGTGCCGCTCGCTCACGCCCAGCCGCCCGGCAAGACGCTCGAGGCCGCCGTCGTTCATCGCGCCGTCCTCGATCAGGCTCGCCGCCGCTTGCGCGAGGCGGGTCGTGGCGTCGACGCTCGAGTTGCCGGGCGCGAGCTCCGGGCGGCAGCGCAGGCAGGGCCGGTAGCCGCCCTGCTCGGCCGCCGCTGCGCTCGGATAGAACCGGCAGTTCTCGCGCTTCGGCGGCCGCACGGTGCAGACCGGCCGGCAATAGATGCGCGTCGAAGACACGGCGACGAAGAAGCGCCCGTCGAAGCGCGCGTCCCTCGCGCGGAGCGCCCGGTAGCAGGTGGCCGAATCCAGCGGCATGACGGGATTATCCGCCGAGGCCCAGCCCTTTACTCGCCGTTTTCGGACATCGGGGTGCCGGCTAGAATGCCCGCGTGCCCGCCCCCGCTGCGACCTATCCCATGCTGTTCCGCCCACTCGACCTCGGCTGCGCCGTGCTGCCGAACCGCATCCTCATGGGCTCGATGCACACCGGCCTGGAGGCGCGCCCCGACGGCGTGGAGCGCCTCGCCGCTTTCTATGCCGAGCGCGCGCGCGGCGGCGCCGCGCTCATCGTCACTGGCGGGTTCTCGCCCAACGAGGCGGGCAACCTCGGCGCCCACCGAGCACAATTTTCTGATGTTTCTGACGTTGAAAGGCACAAACCCATCCCCCGCGCGGTGCACGAGGCGGGTGGTCGTATCGCCCTGCAGCTGTTGCACTCCGGGCGCTATGGCTTCCACGATCGCACCGTCGCGCCCTCGGCCGTGAAATCGCCGATCAACCCGCACACGCCGCGCGAGATGACCGGCGGGGAGATCCAGGCGACGATCCGCGCCTTCGCGAGCTCCGCCGCCCTGGCGCGCGAGGCAGGCTACGACGGCGTGGAGGTGATGGGCTCGGAGGGGTACCTGATCACCCAGTTCCTCGCTCCGCGCACCAACCACCGCAGCGACGAATGGGGCGGCACGCTCGCGAACCGCGTGCGGTTCCCCCGGGAAATCGTGCGCGCCGTCCGCGCCGCTGCAGGGCCGGACTTCATCCTCATCTACCGCCTTTCGGCGCTCGACCTGGTGGAAGGCGGCCTCGACGAAGCCGAGATCCTGGAGGTCGCTCGCGCCATCGAGGCCGCGGGCGCGACGCTTCTCAACACCGGCATCGGGTGGCACGAGGCACGCATCCCGACCATCGCTCAGGCCGTACCGCGCGGCGCCTTCGCGTGGGCCACGCGCCGTCTCAAGGCGGCGGTGCAGATCCCGGTGGTGGCTTCCAACCGCATCAATGCGCCGGAGATCGCCGAGCAGATCGTCGCCCGCGGCGATGCCGACATGGTGTCGCTCGCGCGCGCGCTCCTCGCGGACCCGGAGTTCGCCAACAAGGCCAAGGCCGGCGACCGCGCCGCCATCAATATCTGCATCGCCTGCAACCAAGCGTGCCTCGACCATTATTTCATCGGCCAGCCGGCAAGCTGTGTCGTCAACCCGCGCGCCGGCCGGGAGACCAAGCTCGTTTTCAAAAAAACGAGCAAAAGAAAGCGCATTGCGGTTGTCGGTGGAGGACCCGCCGGCCTGTCCTGCGCCGCCGTGGCGGCCGAGCGCGGCCATCACGTGACGCTCTTTGAGCAGGCGAGCGAGCTCGGCGGGCAGTTCAACCTGGCGAAGAAGGTCCCGGGCAAGCAGGAGTTCGCCGAATCGATCGCCTACTACGCCGAGCGGCTGCGGCGCGCAGGCGTCGAGGTACGGCTTAATCATGTCGCGAGCGCCGCTGACGTAGCGGGCTTCGACGAGGTCGTCGTGGCAAGCGGCGTTCATCCGCGCCGGCCCGAGTTGCCGGGCATCGACCACGCCAAGGTTGTCGGCTACGCCGACGTGCTTTCGGGCCGCGTGGCCCCCGGGAAGGACGTCGTGATCCTCGGAATGGGCGGCATCGGCTTCGACGTCGCGCTCTACCTCCTCGAAAGGGGGAGCCGGGCACCGCTCGAGCCGGGCGCCTTCGCCGAGCATTGGGGCATCTCGCCGGACGGGGCGCTGCAGGCGCCTCCGATCGAGCCGCCGCCGCACCGCATCACGATGCTCAAGCGCTCGGCCACGCCCTTCGGGCACTCGCTCGGCAGGACCACCGGCTGGGTGCATCGTGCCGAGCTCGCGCGCTTCGGCGTGCGCATGCTGAAGGAAGCGACGTACCTGCGCATCGACGATGGCGGCGTGCACATTCGTGTTGGCGGCGAAGCTCGCGTTCTTCCGGCCGACACCGTAGTGCTGTGCACCGGCCAGGAGCCGCGGCGCGAGCTTGCGGGCCACGTCATCGGCGGCGCGCGGGAGGCGGGCGAGCTCGATGCCAAGCGCGCGATGCGCGAAGGCGCGGAACTGGGAAGTACACTATAGCCATGGGCCAGGTCGTCGCGCTCGCAGGTCAAGTCGGCGGAGCGAAGCTCGCTGAGGGTCTACAGCGCCTGCGCGGCCCCGACCTCACCGTGATCGTCAATACCGCGGACGATTACGAGCACCTCGGCCTTGCGTTCAGCCCGGACCTCGATACGGTCCTCTACACGCTGGCCGGCATCGCCAGCCCGGGCGCCGGCTGGGAGCCGGACGGCGAGACGCGCGCCGTGCACGGCATGCTGCGCGCGCTCGGCGGCCCGGACCGCCCGAGCGTCGGCGACAAATCGCTCGCCGCGCCCATCCTGCGCACGGAGTGGCTGCGCAACGACCGTCGCCTGACGCAAATCAGCCTAGAGTTCTGCCGGCGCCTCGGCGTCCAGGCGCGGATCCTGCCCATGAGCGACGACCCGGTGCGCACTTATGTGACCACCGAGGAAGGCGCGATGACGTTCCACGAGTACTTCCACGAGCTCGGCTGCGAGCCGACGGTCAAGTCGCTGCAGTACACGGGGGCCGACGAGGCGCGCATCCCGGACGAAGTGGTGGACGCCCTGCACGCGCCGGACCTCGAGGCCGTCGTCATCTGCCCCGCCAACCCGTTCCACGTCATCCAGCCGATCCTCGCCGTGAACGGCATGAAGGAGCTGCTCCTGAAGCGCGGCGTGCCGGTCATCGGCGTGACGCCCATCGTCGGCGGCAAGGCGCTGAAGGGCAGCGCCGGCAAGATGATGCGCGAGCTCGGCCGCGAGCCTTCGCCGATTTCCGCCGCCGGCGAGTACCTGCGCCTGCTGGACGGCTACATCATCGACCACGAGGACGCGGCGCTCGCCGAGGGCGTGCGCTCGCTCGGCATCGACGTCATGGTGGCCCAGACGGTCATGCGCACGAGCGAGGCGCGAGTTTCCCTCGCGCGCGCGGTGCTCGAGTTCGCCGCGCGCATCCGCGCGGCGCGCGAGCAAGCGGAGCTGCGGCCGCTCGACCGCTGATGCGCCTGCTCGCGGCGCTCGGCCTTGCCCTGCCCCTGGGGGCGATGGCGCAACAGCAGGAAATCAACCGCGCGCTGATCGAGCGCGACCAGCAATCCGCGGAATTCGCCGCGCGGCTGCGCGGCCAGGACGCTCGCGCGCTGGAAAACCTGCATGCCCGCCAGAAGAGCGAAGCGTTGCAGCCCCTCAGCCCCGATCCCGGCATTGCGCAGCAGCTCCTCCCCTACCAGCGCGGCGCCATGGAGCAGGAGCGGCGTCATTTCGACTCCCCGGTATTCGAGCGGCCGGAGGGCCCGCCGGCTGCGCCGCGCCAGCCGCTACCGCTGCCAGGGGGGCCGCAGCCCGGGGTCGATGCCGTAGGCGCGGACGGCGTCGCCCACTGAGGGACTGCCGAGCGCGGCGAGCGCCGCCACGGCAATGTGGCGCGCGTCGACCTCGAAGAAGCTGCGCAGCGCGGCGCGCGTGTCGCTGCGGCCGAATCCGTCGGTCCCGAGCGCCACGTACTTACCCGGAACATAAGGCCGGATGAGATCGGCGACCGCGCTTACATAGTCGCTCGCCGCCACGACCGGCCCCTGCTTGCCGGCGAGGCAGCGCTCGACCCAGCCCTGCGCCGTCCCGCCGAAGCGCTTCGCGCGCTCTGCTTCCATGCCGTCGCGGCGAAGCTCGGTGAAGGAAGTGACGCTCCACACGTTCGCCGGGACGCCCCATTCCTTTTCGAGGAGGTCCGCGGCGGCGATGACCTCGCGCAGGATCGGCCCGCTTCCCAGGAGCTGGCATCTGGCCTTCTCGGCTTTCCGGAAGAGATACATGCCCTTGAGCACGCCCTCCAATGCGTCCGGAGGCATTGCAGGATGGGCATAGTTTTCGTTGGCAACCGTCAGGTAATAAAACACGTCCTCTTGCGCCTCCAGCATCCGGCGCGCGCCGTCCTGGACGATCGCGGCAAGCTCGTAGCCGAAGCACGGGTCGTAGGCGCGGCAGTTCGGAATGGTCGAAGCGGCGAGATGCGACGAGCCGTCCTGATGCTGCAGCCCTTCGCCGGAGAGCGTCGTGCGCCCCGCCGTACCGCCCACGAGGAACCCGCGCGCGCGCGAATCGGCGGCGGCCCAGATCAGGTCGCCGACGCGCTGGAAGCCGAAGATGGAGTAGTAGATGTAGAAGGGCAGCATGGGCTCGCCGTGCGACGAATAGGCCGTCGCCGCCGCGAGCCAAGCCGAAATCGCGCCGGCCTCGCTGATCCCCTCCTCGAGGATCTGCCCGTCCTTCGCCTCGCGGTAGTAGAGAAGCTCGTCGTGGTCCTCGGGCTCGTAGAGCTGGCCGACCGCCGAATAGATGCCCGCCTGCCGGAATAGCGTCTGCAGCCCGAAGGTGCGCGCCTCGTCGGCGACGATCGGCACGATCCGCTTGCCCACCTCGGCATCCTTCATGAGCTGCGAGAGCACCTGGACGAAGAGCATCGTGGTGGACTGCTCCCGCGCCGTTCCTTCCAGGATCTTCTGGAAAGCGGAAAGCGCGGGCGTGCGGAGGGGCCGCGAAGCGGTCCTGCGCGCGGGAAGGAAGCCTCCGAGCTCCTGCCGGCGCGCGAGCAGGTAGCGAATCTCCGGGCTGTCCGGCCCGGGATTGTAGAAACGAAGCTGGGCGACGTCTTCGTCGGAGAGCGGCAGGCCGAACCGGTCGCGGAACTCGCGCAGCGCGGCATCGTCGAGCTTCTTCTGCTGGTGGGTGCCCATCTTTCCCTGGCCCCAGTGCCCCATGCCGTAGCCCTTCTTCGTCTGCGCGAGGATGACAGTCGGACGCGCGCGGTGGCGCAGCGCTGCGTCATAGGCCGCGTAGATCTTCACCGGGTCGTGGCCGCCGCGTCGCAGCCGGTCGATGTCGGCGTCGGAGAGGTGCGACACCAGCGCCTGGAGCTCCGGATACTTGTTGAAGAAGCGCTCGCGGTTGAAGCGACCGTCGGTGGCGGCGTAGGTCTGGAACTCGCCGTCCACCGTCTCATGCAGCCGTTTCAGGAGCACGCCGTCCTCGTCGCGCGCGAAGAGCGGGTCCCAGTCCGAGCCCCAGAGCAGCTTGATCACGTTCCAGCCGGCGCCGGCGAACAATCCCTCCAGCTCCTGCACGATGGACCCGTTGCCGCGGACCGGCCCGTCCAGTCGCTGCAGGTTGCAGTTCACGACAAAGATCAGGTTGTCGAGCCCCTCCCGCGAGGCGAGCGAGAGCGCGGCCAGGGACTCGGGCTCGTCCATCTCGCCATCGCCGACGAACGCCCAGACCTTGCGTTGCGCGGTGCCCGCGATCCCGCGGTGCTCCAGGTAGCGCATGAAGTGCGCCTGGTAGATCGCGTTGATGGGGCCCAGTCCCATGGAGCCGGTGGGGAACTGCCAGAATTCCGGCATGAGATACGGGTGGCAGTAGGAGCAGAGGCCGCCACCCTTCGTTTCGCGGCGGTACGAATCCAGCTGCTTCTCCGGCAGCCGGCCCTCGAGGAATGCGCGGGCATAGACACCGGGGGCCGAATGCGGCTGGAAATAGACCAGGTCGTCGCCGCGGAAGAAATGGTTGAAGCCGACCTCGAAGAGGTCCGCGGCGGACGCATAGCTGGCGATATGGCCGCCCAGCTCGGCGTTCGCCCGGTTGGCGCGCACCACCATGGCCAGGGCGTTCCAGCGCACCGCGGCGGAGATGCGCGCCTCGAGGTCGAGGTTGCCGGGAAACTGCGCCTGCTCGGCGAGCGGGATCGAGTTCTTGTAAGGCGTATTGAAGACCGGCGGCATCGGCACGCGTCGGGCCCGGGCATGCTCGAGGAGCTTCATGAGGAGGAACGTTGCGCGCTCGCGTCCCTCGGCGGCGACAAGCGCGTCGAAGGCCTCGAGCCATTCGCGCGTCTCCGCCGGGTCGGCGTCGGGCGGGTTCACCCTCCAGAACGCGGAGGTGACGATGTCGGAAAGGTCGGTCATCGCGTGATGGTATTCCCGGAAGCCGCGGCGCGGCGATCGTTGTAAAAACTGCATCGTCCGGCCGCGCTAGACGGCGGGGCCGGCTCGTGTGCTACGATTCCTCCCGCAGTGATTCATCAGGCAGCGAATTTGCACCCTCCTGCAGCTCTCAGCAGCGCTCGTAGTGGCAGTCAGATCCCTTCCTTGATCGTCATGCCCGGCTTCGTCGCGCCCGGTTTCGTCGCGGCATTTGGCAGATAGGAAATCAGCAAATGGCAACTGGCACCGTCAAGTGGTTCAACGACTCCAAGGGCTTCGGCTTCATCACCCCGAGCGAGGGTGGCGAAGACCTCTTCGCGCATCACACCGCGATCCAGATGAGCGGCTTCAAGACGCTCAAGGAAGGCCAGAAGGTGGAGTTCGAAGTGCGCAAGGGCCCGAAAGGCCTGCAGGCGGCGAACATCAAGCCGCTCTAATAAGGGGCGCAAGACTCCGGAAGAAGGCCCGCTTCAGCGGGCCTTTTCTTTTCTAGCAGCCGTGCCCGGGACCCTTGCCCGGCGCGCACGGCAGCGTGTCCGGCGAGTTCGTGACCGTCAGGCCGAGCGTGCAGCCGGAGAGCGCGAGAAGCAGCGCCGCCAAGGCCGCCCGCCGGCACACTAGCGCTTGTAGACCGGCTTGCCGGCGACGCCGCGGTTCTTGCCGCGCGAAGCGGAGCCCTTCTTCGACTTCGAGCCGAAGTTGAAGCGGTTGTCCTTCATTTCCTGCGCGCGCTCGCGC
>JBLNDP010000188.1:0-6799 GCA_050261755.1 Clostridia bacterium
CTTGCCGGCGATGTCCCATAGCGCGATGTCCAGGCCCGACAGCGCGTAGCACTGGATGCCGCTTCTTCCGAAGATGTGCAGTCTTTTCTGGATCTTTTCCTGCAGCGCTCTTATTGCCAGAGCATCTTCCCCTACCGCGAGCGGAGCGATCATGTCGCGCACCGCCGCGGTGACCGCGCTGCGGCAGTGATAGGAAAACGCTTCGCCCCACCCGACCAGGCCTTCGTCGGTCTCGACACGCACGAGGCAGAAATCCAGCCGGCTGCCGCCGATGCCGCCGCCGCGGCCTTCGCCGATGTGGTACGGGATCGAAAGCGGCAGGGCTTGGACGCGTGCGATCTTCACGTGGCGATGATGGCACGCCGGCGCGGGATGCGTGCCGGGTCCCACGCTCGAGCGGCGTCCTCGAGCGACGAAGCCTTCGATTGCCCGAGAAAGGCGAGCGCATGCTCGAGCATGGAAATGCCGGCGGCCGGCGCGCCGGTTTGCTTGGAGAGCTTCTCGCCGGCCGCGTTGACCGCCGCCGGAACGTGCAGGTAGCGCGGCCGAGGCAGCGCGAGCGCGCGTTGCAGGACGATCTGGCGCGCGGTCGAGCCCAGCAGGTCCGCGCCGCGCACCACGTCGGTGACGCCTTGAGCCGCGTCGTCGACCACCACGGCGAGCTGGTAGGCGATCGTTCCGTCGGCGCGCTGCAGGACGAAGTCGCCGACCTCGTGCGCGACGTCCTCCTCATGCTCGCCCTGAACGCGATCGTCGAAGCGCACCGTCTCCGCCGGCGCGCGAAAGCGCAGTGCACGCCGGGTGGCGCCGGGCTTCATGCCGTCGCGGCAGGTGCCGGGATAGATGCGCGCGCCGTCGGCAGCGACGCCGACGGAAGAATCCGCGATCTCGCTGCGGCTGCAGCCGCACCAGTACGTCTTGTCCCTGATCTTCGACAGGGCATTCTCGTAGAGGGACAGGCGACGCGATTGAAATACCGGCTCGCCGTCCCAATGTAGGCCCAGCAAGGCCAGGGTTTCGAGAATTTGTTCCGCAGCACCCGGCACCACGCGAGGGCCGTCGAGGTCCTCGATGCGCACCAGCCACTTGCCGCCCGCGGCGCGCGCATCGAGCCAGCCGGCGAGCGCCGCGACCAGCGAGCCGAAGTGCAGCGGCCCGGTGGGAGAGGGCGCGAACCGGCCTATGTACATTGCTGTCTAGGGTAATACACTGCCGCCAACCGCCGACGAAAGGACACCGTGGCCACCACCATCGATCTCACCAAGGAAAATTTCGAGAAAACCATCAACGAGAACCCGATGGTGCTGATCGACTTCTGGGCGCCGTGGTGCGGTCCCTGCAAGGGCTTCGCGCCGGTCTACGAGAAGGCGGCGGAGACGCATCCCGACATCGTCTTCGCCAAGGTGAACACCGACGAGGAGCAGGAGCTCGCCGGCGCCTTCGGCATCCGCTCCATTCCCACGCTCATGATCTTCCGCGAGAAGGTCATCCTGTTCCAGCAGCCGGGCGCGCTGCCGGGCCAGGCGCTCGAGCAGGTGATCGCCCAGGCGAAGTCCGTCGACATGGCGAAGGTGCACCAGGAAGTCGCGGCGCAGGCCGCGCAAAGCGGGGCGTCGGGCGCATGAACGAGCTGCGCCGCTCGGGCGAGCGCGGTCACGCGAATCACGGCTGGCTCGACTCGTACCACAGCTTTTCCTTCGCCGACTACTACGATCCCCGCCACATGGGCTTCGGCCCCTTGCGGGTGATCAACGAGGATCGAGTGAAGGCCGGCTCGGGCTTCGGCACGCACGGGCATCGCGACATGGAAATCATCAGCTACGTCCTCGAGGGCGCGCTCGCGCACAAGGACTCCATGGGCAACGGCTCGACCATCGTGCCGGGCGACGTGCAGCGCATGAGCGCCGGGACCGGCGTGCAGCACAGCGAATACAACCACGACGCGAAAGGCGTGACGCACTTCCTGCAAATCTGGATCGAGCCTGCGCGCGCCGGCAACCCGCCTTCGTACGAGCAGAAGCACTTCGCGCCGGCCGAGAAGCGCGGGCGCTTCCGCGTGATCGCGTCGCCGGACGCGCGCGACGGCTCGGTGACGATCCACCAGGACGCGATCGTGTACGCCGGCCTGTTCGACGGCGCCGAGCAGTCACGGCTGGAGCTGCGCAAGGGCCGCAAGGCGTACGTCCACCTGGCGCGCGGCAGCGCCCGGGTGAACGGCGAGGCGCTCGCCGCGGGCGACGCGCTCAAGACGGACGCGGGGTTCGTGGAGGTGGCGGGCGGGCAGGGCGCGGAGGTCCTGGTCTTCGACCTTTGAGGCGCGCTATCGCGCCCATCGGCAAAGACCAATAGCCGCCGGCCGGGCCGCCTCTTAGACTGGGCGCCTCGAACCAAGAAAGGAGCCAGGAAGAATGGCCATCAACACCGGCATCAGCGAGAAGGACCGCGCGGCGATCGCCCAGGGACTGTCCCGCCTCCTCGCCGACACGTACCTCCTTTACCTCAAGACGCACAACTTCCACTGGAACGTCGAAGGGCCGATGTTCCAGACGCTGCACACCATGTTCATGGAGCAGTACACCGAGGTTTGGAACGCCGTCGACCTCATCGCCGAGCGCATCCGCTCGCTCGGTCACTACGCGCCCGGCACTTACAAGGAGTACCTGAAGCTCGGCAGCATCAAGGAAACCGAGGGCCATCCGCGCGCCGAGCAGATGGTGAGGCTCCTCATCGACGCCCAGGAAGCGGTGGTCCGCACCGCCCGCGGCGTGCTGCCCGTCGCGGAGAAGGCGAACGACCAGCCCACGCTCGACGTCCTCACGCAGCGCATGGACGTGCACGAGAAGAATGCCTGGATGCTGCGCAGCCTCCTCAAGAAGTAGCGCCCCGCGGCCATGAGCGGCACACGCCTCGAGAAGGACAGCTTCGGCGAGATCGAGGTCCCGGCGGACCGGCTCTGGGGCGCGCAGACCGAGCGCAGCCGCCGCTTCTTCCGCATCTCCGGCGAGCGCATGCCGCTGCCGGTCGTCTACGCGCTGGCGAGGGTGAAGAAGGCGGCCGCCGCCGCGAATGCCGCCCTGAACCTTCTCGACTCGAAGAAGGCCGAGGCGATCCGGCAAGCCGCCGACGAGATTCTTGCCGGCAAGCACGACGAGGAGTTCCCGCTCGTCGTCTGGCAGACGGGCTCGGGAACCCAGAGCAACATGAACGTGAACGAGGTGCTCGCCAACCGCGCCTCGGAGATCCTCGGCGGCCCGCGCGGCCAGAAGCGCCTGGTGCACCCCAACGACGACGTCAACATGGGCCAGTCATCCAATGACGTCTTCCCGACCGCGATGCACATGGCCGCGGCTCTCGCCGTGGAGGAGGTCCTTTCCTCCGTAGAAGACTTGCGAAAGACGCTGAAGCAGAAAAGCGACGCGTTCGCCGGCATCGTCAAGATCGGCCGCACGCACCTGCAGGACGCGACGCCCCTCACGCTCGGCCAGGAGTTCTCCGGCTACGTCGCGCAGCTCGAGCACGCGCAGGCGGCGCTGCGCGCGACGCTGCCCGGGTTGCAGCAGCTCGCGATCGGCGGCACCGCGGTCGGCACCGGCCTCAATACGCATCCCGACTTCGCCGACCTGGCGTGCGCTTCGCTCTCCAGGGAATTGCCTTTGTCGTTTGCCCCGGCGAAGAACAAGTTCGCGGCCCTCGCCGGCCACGAGGCGCTGGCGTTCGCGCACGGCGCGCTGAAGACCCTCGCCGCCGCGCTTTTCAAGATCGCGAGCGACATCCGCCTGCTTTCCTCCGGGCCGCGCTCGGGGCTGGGCGAGCTGGCGATCCCGGAGAACGAGCCGGGCAGCTCCATCATGCCGGGGAAGGTGAACCCGACGCAGGCCGAGGCGCTCACCATGCTGTCCGCGCAGGTGCTCGGCAACGACGCCGCGCTCAACATCGGCGCCGCCTCCGGGCATTTCGAGCTGAACGTCTTCAAGCCGCTCATCATCCACAACTTCCTGCAAAGCGCACGGCTCCTCGCCGACGGCGCCCGCTCGTTCGAGGAGCATTGCGCGCGCGGCATAGAGCCGAACGCGGCGCGCATCCGCGAGCTCCTCGATCGCTCGCTCATGCTCGTCACCGCGCTCTCGCCGCACATCGGCTACGACAAGGCGGCGCAGATCGCGAAGAAGGCGCACAAGGAGGGCAGCACGCTGCGCGAGGCGGCGCTCGCCCTGGGGTATGTCTCGGCCGCCGACTTCGATCGCTGGGTGCGCGCGGAAGACATGACGGGCCCCTCGCCTTGAGGTGGGGCTCCTGATGCCGGTCGTCGCCCTCATCTCGGGCCGCGGCAGCAACATGCAGGCGCTGCTCGACGCCGGCATCCCGCTCGCGGCGGTCATCAGCAATCGCGCGGATGCCAAGGGACTGGAGATTGCGGCCGCGCGAGGCGTGCCGACGAAGGTCGTCGAGCACCGCGCCTTCGAGAGCCGGGAAGCATTCGACGCCGCGCTCGCAGAGTCGATCGACCGCTTTGCACCTCGGCTCGTCGTGCTGGCGGGCTTCATGCGAGTCCTGACTCCCGGCTTCGTCGCGCGTTACGACGGCCGCCTGATGAACATCCATCCGTCGCTTCTTCCGGCGTTTCCGGGGCTGGATACGCACGAACGGGCCCTCGCCTCGGGTGCGAAGGAGCACGGCTGCACGGTGCATTTCGTCACCGCAGAGCTCGACCACGGCCCGATCGTCATCCAGGCGCGGGTGCCCGTGAAGCCCGGTGATACGCCGGCGAGCCTCGCCGCCCGGGTGCTGCGCCAGGAGCACGTCATCTATCCGCGCGCGGTCCGCTGGTTCCTGGACGACAAGCTCGTCATCCGCGACGGCAGGGTGACCGTTAAGGGAAACGATGCTCAGATCGTCACTGCTGCTGATTAGCGCCGCGTTCGCCGGGGCTGCCGCGGCGGCGCCGCCGCGCCAGGTCGAGCTCGATTGGGATCTGAGCAAGGACGGCTCGACGATCGCGGTGATCGAGCAGAAGCTCGCGCACGGCGCGGGCCGCTACGAGATCAGCGAGACCTGGGAGGGCCGCGGCTTCTTCCGACTTCTCGGCGGCGCGAAGCGCCTGAGCCGCGGCGAAGTTTCGCCGGGAGGCCTGCGGCCGCTCGAATACACGGACGAGCGCTCGAACCGGGATCCCGAGCGGGCGAGCTTCGACTGGAAGGCGAAAACGGTCACTTACCAGTACAAGGGGGCGCCGGCCACGATCCCGCTGCCGGCGCACGCGACCGACGATCTGGCGGCGCTCTTCGGCTTCGCGTTCGGCGCTCCGATCGGCAAGCAGGTGCTCATGGACGTGGTGAACGGCCGCGGCGTCTCCGACCGCGTCTTCACGAACGAGGGCCCGGAGAAGGTCGCGACGCCAGCCGGAACGTTCGATGCGGTGAAGCTCGTGCGGCGCAAGGACAACGGCGACCGCGCGGAGATCTGGCTCGCCGCCGACCGCGGCTACCTCCCGGTTCGCGTCCTCGTCGTCGACCGGAAGGGCACGCGGCTCGACCAGGTCCTCACGCGCCTCACGGCGGCGCCCCACTGACATGGCGTAGATGGATGCCGCGCCGGGACGGCTGACGCCTGCCCTGGTCGGGCTGGCGACGACCGTCGTCGCGTCGCTGCTGTCGTTCGCCGGGCCGGCGGACGAGACGCTCAGCCGCTTTTTCCGACAGCACCGCTCGCTCGGCCGCCGCGAGCGCGCGTTCATCGCGGAAGTGGCTTATGCAGTGCTGCGGCGCAAGCGCTCGCTCGAGGCCGCCGCCGGATCGGCGGTTCCGCGCGCGCTCGTCGTCGCGGCCCTCGTGCGCGTGCTGGGCTATTCCGGCCGGGCCCTCGAGGATGCGCTTTCCGGCGAGGACCTTGCGCTGGTGGCGCGCGTGCGCGCCACCAAGGCCGAAGCGCTGCCGCCCGCGGTGCGCGCGGACCTGCCGGACTGGCTCTGGCAACGCCTCGCCGCCGAGCATGGCGAAGCGCAGGCCATGCGCATCGCCCAGGCGCTCCTCAATCCCGCGCCGCTCGACCTGCGAGTCAACCTCGCCCGCACCAGTCGCGACGAGGCGCTCGCGCGGCTGGCCGCCGACGGCCTGTCCGCGAGCGAGGTGCCGTACTCGCCGGCAGGGCTGCGCCTCGCAGGCAAGCCGGCCATCAACCGCCACCCGCTTTTCGAGGAAGGCCTCGTCGAGGTCCAGGACGAAGGGAGCCAGCTCCTCGCATGGCTCCTCGCGCCTCGGCGCGGCGAGATGGTGGCCGACTATTGCGCGGGCGCGGGCGGCAAGACGCTCGCCCTCGCGATGCTCATGCGCGCCTCAGGCCGCCTGTACGCCATGGATGTCTCGGCGAAACGCCTCGCGGCGCTGGCGCCCCGGGCGGCCCGGGCTCAAGTGACGAGCATCCACCCGCTCGCGCTCTCGGGCGACAACGATGCCCGGGCGAAGCGCCTCGCCGGCAAGATGGACCGCGTGCTGGTCGACGCGCCTTGCAGCGGCTTCGGCACCCTGCGCCGCAATCCGGACCTCAAGTGGCGCCACGGCGAGCAGGCCATCGCCGAGCTCGCCCGCAAGCAGTCCGCCATCCTGGCGGCCGCGGCGCGGCTGGTGAAGCCGGGCGGGCGGCTCGTCTACGCCACGTGCAGCATCCTGAGGGACGAGAACGAGGACATCGCGGCCGCCTTCCTCGCCGCCCACGCGGACTTCAGCGCGCTTTCCTGCGCGGAGCTGCTCGCCGCGCAACGCATCCCGCTGGACACCGGCCCGCAGCTGCGCCTGTGGCCGCA
>JBLNDP010000189.1:0-3917 GCA_050261755.1 Clostridia bacterium
CGCGTCTTGTAGAGCTTTTCCTTCAGCGACAGGCGCGCCGTCTCGCGCGGCGTCTTGTCCGGGTTGAGGAGCGCCCAGACGATGATGTAGCCGGAAAAAAGCGCGGTGAGCACGAAGCCCGGGATGAACCCGGCGAGGAACACCTTGATGATGGAAACCTCGGCCGCCACCGCATACACCACCATGATGATGGAGGGCGGCAGCAGGATGCCGAGCGTTCCCGCGGCGGCGAGCGAGCCGAGGCAGGTCTTCTCGTCGTAGCCACGGCGCTTGAGCTCCGGCAACGCCACTTTCGCGATGGTGGCGCAGGTCGCGGCCGAGGAGCCCGAGACGGTGCCGAAGATCGCGCAGCCCATGATGTTCACGTGCATGAGGCGGCCGGGCAGCCAGGTCACCCAGGGCGCGAGGCCCTCGAACATTTCCTCCGACAGCTTGGTGCGGAAGAGGATCTCGCCCATCCAGACGAACATCGGCAGCGCGGCGAGCGACCACGAGGCGCTCGAGCCCCAGAACGACTGGAACAGGTTGACGTCCGGCGGCGTGGTCGTGAAGAAGTGCAGCCCGAACCACGCCACGGCGGCGAGGGAAATCGCGATCCAGACCCCGCCCGCGAGCAGCACGAGGAGCAGGGCCAGCAGGATCATGCCGGCTTCGAGCGGCGACACCTACACGGTCTCCGAGAAGTCGCCGGCGGCGCGCCGCTCTTCCTCCGCGACCTGGTACGTCGGCTTCTGCTTCTTCAGGACGAGGACCAGCTCGTCGATCACCGCGACGAGGAAGATGAGCACGCCGAGGAGGAACGTGGTCTGCGGGATCCAGATCGGGACGCGCAGGAGGTTCTGCGCCACTTCGTCGAACTTCCAGCTCTCGTAGACGAAGCGCGCGACCGCCCAGACCATGTAGATCGTGAAAACGACGGTGATGCCGAGCGCGAAGATCTCCGCGATCCAGCGCGAGCGTCCCTTCAGGTAGTCGAGCCAGAGGCCCACGCGCACCAGCTCGCCGTGGCGGAAGGTGTGGCCGAGCGCGAAGAACGCGGACGCGGCGCACAGCCAGCCGGTGATGTCGTCCGCGCCTCGCACCAGCACGCCGAGCTCGCGGCCGAGCGACTGCGCCATCATGACGACGAAGATGCCGACGAGGCAGGCCGCCGCGAGCACCGCGCTCGCGGTATAGAGGCCGTCTAGGAACCGCCGCAACGGGGTGCCGGGCTACTTGGCCCGATAGGCCTTCAGGATCGCCTGGCCGTCGGCGCCGGCCTGCTTCTCCCATTCGCCGGCCATCTGCTCGCCGATCTTGGCAAGCGCGGACTTGAGCTCGGGGGAAGGCACGCTCACGTTGACGCCATTCTTGGCGAGGAGCTCGTCGGCGTCCTTTTGCCGCTGCTTCGACATCTCCCAGCCGCGCGGCTCGGCGGCGGCGGCGGCCTTCACCAGCGCATCCTGCTGGTCCTTGGGCAGGCGCTGGAACGCGCGCTCGTTGACCACCACCACGTTCTTCGGATTCCAGGCGTTGGTCTCGTAGTAGTTCTTCACGAACTCCCAGGCCTTGCTGGCCGTGCCCGTGGCCGAGGAGGTGACCATGGTCTGCATCGCGCCGGTCGCGAACATCTGCGGGATGTCGGGCACCTGCGCCTGCACCGGCGTCGCGCCGAGGAGCTCGGCGAGCCGCGAGGTGAGCGGGCTGTAGGTACGCATCTTCAGGCCCTTGAAGTCGGCCGTGGTCTTGACCGGATCCTTGGCGTAGATGCCCTGGCCGGGCCAGGCGACGGAGTAAAGGAGCTTCATGCCGCGTCCCTGCAGCTTCTTCTCGAGGATCGGCTTCTGCGCCTGGTAGAACTTCCACGCGTTGTCGTAGCCCGGCGCGACGAACGGGACGTTGTCGGCGGCGAACACCGGGTCTTCGTTGCCGAACTGCCCGAGGAGCAGCTCGCCGATGGCGACCTGGCCCGTGCCGACGGCGCGCAGGATGTCCGGGTGCTTGATGAGCGAGCCGTTGGAGTGCACCTTGATGTCGAGGGCGCCGTTGGTCGCCTTCTTCACGTCCTCGGCGAACATCACGACGTTGCGGGTGTGGAACTCGCCGTCGCTGTACGGCGTGGGCATGTCCCACTTGGTCTGGGCGTGCGCGACGCCGGAGAAGGCGAGGGCGGTGGCGGCAACGAGCTTCAGGATTTTCATCATCCCCTCAATCTGATTTTTCTGAAGAAAGGCGATCTTAGCTCAGTTCATCCAGCACGATGCGCGCGAGGGCGAGCGAGGCGGTGAGTCCCGGCGACTCGATGCCGAAGAGGTGCACGACGCCGGGCACGCCGTGCGCGCGCGGCCCCTGGACGGCGAAGTCGGGCGCGGGAGCGCCGGGGCCCGCGGTCTTCGGCCGGATGCCGGCGTAGCCGGGGAGCAGCGATCCGTCGGGCAGCCCGGGCCAATAGCGGCGAATCGCCGCGTAGAACTTGTCGGCGCGCTTCGGATCGACGCTGTATTCGATGCGCTCGATCCACTCGACGTCCGGTCCGAAGCGGGCCTGGCCGGCAAGGTCCAGCGTCACGTGGACGCCGAGGCCGCCGGGCTCGGGCACCGGATAGATCAGCCGCTTGAACGGATTCTTGCGAGCGAGGGAGTAGTAATTGCCCTTCGCATAGAACTCGCCCGGGATGAATTGCGCGGGAAAGCCCTCGATCGTCTTCGCGACGGAAGGCGCGCGCAGCCCGGCGCTGTTCACCAGGATTTTCGCCTTGAGCGTCGTCTCGTTCGTATGGACGACGATCCCGTCCGGGACGACCTCGCCCCCGACGAGCGGGCTCTTGAGCGCGAGCATTGCCCCATGCGCCTCGGCGTCTCCGAGGTAGGCGAGCATGAGCGCGTGGCTGTCGACGATGCCGGTCGACGGCGAATACAGGGCCGAGACGCAACGCAGCTCGGGTTCCCACTCCGCAACCTTGGCCTTGTCCACGAAATCGACGTCCGTGACGCCGTTGGCATGAGCCTTGGCCTTGATGCTCTCCAGCTCGGAGACCTGGGAGGCGTCGGTGGCCACGATGAGCTTGCCGCAGTTGCGGTGCGGCACGCCGTGGCTGGCGCAGTACTCGTAGAGGAGGCGCTTCCCCTCGACGCAGGCCCGCGCCTTGAGCGACCCCCGGGGGTAGTAGATGCCGGCGTGGATCACCTCCGAGTTCCGCGAGCTCGTATGGGTGCCGATGGCATCCTCGGCCTCCAGCACGACCACCTCGCGCCCGGAGAGCGCGAGCGCCCGGGCGACGGCGAGGCCGACCACGCCCGCGCCGAGGACCACCGCTTCAACGCTGTCCACGCCGCCTCATCCCTAGAAAAGGGGGCGATTGTATCGGGCCGCGCCGAATATAATTCGGGGAAACCCCTACACATGAATCCCACCGCCATCTACTCCAAGTCGGGCAAGGGCGTGCAGGAGGCCACGGGCAAGACGAGCCTTCTCTCGCGCGCCGATCGCTCCGTGCTGGGAGGCTTCGATGGCAAGCTGACCGTGACGGAAGTGGCGGACCGGGTCGGCAAGCCCTTCGACGCCAAGTTCGAGGCGCTCGTCGAGCAGCTCGACAAGGATGGCTTCATCCGCCAGGTCTCGGCGGGCACCCCGATCGCTCCCGTCCCGCCGGTGCGTCCGGCGGCGGGCAAGCCCGCGGCAAAGCCGTCCGCGGCCCTCGGAGAGGACCTCGACTTCACCGTCTTCTCGTCTCCCAAGCCCAAGCCTGCCGCGCCGGCTGGGCCGCCGGTCGACCTCGCGGCCAAGGCGCGGGCGGACGCCGAGCGCAAGGCGAAGGAGGAAGAGGCGGTCTCGTACAAGGCGCGCCAGGAAGCCGAGGCGCGCGCGAAGGCCGAGGCGGAGGCACGGGCGAAAGCCGCCGCACAGGCCGCGGCGCAGGCGCGGGCACAGGCCGAGGC
>JBLNDP010000190.1:0-10021 GCA_050261755.1 Clostridia bacterium
GTGAACGCGCGCAGCGCGTGCTGCACGCGGTTGCCGAGCTGGCCGAGCACGGACTCGGGGATGTCGAGCGGATTCTGCGTGACGAAATAGACCCCCACGCCTTTCGAGCGGATGAGGCGGACCACCTGCTCGATCTTCTGCAGCAGGGCTTGCGGCGCGTCCTGGAAGAGCAGGTGCGCTTCGTCGAAGAAGAAGACGAGCTTCGGCTTTTCCGGGTCGCCGGTCTCCGGCAGGCGCTCGAAGAGCTCGGCCAGCATCCAGAGGAGGAAGGTGGAATAGAGGGCCGGCGAATTCAGGAGCTTGTCTGCCGAGAGGATGTTGACCACGCCACGCGGCCGCCCATTCATGTCGCGCGTCTGCATCAGGTCCTCGAGCGCGAGCATCGGCTCGCCGAAGAACTGCGCCGCGCCCTGGCTTTCCAGCGCGAGCAGCCCCCGCTGGATGGCGCCGATGCTCGCCGTCGCGACGTTGCCGTACTCGGTCTTGAACTCCGCGGCGTGGTCGCCCACGTGCTGCAGCATCGCGCGCAGGTCCTTGAGGTCGAGGAGCAGCAGGCCGTGGTCGTCGGCGATCTTGAAGACCAGCGCGAGGACGCCTTCCTGAGTCTCGTTGAGGCCGAGCATCCGGCCGAGCAGCAGCGGCCCCATGTCGGAGACCGTCGCGCGCACCGGCGTGCCGCTCTTGCCGTATACGTCCCAGAAGGCGACCGGGCAGGGCGAGAACTCGACCTTGAGGTCGAGCTCCTTGATTCTCTGCAGAACCTTGGGATTGCCGCCGCCGGCTTTGGCGATCCCGGAGAGATCGCCTTTCACGTCGGCCATGAAGACCGGCACGCCGATCGAGGAGAAGCCGTGCGCGAGCGTCTGCAGGGTCACCGTCTTGCCGGTGCCGGTCGCGCCGGTGATGAGGCCGTGCCGGTTCGCCGCGCCGGGCAGCAGGGCAAGCTCGGTCTTGCCGCTTTTCGCGACGAGGAGCGGCGGCGGGGACATGCGTAAAATTATAGCCATGGCCGGTCACAGCAAATGGGCGAACATCAAGCACCGCAAGGCGGCGGCGGATGCGAAGAAGGGCAAGATCTTCACGCGCCTCATCAAGGAAATCACCGTCGCGGCGAAGCTCGGCGGCGGCGACCCGAACTCCAATCCTCGCCTGCGCCTCGCGCTCGACAAGGCGCGCGAGGCGAACATGACCAAGGACAGCGTGCAGCGCGCGATCGAGCGGGGGACGGGGCAGCTCGAGGGCGCCTCCTACGAGGAAGTGCGCTACGAGGGCTACGGCCCGGGCGGCGCCGCGGTGATGGTCGACTGCTTGACCGACAACCGCACGCGCACGGTCGCGGAGGTGCGCCATGCCTTCAGCAAGAACGGCGGCAACCTAGGCTCGGACGGCTCCGTGGCGTTCATGTTCAAGCACTGCGGCCAGTTCGTCTTCGCGCCGGGCATCAGCGAGGACGCGGTCATGGAGGCGGGCCTGGATGCCGGCGCCGAGGACGTGGTCAAGAACGACGACGGCTCGGTGGAGCTCATCTGCGCCCCGGCGGACTTCGAGGCGGTGCGGCAGGCGCTCGACAAGGCCAAGCTCAAGCCCGAGCTCGCCGAGATCACCATGAAGCCCGTGAACGAGAGCGCCGTGGCCGGCGACGAGGCCGGGCGGCTGCGCAAGCTCCTGGAGGCGATCGAGGGCCTCGACGACGTCCAGGACGTGTACACCACCGCAGTGCTCGACTGACCCGCCAAGGGGAACCCCTCCTGCGAATTCTGGGCATCGATCCTGGGCTGCGCATCACCGGGTTCGGTGTCATCGAGTCGCAGGGCGGGAATCTGCGCTACGTGACGAGCGGCTGCGTGAAGTCCGGCGCCGGCGACACCGCCGCGCGGCTGAAGGCGATCCTCGAGGGCTTGAACGAGATCATCGCCGAGCATGCGCCGCGCGAGGTGGCGATCGAGCGCGTCTTCGTCAACGTCAACCCGCAGTCCACGCTCGCCCTCGGCCAGGCGCGCGGCACCGCCATCTGCGCCGCGGTGCTCGCCGGGCTGCCGGTCGCCGAGTACACTGCCCTGCAGGTGAAGCAGTCGGTCGTGGGGCACGGCAAGGCCGGCAAGCCGCAGGTGCAGCACATGGTGAAGCGGTTGCTCGGCCTGGAGGGGGATCCGGCGGCGGACGCGGCAGACGCGCTCGCCTGCGCCATCTGCCATGCGCACGGCGGCCGCCTCTCGGTGTTCGAGACGCGCAACTTCAAACTCAGAAAAGGCCGCTTGGTGTGATCGGCAGGCTGAAAGGCAGACTGGAGGCAAAGCACCCGCCGCAGGTGCTGGTCGATGTCGGCGGGGTCGCCTACGAGCTCGACGTGCCAATGAGCACCTTCTATGCGCTGCCGGCCACGGGCGAGACGGTCGCCCTGCTGACGCACCTTTCCATCAAGGAAGACGCGCACACGCTCTACGGCTTCGCGACCGAGCCGGAGCGTGCCGCCTTCCGCCAGCTCATCCGCATTTCCGGGGTCGGCCCGCGCACCGCCCTCTCGGTCCTCTCCGGCCTCTCGGTGGGCGAGCTCGCCGAGGCGGTCGCGCTGCAGGATGCCGGCCGGCTGACGAAGATCCCGGGCATCGGCAAGAAGACGGCGGAGCGCCTCCTGCTCGAATTGAAGGGCAAGCTCGCCGAAACCGCTTCCCTGCCTTCGCGCGACAAGCCCTCCGATGTCGTGAACGCGCTCCTCGCCCTGGGCTACAACGAGAAGGAGGCGCTCGCCGCGGTGAAGGGCCTCGCGCCCGGGCTGGCGGTCGCCGAGGGGATCCGCGCCGCCCTGAAAGCGCTGGCAAAATCGTGACATGGCTGTAGAGACCGACCGCCTCATCTCCGCGAAGCCGGCCTCGCAGCAGGAGGAGCAGTTCGAGCGCTCGCTTCGTCCGGCGACCCTCGGGGAGTACGTCGGCCAGGAGAAGGTGCGCGCGCAGCTGGAAATCTTCATCCAGGCGGCCAAGGGCCGCAGCGAAGCGCTGGACCACGTCCTGCTCTTCGGCCCGCCGGGACTGGGCAAGACGACCCTCGCGCACATCATCGCGCGCGAGATGGGCGTGAACCTGCGCCAGACGTCCGGCCCGGTGCTCGAGCGCCCGGGCGACCTCGCGGCGCTGCTCACGAACCTCGAGCCCAAGGACGTCTTGTTCATCGACGAGATCCATCGCTTGTCGCCGGTCGTGGAGGAGATCCTCTATCCGGCGCTCGAGGACTACCAGATCGACATCATGATCGGCGAGGGCCCGGCGGCCCGATCGATCAAGCTCGACCTGCCGCCGTTTACCCTGGTGGGCGCGACGACCCGCGCCGGCATGCTGACCAATCCGCTGCGCGACCGCTTCGGCATCGTCGCGCGGTTGGAGTTCTATTCGCAGCCCGAGCTCGCGCGCATCGTTTCGCGTTCCGCCGGCCTCCTCGAGGTCGAGGTGAACGACGAGGGCTGCGCGGAGATCTCGCGCCGCGCGCGCGGCACGCCGCGCGTCGCCAACCGGCTCCTGAGGCGGGTGCGCGACTATGCGCAGGTCAAGGCCGACGGGACCGTGAGCAAGGCGGTCGCCGACGCGGCGCTGAAGCTCCTCGAGGTCGACGTCCTGGGCTTCGACATGATGGACCGCAAGCTGCTGCTGGCGGTCATGGAGAAGTTCGGCGGCGGCCCGGTGGGACTGGAGAACCTCGCGCACGCGATCGGCGAGGAGGCCGACACGATCGAGGACGTCCTCGAGCCTTACCTCATCCAGCAGGGGTACCTGCAGCGCACCCCGCGCGGGCGCATGGCGACCCTCGCCGCGTATCGCCACTTCGGCATCGTCGCGCCCGGTGGCATGGAAAATTCGCCGCGGGACCTGCTCTCTGAGTAGGACTCCGTTCAGCATTCCGGTGCGGGTTTATTACCAGGACACCGACGCCGGCGGCGTCGTCTTCCATGCGCAGTACCTCGCCTTCATGGAGCGCGCGCGCAGCGAGCTCCTCAACGCCGCGCAGATCGACCTCGCGCGCTTCACCGCGAGCCATGGCGTGCTCTTCCTCGTCCACCATATTTCCGTGACATATCACCGCCCGGCGCTGCTGAACGACCTCCTAACCGTGAGCGCCGAAGTGGCTAAAATCGGCCGGGCAAGCCTCGTGTTCCGCCAGCGCGTGGAACGCTCCGGCGAGCTGCTGGTCGAAGCCGACGTGTCGCTCGCGCTGGTGGACCGTCCCAGCATGAAGCCGACCCGCATGCCCGAAGAACTCGCCACGGCGCTCGGCGCCGGACAAACGAAGGCCCTCAAGCGATGACTCTATGAACGTCACCTCCGATCTCGACATCTGGACGCTGGTCGTCAACGCGAGCATCGTCGTGAAGGTCGTCATGGCGATCCTTCTCGCCGTCTCCTTCATGTCGTGGATGTTCATCTTCCAGAAGTGGTTCTCCATCCGCCGGGCGAACGGCCAGACCGACAAGTTCGAGCGCGACTTCTGGGGCGGCAACGACCTCGCCGCGCTCTATCAGGGCGCGGTGAACAACCGCCACACGATCGGCAGCCTGGAGCGCATCTTCGAGGCCGGCTTCCGCGAGTTCGCCAAGCAGCGCGGGCAGAAGAACGCCGACGTGAGCGACATGGTCGACAGCGCGCGGCGCGCCATGCGCGCCACCTTCCAGCGCGAGATGGATTACCTCGAGCGGCACCTCGCCTTCCTCGCCTCGACGGGCTCGGTGAGCCCCTACGTGGGCCTCTTCGGCACCGTGTGGGGCATCATGCATTCGTTCCGCGGCCTGGCCAACGTGCAGCAGGCGACCCTCGCGCAGGTCGCGCCGGGCATCGCCGAGGCGCTCGTGGCCACGGCGATCGGCCTGTTCGCGGCGATCCCGGCCGTGGTGGCCTACAACCGCTACTCGCACGACATCGAGCGGCTCGCCAACCGCTTCGAGAGCTTCATGGAAGAGTTCTCCAACATCCTGCACAGGCAATCGAACCGCTAGATGGCGCTCCTGCGTAAAAAGCGCGGGCCGATGCACGACATCAACGTCGTGCCCTACATCGACGTGATGCTCGTGCTCCTGGTCATCTTCATGGTGACGGCGCCGCTCATCACGCCCGGCGTGATCGACCTGCCAAGCGTCGGCAAGGCCGGCCAGCCGCGCGTCGTGCCGCTCGAGATCGTCGTGCAGGAGGACCAGAAGCTCATCATGCGCGAGCGCGACGCCGGCGGACGGCTCGTCAACGAGCAGCCGATCACGCGGCAGATGCTCGGCAAGATCATCAAGGAGCGGCAGGCGAAGACGCCGGACCTCTCCGTGCTGATCGCCGGCGACAAGAACGTGCGCTACGAAGCGGTGCTGAATGTCATGGACGAGCTGCGCAGCCAGTCGGTCGCGCGCGTCGGCCTGCAGGTGAAGCCGGCGCAACGATGACGGCCGCGGCGGCGCATGGCCTGGGTGGCGGCCGCTTCATGGGCGAGCGGCGCGAGCCGGGCTACATCCGCGCCTTCGCCCTCGCCTTCGGCGTCCATGCGCTGCTCATCGCCATCCTCTTCCTCGGCGTGCGCCTGCAGAGCCACGCGCCCGATACCGTGACCGTGGAGCTCTGGGAGCCGCCCGCGCCGCAGCGCGTGCAGCCGCCGCCTCCGCCACCGGCGCCGCCCAAGGTCGAGCCCGAGCCGCCGAAGCCCGAGCCCAAGATCGAGAAGCCGGAGATCGTCGAGAAGGCGCTGCCCAAGCCGAAGCCCGAGCCGAAGAAACCGGAGCCCAAGAAGGTCGAGCCGCCGCCGAAGCCGTTGCCCAAGAAGGCGGAGCCCGCCAAGCCGGTCCCGCCGAAGCGCGACCTCGACCTCGAGCGCCGCATGCGCGAGCAGCTCGCGCAGGAGCAGGCCGCTGCGCAGGACCGGCAGATCCGCGACATGGTGGCGAAGGAGCAGGCCGCGGCGCAGTCGCGCGGCCTCGCCACGTGGGTGGACAAGATCCGCATCAAGATCCGCGGCAACATCCCGACGCAGGTTCTCGACGACGTCAAGGGAAATCCCGAGGCGATATACGACGTGACGCTGCTGCCCACCGGCGACGTGCTCAACGCGAAGATGCGCAAGTCGAGCGGCAACGCGGCCTACGACGACGCCGTGTACCGCGCTATCCTTAAGTCATCGCCGCTGCCGAAGCCGGACCAGCCTGGGTTGTTCCAGCGGCAGCTCGAGTTGCACTTCCGGCCGCAAGACCGCTAGCGCATCGCAAGAAAGACCAGGAGGACCTGCCGTTGCAACGAGCTCTTCGCTTCCTGCTGCCCGCGCTGTTCTTCGCGGCCGCCGTGGCTTCCCATCCGGCGCGCGCGCAGCTTTCCATCGAGATCACCGGCGCCGGCGCCCAGCGCGTTCCCGTGGCGGTCGTGCCCTTCGCGGGCGAAGGGGCGCTCGGCCCGACGACGATCACGCAGGTGGTGCGCGCCGACCTCGAGCGCAGCGGACGATTCCGCACGCTGGAGCTGCCGCCGCTCGACCCGCCGCCGACCGAATCGTCGGCGGTGAGCTACCCCGAGTGGCGCGCGCGCCTCGCCGATGCGCTGCTCGCGGGCTCCGTGGCGCTGCGGCCGGACGGACGCTACGAGGCGCGCTTCCGGCTCTACGACGTGGTCAAGCAGTCGCCGCTTGGCGCCATCGCCTACACGCTCGCGAAGAACCAGGTGCGCGCAACCGCGCACCGCATCGCCGACTTCGTCTACGAGAAGCTCACGGGCGAGAAGGGCATCTTCTCGACGCGCATCGCCTACGTGGTCAAGCGCGGCAACCGCTACGAGCTGCAGATCGCCGATGCCGACGGCGCCGAGCCGGAGACCGCGCTCGCGTCCTTCGAGCCGATCATCTCGCCGGCATGGTCGCCGGACGGCAAGCGGCTCGCGTATGTCTCCTTCGAGGCGAAGAAGCCGGTGGTCTACGTCCACTCGCTTCTCGACGGCAAGCGCCAAGTCGCGGCGAACTTCAAGGGCTCGAACTCCGCTCCCGCTTGGTCCCCCGATGGAAAAACCCTAGCTGTCTCGCTCTCGCGCGAAGGCGGCTCGCAGCTTTTCCTCGTGAATCCGGATGGAAGCGGCGTGCGGCGCCTGATGGCCTCGTCAGCGATCGACACGGAGCCGCGTTACTCGGCGGATGGACGCTGGATTTATTTCACGTCGGACCGCGGCGGCAGCCCGCAGATCTATCGCATGCCGGCCTCGGGCGGCGAGCCGCAGCGAATCACCTTCGACGGCAGCTATAATGTTTCGCCGAGGATCAGCCCCGACGGCCGCAGCCTGGCGTACATCACGCGCAACGGCGGCAAGTTCCAGGTGGCGCTGATGGACCTCGAGAACAAGCAGGTCCAGATCCTGACCGACAGCGACCGTGACGAATCCCCTAGTTTCGCGCCGAACGGGCGCATGATACTTCTCGCTACCGTGATCGGCGGGCGCGGCGTGCTGTCGGCGGTCTCGTCCGACGGACGCGTGAAGCAAAGGCTCACAGTCACTGCCGGCGACGTCCGCGAGCCGGCGTGGGGACCCTTCACCGAGTAAAGAAAGAAACCGAAAGGAGAAAGAATCATCATGCGTGCCATCCTGATCGCCCTCGCCGCCGCGTCGCTCGTCGCCGCGTGCAGCACCACGCCGACCGACGAGCAGAAGCCCGCCGGCGTCGAGGACCGCAGCGCAAGCCAGCAGGGTCCCCGCGTCGCGACCGTCGACCTCACGAACAAGCCGAAGACGAACCTGCTCACCGACCCGAATAGCATCCTGTCGAAGCGCTCGATCTACTACGACTTCGACAAGTTCGACGTCAAGGACGAGTACCGGCCGATGGTCGAGGCGCACGCCAAGTACCTGCGCGACAACCCGTCCGCCAAGATGCTCATCCAGGGCAACACCGACGAGCGCGGCAGCCGCGAGTACAACATCGCGCTCGGCCAGCGCCGTTCCGACGGCGTGAAGAAGATGCTGCTCCTGCTCGGCGCGAAGGAGCAGCAGGTCGAGTCCGTCAGCCTCGGCGAAGAGAAGCCGAAGTCCGAAGGGCATGACGAGGCCGCCTGGGCGCAGAACCGCCGCAGCGACATGCTGTACAGCGGCGAGTACTGATGCGGCGCTGGACGCGCGGCGCGGCCGCGCTCGCCCTTGCGCTCGCGTCGGCATCTGCCGGGGCGCAGGGGCTCTTCGACGACAACGAGGCGCGGCGGCGCATCGACGTGCTGCGCCAGACGATCGACGCGAACCAGAAGCTCATCGATGAGCGGCTTTCGAAAGTGGAAGCCGCGGCCGCCGACCGCAACGCCGTCCTCGACCTCGCCTCGCAGCTGAACGCGATCCGCGACGAGATGGCGCGCATGCGCGGCCAGCTGGAGGTGCTCGCCAACCAGGCGGAGAGCGCCGACAAGCGGCAGAAGGAGCTCTACCTCGACATCGATACGCGCCTGCGCAAGCTCGAGCAACCGGCGGAGAAAGGCGGAGCGCCGGCGGCCGGCGCGGAGCCCGAGGTCTCGCCCGCGGAGAACAAGGCCTACCAGGCGGCGCTCGACCAGTTCAAGCTGGGCAACTACGCCCTGGCCGTTTCCGCCATGCAGGGCTTCCTGGTCACGTACCCGAGCAGTGCGCTCGCGCCGAACGCGCAGTACTGGATTGGCATGGCGTACTCCGGCCAACGCGACTACAAGAACGCCATCGTCTCGCAGCGGAAGCTGCTCACGAACTGGCCCGACAGCGCCAAGGCGCCCGACGCCATGCTCTCCATCGCCTCCGCCCAGGAGACCATGGGCGACCGGCGCGGCGCGACGCGCACGCTGGAGGAGCTGGTTTCGAAGTACCCGCAGAGCAGCTCGGCCGCCAGCGCCAAGCAGCGCCTCGCCGTCATCAACAAGCGCTAACGTCCCGCGAGGGCTGGCGAATCGGCCTTCAGGGCTGATAAAATTCGCCCCCTTCCGGGAAATTACCGGAAGATCCTTCAGTACAACTCCGGGTCGTTAGCTCAGCTGGTAGAGCAGCGGACTTTTAATCCGTTGGTCGGCGGTTCGAATCCGCCACGACCTACCAAATCCCAGGGCCTTGGCGCGAGCCAGGGCCTTTTTCTTGGCGCTATCGCGGCGCGCTTTCGCGCAGCTTGACGAGGGCGTGCAGCGCACGGTTGACCGGCGTCGCGACGCCAAGCGCCTCGCCCTTGCGCACGACAAGGCCGTTCAGGTGGTCGATCTCGCTGGGCTTGCCCTTGGCGAGGTCCTGCGCGGTGGAGGAAAACTGCGCGGGCATCGTTTCGGCGATGCGCGCCACGGCTTCCTGCATGCCGCCGGGCACCTTCACGCCGGCCGCTTGCGCGACGGCGAGGCATTCCTCGACGACATCGCGCATGACCTGCGGGATGCCGGCGCCCTGGACGAGCTTCCCGTAGGGCAGGTTCGCGAGCGCCGAGAGCGCGTTGTACGCGCAATTGATAATGAGCTTGGTCCAGAGCACGCCGGCGACGTTCTCGGACACCTCGACCGGTACGCCGGCGGCCCGGAAGGCGCCCGCTATGCGCTCGCTCTCGGGCCCAGCCCCGATCACCAGTTCTCCCCGGCCGTGATGACGGACATGGCCGGGACCGGCCATTTCGGTCGCCACGTAGACGGCGGCGGCAATCACGGGCCGTCCGAGGGCGGCGGCGAGGCGCTCGGCGTTGTCGACTCCGTTCTGCAGGCTGACGATGCTGGCCCGCGCCTCGAGAAACGGCCGCATGTCGGCCCCGGCGCGCTCCGTGTCCTGCGACTTGACCGAGAAGAGGACGAGCTCCGCGCCGCGCAGGCCGGAAGGCTCGCGCGTCGCCTGGACACGCAGCCGCTCCTGGAAGGACTTCGTTTCGAGCAGCAGGCCGTGCGCCTGCACCGCGTCCGCATGTGCGCCGCGCGCGATCAGCGTTACGTCGTGGCCGGCTCGAGCCAGCATCGCGCCGTAGTAGCAGCCGACCGCTCCGGCGCCCATCACTCCGATCTTCATCTTCGTCCCTGAAAAGAAAACGCCCCGGTTTGGCCGGGGCGTTT
>JBLNDP010000191.1:0-8984 GCA_050261755.1 Clostridia bacterium
TTCGAGCGCGGCTACGGCCATACGCTCGGCAACGCGCTGCGGCGCGTGCTGCTCTCCTCCATGCCGGGCCACGCGCCGACGGAGGTGCAGATCGCCGGCGTGGTGCACGAGTACTCCACGCTGGACGGCGTGCGCGAGGACGTCGTGGACATCCTGCTCAACCTCAAGGGCGTGGTCTTCCGCCTGCACAACCGCGCCGAGGCGATCCTTTCGCTGAAGAAGAAAGGCGAAGGCCTGGTCACGGCGGCCGACATCGAGCCGTCGCACGACGTCGAGATCGTCAACCCGGACCACGTGATCGCGCACCTCGCGTCCACCGGCAAGCTCGAGATGCAGATCAAGGTCGAGTCCGGCCGCGGCTACGTTCCGGGCAACATGCGCTACCTGCCCGAGGAGACCAAGGGCATCGGCCGCATCATCCTCGACGCCTCGTTCAGCCCCGTTCGCCGCGTGTCGTACTCCGTCGAGTCCGCACGCGTCGAGCAGCGCACCGACCTCGACAAGCTGATCATGGACATCGAGACCAACGGCGCCATCGAGCCCGAGGAGGCGATCCGCTACGCCGCGCGCGTGCTCGTCGACCAGCTGTCCGTGTTCGCGCAGCTGGAAGGCACCGCGCTGCCGACCGAGCAGCCCAAGTCGCCCGCGGTCGACCCGATCCTGCTGCGCCCGGTGGACGACCTCGAGCTCACGGTACGCTCGGCGAACTGCCTCAAGGCCGAGAACATCTACTACATCGGCGACCTGATCCAGCGCACCGAGACCGAGCTCCTCAAGACGCCCAACCTTGGCCGCAAGTCGCTGAACGAGATCAAGGAAGTGCTCGCTTCGCGCGGGCTCACGCTCGGCATGAAGCTCGAGAACTGGCCGCCCGCCGGGCTCGAGCACAGGGTCTGAAAACAGGGATCTTAGAAAGAGCCAAAGCACCATGCGCCACGGACACGGACTTCGCAAGCTGAACCGCACCTCGAGCCACCGGCTCGCGATGCTGCGCAACATGACGGTGTCGCTGCTCCGCCACGAGGAGATCAGCACCACGCTCCCCAAGGCGAAGGAGCTGCGCCGGGTCGTCGAGCCGATGATCACCCTCGGCAAGAAGCCCTCCCTCGCGAACCGGCGCTTGGCGTTCGACCGCCTGCGCGACCGCGACATCGTGACGAAGCTCTTCGACGACCTCGGCCCCCGCTACGCGAAGCGCAACGGCGGCTATCTGCGCATCCTGAAGACGGGGTTCCGCAAGGGCGACAATGCCCCGCTCGCGCTCGTCAGCCTCATGGACCGTCCGGACCTCGAGGCGCAGGACACCGGCACCGAAAAAAAGAAGGCCCCCAAGAAGGCCGAAGAGAAAAAAGCCGCTTAAGGCGGGGAAGAACAAAAAATGGAAAAGGCCGGCTCCGCCGGCCTTTTTTTTCGCCCGCTACGGGATCACGATCGCGCGGTAGTCGTTGACGTTGGTCCGCGTCGGACCCGTCACCACGAGGTCTCCGATCTCGCTGAAGAAGCCGTAGCTGTCGTGCCGGGCGAGCATCGCCTTGGCGTCCCCGCCGCGCTTCATGCTGTCGGGCGCCAGGATCGCGCCGGCGTTGTCCTCCGAGCCGTCGATGCCGTCCGTGTCGGCCGCGATGGCCCAAAGGCCGCCGGCTTCGATGCCGAGGGAAAGCAGGAACTCCGCGCAGCGGCCGCCCCGACCGCCCTCCGAGCCGATCGTCACCGTGCATTCCCCGCCCGAGATGAGCGCCACCGGCGGCTTCCAGGGCGAGCCGTGCGTGCGCACCTCGTGCACGAGCGCGGCCATGACCTTCGCCACGTCGCGCGCCTCGCCGGTCACCGTGTCGCCGAGGATCACCGGCCGAATGCCCGCGCCGGCGAACACCGCCGCCGCAGCCTCGAGCGAGCGGTGCGGCGTCGCCACCACCACGTTCCGCGTGCGGGCGAAGGCGGCGTCGCCGGGCTTCGCGGACTCGGAGAAAGGCCCGTCGAAATCGATGCCGTACTTTGCGAGCACCGCCTTGGCATCGGCGACGGTGGTCGGGTCGGGCGCGCACGGGCCGGAGCCGATATGCGTCGGATCGTCGCCGGTGACGTCGGAGATGATGAGAGCGACCACGTTGCCCGCGCACGCGCAGGCGAGCCTGCCGCCGGCGATCGCCGAAAGATGCTTGCGCACGGTGTTCATCTCGCGGATGTCGGCGCCGCTTTTCAGCAGGGCGCCGGTGAGCGCCTTGAGCTGCGCCATCGAGATGCCGGGGGCGGGCAGCGAGAGCAGGCTCGAGGCGCCGCCGGACACGAGCGCGAGGAGCAGGTCGTCCGGGCCGAGCGCGCGGGCGCGGTCGAGGATCTCGCGCGCCGCCTGCTCGCCGGACGCGTCGGGAATGGGATGCCCGGCTTCCACGACGCGGATGCGCCGGGTCGGCAGTCCGTGCTGGTAGCGGGTGATGGCGATGCCCTCGAGGGCCGCCTGCGCGGGCCACTGCCGCTCGACCGCCGAGGCCATGGAAGCGGCCGCCTTGCCGGCGGCGGCGACGAAGGTGCGTCCGCGGGGCGCGGCAGGCAAGTGCGGCACGAGGATCTCGAGCGGATCGGCCGCGGCCACCGCTGCGCGGAAGCTCGCTTCGAGGAGCGCTTTCAGCCGAACGTTTCCCGGGCGGCGGCCGCGCCCAGCGCGTAGAACTTCGGATAAAGCTCGCGGAACGTGCGCTGGATCTCCTCGGTCGGCACGTCGGCGAAGGTGCCGCGCTCGCGCACGTACTCCATGTGCTGCCGCTCGTCCTCGTCGTACGGATGGAAGATCGAGTCCGAGCGCCCGTCGAATTCGAGCGGCTTGACGCGGAAGCGGCGGCAGAGCGCCAGGTTGAAGGCGGGCGTCGCCTTCACCCACCTGCCCTCGAGGTGCAGCTCGACATAGCCGTGGTACGCGAAAAGGTCCGTGCCCATCGTCTCGGCCAGGCGAGGCGTGGTGAGGTGGTTCTTCACGTCGGCGAAGCCCACTCGGGCGGGGATGCCGGCCGCCCGCGCCGCGCCGGCCAGGAGCGCCGCCTTGCCGATGCAGAAGCCCTCGCCGGCGGCGAGCACGGCCGAGCCCCGGTAGGTATCCGGATCCGCGACGTCAAGGAAGGGGTTGTAGCGAATCTCGTCGCGCACCGCGTAGTACAGCGATACTGCCTTCTCGAGGCGCGAGTTTCCCCGCGCGTGCTCATTGGAGAATGCCGCGACGGCGGGGTGGTCGCTGTCGATGTAGCGTCCGGGACGCAGATATTCGTTCATGGGTCGAGTTTCATCAGGCGGCGGGCGCCCTGGAAAAGCGCGCTGGCAGGCTCCGCGAGCGCGTCCATCACGGAAAAATGATGCCGGTCCGGCATCGGGATGTCGGCGGCGAGCACGGCTTTCCAGCGCTCCCCGAGGAGCGAGTTCTGCCGGTGGAATTCGCCGGATTCCCGCCCGCCCACTGCGGTCATCACGGGCGCCCGCGTCGCGGGCGGCAGGAAAGCGGGCGAGAGCCGCAGCGCCGATTCCTCGTCGAGCCGCAGGTCGGGCTGGAGGAAGTCGACGAGCATCATCGGGCGAAGGTCGTAGAGGCCGCTGATCGCCAGGGCGCCTTTCCACAGGTCCTTCGGCAGACGCTCATCGAGCTTGGGATACAGCGCGGCCATCAGCATTGCCGTGAGGTGGCCGCCCGCCGAGTGACCGGAAACGTAGAGGCGATGCTGGTCCATGCCGTATTCCTCGGCATGCAGCCAGAGCCACCGGCTGGCACGCAGCATCTGGCGCACGATGTCCTCGATGGAGACCGTCGGGCACAGGTCGTAATTCACCACCGCCACGGAAACCCCCGCGTCCACCCATGGGGGCGCAAGGAAACTGAAGTCGCTCTTTCCGAGCGCCCGCCAGTACCCGCCGTGGATGAACATCATGCAGGCGCCATCGCCCTTGCGCGCCGGGAAGAGGTCGAGGGTCTCGCCTTCGCCCTCCCCGTAGCGCAGGTCCAGGCGGGCGGTCATCGTGCGGCGCGCGGTTGCCGAGCTTTGCGCCCAGCGAGCCAGGTATTGGGCGTGCTCCGGAACCAGCTCTCGGTTGTTGTATTCGCGGGAAAGGGTGGCCGCGTCCGCCGCGCTCATCTCGCTTCGCGCCACAGGCCGAGCGCCTCCTGCGCCGGCCGGTCGGAGAAGGAGAAGAGGACGAGCTCCTCCCGGGCCGACAGCTCGAGCGGCATCCAGGAGGGCACGACGAAGATGTCTCGAGGGCCGCACGCGAGCGATTGGCCGCCGATTTTCGCCTCGCCGCGGCCTTCGACCACGCAGTAGACCGTGCCGTCGGTGGAGCGGTAGGGCCGCGTGGCGAAGCCTTTCGGCAGCAGCTGGATGAAGGCGCCGATCGTCGGCATGGCGTGGCCGCCCGTGAGCGGATTCACGAATTGCATCTTCCAGCCGTGGCAGGGATCGGGGTCGCCCTCGCGGGAGAGCCGCGCAAGCGATTCGCGGCTTCGCTCGTAGGGGTAGTTGAAGATGGGCGAGGTCTTGCCGAACGGCGCCGACGCGCCGAGGGGCTTCAGGTTATTGCCGAAGCGCGCCGCGGAGGCGCCCTCGCCGCGCGTCACCGGTTGCGTTTCCTCCGGATAGGTCTCCATGAACTGCGCGGAGAAGAGCTGGACGACGCGGATGTCCAGGCCGTCCAGCCACACCACCGGGCCATCGCCGGGGTGGCCGTGGTCGTGCCAGGTCCACGACGGCGTGATGATGAAGTCGCCGGGACGCATGGTCGTGCGCTCGCCGTCGACGGCGGTATAGGCGCCCGATCCTTCGACGACGAAGCGCAGCGCCGATTGGGTGTGGCGGTGGCTCGGGGCGATTTCCCCCGGCAGGATGAGCTGCAGGCCCGCATAGAGGCTTTGCGTGATGCACGACTGGCCGCGCAGGCCGGGATTCTCGAGGATGAGCACCCGCCGTACCGCCTCGCGGGCGGTGATGAGCCTTCCCGCTTCCATGAGGTGCGGGCGCACCTCGTCGTATCTCCAGAGGCCGGGCTGGCCTTGCGATGTCGGCTGCGGCGGGATCAGGTCGTGCAGCACTTCCCATAGCGGCGCGAGGTTCTCCTTGTCCATGCGGCGGTACAACGCCTGCCGCGAGGACGCGATCTCGTTCTGCGCTGCTGGCTGGGGGACGCTGGCCATCGGAACGGGAATTCTACGGCCGGGGCGCGGCGGACGGAACCGGCTTGAGCCACACCACCGGCTTGCCGAGGACCTTGCCGAGTGCCTTCGATTCGGGATCGGCAAGCGCCGCTTCCCTGGCCTGGCGCAGCGCGCGCGCCTGCTCGGCCGGGTCGCTCGTCGCCGGGTTCTCGACCAGCGCGTCGACGATGGCGAGGAAGTTCGCCTTGCCGCGGCGGTGCGTCTCGCCGTAGCCCTTGACCAGCCGGGCGCATTCGGCGACCTCGAGGGCGAGGCCGCGGTCGCGCTTCGCGGCTTCCTCGACCAGGCCGAGCCAGCGCTCAATCAGGCGCTGCTCCTCGGCATAACGGTAGCTGTGCGGCCGCCACGGCTTGAGCCATGCGAGCGAGCGCACGACGAGGTAGCCGAGCGCGCCGGAAGTCCTGATGTGCATGCCGACGTTGTAGGCGTCGAGCTTTCCGTGCCGCTCCGCCCAGCGGATGAGCTTGCCTCCCAAGAACGCTGGAAGCAGCGAGGCGAATTCCTCGACCCCGGGCTTGAGGAAGTCGATCACCACGACCGGCTCGTCCGCCTTCGCGCCCACTTCCCGGCGCACGCGCGCGAAGCGGCTGGCGCGCGTCTTGAGGTCGGCGACGCGCACGATGTCCTCGTAGCTCATCCACACGGCCAGGTGGCGGCCGACCTCGGCCGCAAGCGGCTCGTCGTGCAGGAACGGCTCCAGGCGGCGGCGGTAGAGGCGGGCGTAAGCCTCGCCCTGGTAATCGCGCAGGCGGGCTTCGCCAAGCTCCATCACCTCCGTCAGCGTGCTGGCCCGCTTCGGCGGGGCGGCGGGCGCAGGCGCAGCGCGGCTTCCGGCGGCGATCTCGAAGCCGGCCGCGAACCCGCGCAGGCTGGCGTCGGCGCCTCGGCCGGCGGCGCGGATCGCCGCCTCGCATGCTTCGCGCGCCAGCGGCAGCACGCCGGTTCCGGCCATGGCGCCGAAAAGCACCGCGTTGATGATCGTGCCGTTCTTCTGTGCGATCTCGCGCATGTCGAAGAGCACCGTGCGTTGCGCGAGCTCCTTCGCTGCGGCGAGGACTCGCTCGCTTTCGAAGCGCCCATCTCCCATCTGCATCTTCTCGACGGTGGCGTAGATGCGATGCGTCGATGCGACCAGCGTCGTGCGCTCGGGGCTGACGTAGCCGTTTTGCATCGCGCGCGCCGCCTCGATGAGCTCCGAGGCAACCATGATGTCCACGTTGCCCGGCGTCGGCGTGAGCGACAGGACCGGCTCGCGGCCGCCGAGCGTCGCGCGCTCGGCCGGGAAGATCTCGAGGTAGTAGGTCGTCGCGCCGGTGCGCTGAGCGACGCCCGGGATGGACGTGGCCTGCGCCGGATAGCCGCAGGCGCGGGACGCGGCGATCAGCCAATCGGCCATGACGCCGCCACCCTCGCCGCCGAGCGCGGCGATCAGGATCGTGAGGGGGCGCGAGGGCAGAGTCATTGGAAAAGCCTCCCGAGCTGGTTGAGCGCGCGATCGAGGAGCGTCGGGTTCTGCACGACCTCGGCGCGGTAGAAGGAAGGGCAAAGCACGGCGGCGTGCGCGTTCTCGCCGCACAGGCCGCAGCCCACGCAGCCGTCGATCACCGTGGCCACGGGATCGCGGCGCAGCGGGTCGGGGTTGTCCTTGACGGTGAGCGTGGGGCAGCCCGAGAGCCGGATGCACGAGTGGTCGCCCGTGCACGTGTCCTCGTCCACGCCGTATTTGACGCGAACGTGCCTTTCGCCCCTCTTCAGTTTCTGCGCGACTTCGGGCCGCAAGCGGCGTTGCCGTTCCAGCTGGCATTCGCCCTCGGCGACGATGACCTTGAGCCCTTCGTAGTCGCTGGTCATGGCGTCGCGCACTGTCTTGGCGACCTCGCTGACACGATAGTTGTCCACCGTGCGCAGCCATTTCACGCCCAGCCCTTCCAGCGTGCGCTCGATCGTGCGGTCCTCGTGCACCGAGCTCGCGCCGAGCGCGGTCTTGCGCGCTTCCTCGGGCGGCGAGGACACAAGCTCCTGGGTGCCGGTCGCGGAGGAATAGCCGTTCTTCATGATCACCAGGACGCCGTCGCCGTGGTTGAGCAGGCGCGAGGCGACGCCGGAAAGAAGGCCGTTGTGCCAGAAGCCGCCGTCGCCCATGATGGCCATGGGCCGCTTGGCGATCATCGGCCCGACGCCCGCGGAAGCGGCGAGGCTCATGCCGTAGCCCAGCACCGTGTTGCCCTGCGAGAAGGGCTCGAAGCTCGCGAATGAATGGCAGCCGATGTCCATGGAGACGTGCGGCCGGCCGATGTCCTGCCCCACGAGCTTCATCGCCGAGAACACCGGACGCTCCGGGCAGCCGATGCAAAAGCCGGGCGGCCGCGCCGGCAGGTTGCCGAGCATCTCGGTCGCGCGCGCGCGCAGCGCCGCGGTCTCCTCGAGGAATCGCTCGCCCGGCGCCAGGTCGAGGTGCGGCGCATGGCGGCCGAGGAAGCCCGCCAGCCCGCGCACGAGCGCCTCGGTGGTGTATTCGCCGGCCCGCGGCAGCAGGTCCTTGCCGTGCAGGCGCGTCGGCACGCCCGCGCGATGCAGGTGCGCGGCGATCTCCTGCTCGATGAATTCGGGACTTCCCTCCTCGAGGACCAGCACGCCCTTTCGCTTCGCGCAGAACGCGGCGATCTCTTCGGGCACGAGCGGCGAGACGACGTTCAGCGCGAGGATGGGAATGCGGCTCGCGCCGAAGGAATCGGCGAGGCCGAGCGCCATGAGCGCGCGGAGCAGGCCGTTATAGAGGCCGCCCTGGACAATCAACCCGACGTCGCCTTCCTCCGCCTCGAACACCTCGTTCAGGCTGTTCTTCGCCACGAAGGCGCGTGCCGCGGGCAGGCGCACTTCGGCCTTCAGCTTCTCCTGCCGGAAGGTGGCGGGCGGGTGGGCCAGGCGGTCGTAGACGAACTCGGCCGGCGGGCCGGCGAGCTTGCGCCGAGTCGAAACCGAAGGGGGAATATTTTGCTTTGAAACAAAGGAACCCCTCACATGGCAGGCGCGGATGCGCAGCTCGAGCATGACCGGCGTGTTCGACGCCTCGGAGAGCTCGAAGCCTTTCTCCACCATGCGCACGATCGTCTCCAGGTTGGGCCGTGGATCGAGCAGCCACATGGAGGACTTGAGGGCGATGGCGTGCGTGCGCTCGAGGGCGACGCTCGCACCCTCGCCGTAGTCCTCGCCGACTATGATCAGCGCTCCGCCCGTGACGCCGGCGCTGGAGAGGTACGAAAGCGGGTCGGCCGCGACATTGCTGCCGACGATGGACTTCCAGGTCACGGCGCCGCGCGCCGGATAGTTGATGGAGGCGCCGAGCATCGCCGCCGCGGCGGCCTCGTTCGTGCACGCCTCGACGTGCACTCCGAGCTCGTCCAGGTATTCGCGCGCCTGCACCATCACGTCGAGCAGGTGGGAGACCGGCGCGCCCTGGTAGCCGCCGACGTAGGAAACGCCGGACTGCAGCAGCGCCTTGGTCACCCCGAGGATGCCCTCGCCGTGGAAGCGCTCGCCCTGGCCGAGTCGCAGGGACTCGATTTCCTTAGTGAACTGGACTTCCACCGAGCGCGGTCCTCAATCTGAAAAGCAGCTTGTCCAGCCAGTTCGGGTTCTGCACGACCTCGGCGCGATAGAAAGAAGGGCAGAGCACCGCGGCGTGCGCGTTCTCGCCGCAAAGGCCGCAGCCCACGCAGCCGTCGATCACGGTGGCCACGGGATCGCGGCGCAGCGGGTCGGGGTTGTCCTTGACGGTGAGCGTGGGGCAGCCCGA
>JBLNDP010000192.1:0-4655 GCA_050261755.1 Clostridia bacterium
TCGGCATGGTGCTCGGCACGATCTCGATCCTCGCCTACACGCTCTTCGGCGGCATGTGGTCGGTGGCGGTGACCGACTTCGTGCAGATGATCGTGCTGGTGATCGGCCTCGCGATCATCGCCGTCTTCGCCGCCGACCAGGCGGGCGGCGCCGACAAGGTCATCTCGCTGGTGCGCGGCCGCGACCTGCTGGCGTTCCTGCCCGCGCCGACGTTCCAGGAGATCGCCTTCTTCCTCGGCGCCGCGGTGACGGTGATGCTCGGCTCGATCCCGCAGCAGGACGTGTTCCAGCGCGTCATGTCGGCGAAGGACATCGAGGCGGCGACGCGCGGCCCGGTGATCGGGGGCCTCTGCTACCTCGCCTTCGCCTTCGTGCCGATGTTCATCGTCGCGAGCGCCTTCATCATCATGCCCGAGCAGGCGGCGACGCTCCTCAAGGACGATCCGCAGAAGATCGTGCCCACGCTCGTCATGGAGCACATGCCGTTCGTGATGCAGGTGCTCTTCTTCGGCGCCCTGCTCTCGGCGCTCAAGTCGGTCGCCTCGGCGACGCTGCTCGCGCCCTCCGTGACGTTCGTGGAGAGCATCTGGCGGCAGTTCAAGCCGCGCATGGGCGACCGCGAGGAGCTCCTGACGATGCGCATCACCGTGCTCTGCTTCGCCGCGCTCGTCTGCGGCTACGCGATCAAGTCACAGGGCACGCCGATCTACGACCTCGTGTCGAGCTCCTACACCCTGCCGCTCGTCGGCGCCTTCTGGCCGCTCGTGTGCGGGCTCTACTGGAAGCGGGCGACCACGCAGGGCGCGGTGTTCTCGATCGTCCTCGGCCTCGCCACGTGGCTCTTCTTCCTCGTGACGCCGGCCGGCAAGGCCTTCCCCGCGCAGCTCGCGGGGCTCCTCGCCGGCGGCGTCGGCATGGCGATCGGCTCGCTCGGCCCGCAGGCGCTCGCCAACCGGCACGGCACGCACCATCACCTCGCCGGCGAGGCCGTCCACCGCTGAGGGCCCGCGCTAGCGGCCGAAGATGCCGCGCAGCGCCTTCACGCCTTCCTGCACCGGATCGGGCACGCCCGGCGTCGCCGGCTGCGATTGCTGTTGCTGCGGCTGCTGAGCCTGCGGCTCCTGCCCCGGCGATCTCGCCCTCGATCTACCCTGCGAGCGCTCCTCCATGCCGAGGAGGATCGAGCCCGTCGACTTGAAGCGCGCCTTGGCGACCCACTGCTGCTCCCAGGGGATCTTCGGATCCGCCGGGCGCGGCGGCTGCACGAAGTTGGCCTCCGGGCCGTAGGCGATGAAGTTGACGAACGGGTTGCCGCCCGCCTTCTGCACCACCTCGCCGGGCACCTTGCACTCGGTGGCCGAGGAAGGCATGACGATCTTCTCCTTCACGAGGCGCGCCACTTCCGCCGGCGGCACGAAGGTCATGAGCATCCCGCCCATCTCCTGCTGCTCGCTCGAGGACCACATGACGAACTCGTCCTGGCTCGCGGCCCCGTACGCCGTGGCGAAGTAGCCGGTGGCATTGGGCACGCTGCTCCACATGACCCTGTTTCCCTGGGAGGAGAGCGCGACGGGCTGCATGAAGTCGTGCGTCTCGCCGAGCGAGAACTTGATCTCCGGCGCGTAGTTCGCCTTGACGACGTGCTCGCCGCGGAGCGACGCGTCGTTGGGCACCGCCTTGCTGCCGTCGGGCAGCGTGTTCGGCCATTCGCCGTAGCCCTTCGCGCGACCGGGCGACGGCGGCCGCGGCGCGTTGATCCGCCGCGAGACGAGGTTCGGCGGCGTCTGCCCGGCCGCCACCTTGCTGAAGTCGATCACCACCGGCTGGCCCTTGCGCACCTCGTCGCCGCAGCCCCAGTAGATGAGCATGCGGCCCTTCACCTCGCGGTCCTGCGGCAGGCCGTCCTCGCGCGGCTCCGGCCGCGGCTTCACCTGGTGCGTGAGCGGAAGCGCGGGACCCATGTTGAGCCCCGGGGGAATGTCGTGCTCGGCTTGCGGCGCGGAAGAAGAATTCTGAGAAGCCAGCTGGAGCAACATGCGCCGGCCGCCGGCGCCCGGGCCGCCCATCATCCCGGACATCATCGACGCCACGCCGCCGCTGCCCATGCCGCCCATGCCCGCGGCGGTCTCCACGCTCATCCAGTACTGCGCGATCGGCGGCTTCACCACTTGCTGGGTTTGCGCGATCGCCGAGGTCGACCCCAGCAGCGCGACGGACGCCGCTATGACGGACTTGTTCATGTTCCCTCCCTATGGGAGGGGACAGTATAAAAACGAAACGGGCGCCGCAGCGCCCGTTTGTTTGACCTAGGTCAGCGTCAGGTCGCCCGCGGCAGCGGCACGATGAAGTTCTCGCGCACGACGTCCTTGCCGGCGATCATCTCCTCGGCGCCGCGCCGTTCCTCGTCGAAGACCACCTCCGCGAGCTTGCGGAGCGTGTCGCGCGCCTCGTCCAGCGTCTTGCCGTGCGAATTCACGCCCGGCAGCTCCTCGATGAAGCCGACGTAGCCATGGCTCGCTTTGAGATACACGGCGGTGAAGGCGATCTTTCCCTGGTCCATTCGCTTCTCCTCGCTGAACGGGAACAGCCTACGCCTTTGCCTTTGCACTTGGATGACAAAATCTCAAGTGAACTCTCGCTGCTGTAGCGCAGCGGCGACTGGAAAATTTTTGCGGCGCGAAAAAATGCTGCGGCGCTTCTTGCCCGCGATCAACCGCGTCAGCGCTCGAGGAGGTCCTTCTTGTCCTTCTTCTTCGCCCACTCGTCGGCGTCGGCCGGCGCGGGCTTGCGCTCGATGATCGGCTTCCACTGCTTCGAGAGCTCGGCGTTGAGCGCGATGAACCCGGCCTGCGCGTCGGGCACGTCATCCTCGGCGAAGATCGCCTCCACCGGGCACTCGGGGACGCACAGGGTGCAGTCGATGCACTCATCGGGGTCGATGACCAGCATGTTCGGCCCCTCCCGGAAGCAGTCCACCGGGCATACGTCGACGCAGTCCGTGTACTTGCACTTGATGCAGCTTTCGGTCACGACGTAGGTCATAACGCCATTCTAAATCAATGCCTTACCCAATGCGGCAGGGAAGGCCCATAATGGAGCCTTCTGTTTGACCCCCCCTACGGAGACCCATGAGCAGTCAAGGCATTCATCACGTCAAGGACGATACGTTCGAGAGCGAAGTCCTCAAGTCCGAGACCCCCGTGCTGGTCGACTACTGGGCCGAATGGTGCGGCCCGTGCAAGTCGATCGCGCCCATCCTCGACGACATCGCCAAGGAGTACGACGGCCGGCTGAAGATCGCCAAGATCAACGTCGACGAGAACCAGCAGGTGCCGGCGAAGTTCGGCATCCGCGGCATTCCCACGCTGATGCTGTTCAAGAACGGCAACGTCGAGGCGACGCGCGTGGGCGCCCTGTCGAAGTCGCAGCTCACCGCTTTCCTTGACAGCAATATCTAAACGCCTTACGCTTTGACCGCCCTCCCTGCATGGAGGGCGGTAGAAGAACCCGAAGCAAAAACCTTAGCCTGTAATCCCGCGCCGCAGTCCAGGCGCCGCCTCCGCACATGAGCAGGTCACAAACGGCACAGCCGGAATCACGCACAGCCGCAACCGCAGCCGCGGAGACTCCCGCGCCCGCGGCCACGGGCGACGTGCCCAACCACCTTTCCCAGCTGAAGACGCACCACGTCTCGCAGCTCGTCGACATGGCCACGGCCGCCGGCATCGAGAACGCGAGCCGGATGCGCAAGCAGGACCTGATCTTCGCCATCCTGAAGATCCAGGCGAAGAAAGGCGTCTCGATCTTCGGCGACGGCACCCTGGAGGTGCTGCCCGACGGCTTCGGCTTCCTGCGCTCGCCGGAGACCTCGTACCTCGCCAGCACCGACGATATCTACGTCTCGCCCTCGCAGATCCGCCGCTTCAACCTGCACACCGGCGACTCGATCGAAGGCGAGATCCGCACCCCCAAGGACGGCGAGCGCTACTTCGCCCTCGTCAAGGTGGACCGCGTCAACAGCGAGGCCCCGGAGGCGGCGAAGAGCAAGATCCTCTTCGAGAACCTCACGCCCCTGCATCCCGACGAGCAGTTCAAGCTCGAGCGGGACATCAAGGCGGAGGAGAACCTCACCGGACGCGTGCTCGACATCATTGCGCCCGTGGGCAAGGGCCAGCGCGGCCTGCTCGTCAGCCCGCCCAAGGCCGGCAAGACGGTGATGCTGCAGCACATCGCCCACGCCATCACCTCCAACTACCCCGAGATCTCCCTCATCGTGCTGCTCATCGACGAGCGGCCCGAGGAAGTGACCGAGATGTCGCGCACCGTGCGCGGCGAGGTCGTCGCCTCCACGTTCGACGAGCCGGCCTCGCGCCACGTGCAGGTCGCCGAGATGGTGATCGAGAAGGCCAAGCGCCTCGTCGAGCACAAGAAGGACGTGGTCATCCTGCTCGACTCCATCACGCGCCTCGCGCGCGCCTACAACACCGTCGTGCCGGCCTCCGGCAAGGTGCTGACGGGCGGCGTCGACGCCAACGCCCTGCAGAAGCCCAAGCGCTTCTTCGGCGCCGCGCGCAACGTCGAGGAGGGCGGCTCGCTCACCATCATCGCCACGGCGCTCATCGACACGGGCAGCCGCATGGACGACGTGATCTACG
>JBLNDP010000193.1:0-36836 GCA_050261755.1 Clostridia bacterium
TCTTTCGACTGGTTATCCCCCACAAGAGGACACGTTCCGATGCATTACTCACCCGTTCGCCGCTCGCCGCCAGGGTTGCCCCCGCGCTGCCGCTCGACTTGCATGTGTAAGGCATGCCGCCAGCGTTCAATCTGAGCCAGGATCAAACTCTTCAATTAAATTTGATTCCTGATGTCCCCGCGTGAGCGGGAACGAATTACGTACTGTGCTTCACTCAAAGTAAACGAGGTTTACTTCTTCGTGAGAGCACTTGATGCTTGGAGATTCCTTCCGGGACCGGCGAACCGGCTCCTTCGGGGTGCCTTGCAGTCAAGCGCCCACACTTATCGGCTGCGAATTTTTAAAGAGCGTCCCTGCACTGCGGCCTTCCGTTGCGGAAGCAGGCCGGTCCGGTGTTCTGGACGCGCCGCAGCAATTGAGACCGCGATTATGAGGCATTCCTACTGCCCCTGCAAGCCCCATCGACATCTTTTTCGCGGGTTTCGCTACAAAAAACGCGCCCGGTCGGGAGTGCCGCCGGGCGCGGTTCTTCAAAGTGGTTGCGGGGATAGGATTTGAACCTATGACCTTCGGGTTATGAGCCCGACGAGCTGCCAGACTGCTCCACCCCGCGTCGGAGCCAGCATTCTAGATCAATCCGGGGTCGCACCGCTAGCCCGGATCACCTTCGCCCACTTCGCCGATTCGCTGCGGATCCAGCGCGAGAACTCCTCCGGCGAGCTCGCCACGACGTCGAAGCCCTGTTTGCCGAGCGCTTCCCTCGTGTCCGCCGACTGCATGGATCTCATGGTTTCGGCGCTCAGCCGGCTCACGATGTCTGCCGGCGTGCCGGCCGGTGCGAGCAAACCGATCCAGGCGAGCGACTCGAGCTGCGGATAGCCGAGCTCGGCGACGCTCGGAACTTCGGGAGCGAGGCTGCTTCGCTTCAGCGCGGTCACGGCAAGGGCCTTCATCTTGCCGGCCTTCACGTGGGGCAGCACGGCCGGAATGATCGCGAACATCGCGTCGATGTTGCCGCCCAGCATATCGGTCACCGCGGGAGGGAAGCCGCGATACGGAATGTGCACGATGAAGAGGCCGGCTTCGCTCTTGAGGAGCTCCATCGTGAGATGCGATGCGCTGCCCGCGCCGACGGAGCCATAGGAGAGCCGTCCCGGGTTGCGCTTCGCGTAGTCGATGAACGCCCGGAAGGAATCGGCAGGCACCTTCGGCGTCACGACGAGCATCTGCGGCGCGGACGCCAGCAACGAGATCGGCAGCAGCTCCTTGTCGGGGTCGTAGGGCAAGTTCTTGTAGAGATGCGTATTCACCGCGACGGGGCCGTTGATGGACACCAGCAGCGTGTAGCCATCGGGAGTGGCCTTGGCGACCGCCTCCGTGCCGATGTTGCCCGCCGCGCCCGTGCGGTTGTCGACCACGAACGGCTGGCCGAGCGCCTTCTGCAATTTCTCCGCGAGCGTCCTGCCGACGATGTCCGGGGTCGAGCCGGCCGGAAGGGGGATCACGACCTTCACGGGCTTGGACGGATACGGCTGCGCGAGCACGCCCGTGGCGGCGACGAGCAGGCAAACGAAAGCGACGAAGCGCATCAGATCTTCTCCGTTTCTCCGCTGCGCGGCTGCCAGACGAGCAGCCTGCGCTCGGCGAGCGTCACCGCCCAGTCGAGCAAAAGCGCGAAGGCGGTCAGGATGACGATGCCGGCGAAGACGGCATTGATATCGAAAGTGCCCTCGGCCTGGAGGATCAGGTACCCCACGCCGCGCGACGAGCCGAGGTACTCGCCCACGACGGCGCCGACGAACGCGAGCCCGACCGAATTGTGCAGGCTCGCGAAGACCCAGCTCATGGCGCTCGGCACATACACGTGGCGCAGGAGCTGGCGGTCGCTCGCGCCCAGGATCCGCGCATTGGCGAGCACCGTATGGCTCACTTCCCGCACGCCCTGGTAGACGTTGAAGAATACGATGAAGAAGACGAGCGTCACGCCAAGCGCGACTTTCGAGGCGATATCGAGGCCGAACCAGACGCCGAAGATGGGCGCAAGGATCACGCGCGGCATGGAGTTCAGGCCCTTGATGTAGGGATCGAACAGCGCAGATGCCGTCGGGCTGAGGGCAAGCCATAACCCGATGCCAAGGCCGAAGCCCGTGCCGATCGCAAAGGCGAGGATCGTCTCGACCAGCGTCACCCACAGGTGTCCATAGATCATTCCCGAGGCGAACCAATCCCACATGCGCTCGAGCACCTTGAGCGGCTCGCCGAAGAAGAAGGCCGCCTTGTCCGGGTCGTCGAAGTAAATCGGCGGGAGCAGCGTCGGGCTCGTCAACACGTACCACGCCACCAGCACCGCGGCCAGGAGCGCGAGCTGCCAGAGGCGCAGGCTGCTATTGCCTTTGCCGCGCATAGCTCTTCAGCACCTCTTCCTTCATGGCATGCCAGATCAGCGTATGGAGCTCGATGAAGTGCGGCGTGAGCCGGATCTCGGACACGTCGCGCGGCCTGGGCAGATCGATCTTGAAATCACCGATCGGGTGCGACTCGGGCCCCGCCGACATCACCACCACGCGGTCGGAAAGCGAGATCGCCTCCTCCAGGTCGTGGGTGATGAACACCACCGACTTGCGGTTGGCCGACCAGAGCTCCAGCAGCTCGTTCTCCATGAGCTGGCGCGTCTGGATGTCGAGCGCCGAGAAGGGCTCGTCCATGAGGATGATCTCGGGATCGAGGATCAGCGTCTGCGCGAGCGCCACGCGCTTGCGCATGCCGCCGGAGAGCTGGTGGGGGTAGCGCGCGCCGAAGCCCCCGAGGCCCACGCGCTGCAGCCACTCCTCGGCGCGCCTGAGCGATTCTTTCCGTTCGACGCCGCGGAACTCCAGGCCGGCGCTGACGTTCGCGATGGCCGTGCGCCACGGCATGAGCGCCTCGGACTGGAACAGGTAACCGGCCTTCCGGTTGAGGCCGCGCAGGCGCTCGCCGAACACCGACGTCGTCCCCGCCGAGGGCTCGAGGAGGCCGACGGCGACATTGAGAAGCGTCGACTTGCCGCAGCCCGTGGGGCCGACCACCGAAACGAACTCGCCCGGCGCGATGCGCAGCGTCGTATCCCGCACGGCGGTGTAGCGCCCGCCGTCCGGCGATACGAACGTGATGGTCACGCCCTCGAGCGCGAGGGCGGCGGCTCCCTGCATGCCGGCTACTTCTTCTTCGGGTACTTGGCGTTCGCCTTCTTGACGAACTCGTTCGTGTACGTCTCGGCGAGGTTGATCGCCGCGGGCTTGATGTTCGGGTTGAAGCTGGCAAGCGCCTTGAGCGTCGTCTTCGACCCGGCCTCCGGGAAATAGCCGTCCTTCGAATACGCGGTCTTGACGTTGTTGTACGCGAAGAGGTACATCGCCTTGTTGCCGAGGAGATATTCCTCCGGCACGGTGTCGAGGATCTGCTGCGGCGAGGCATCCTGCATCCACTTCAGCGCACGCACGGTGGCGTTCGTGAGCGCCTGCACGGTGTTCGGGTTGTTCTTGACGAACGCGAGCGGCGCGTACAGGCTCGCCGCGGGCATCGGCCCGCCGAAGATTTTCGCCGTTCCTTCCGGCGTGCGCGTCTCCGCGATGACCTTCACCTTGCCGGCCTTCTCCAGGATCGTCACGGCGGGATCGGTCTGCGAGATGACGTCCACCCTCCCCTGGTCGACGGCGGCGATGACCGTTGCCCCGGCGCCGACGCCGACCACCGAGAAGTCGGCCGGCTTCAGGCCGCCCTGCGCGGCGAGGTAGTTGATGACCATGTTGGTGCTCGACCCGGGCGCGCTGATGCCGACCTTCAGGCCCTTGAGGTCCTTCGGCGAATGGTAGTTCGGTGCAAGCTTGCTCGAGATCGCGACGGTGATCTGAGGCGCGGCGCCGGTCAGCACGAACGCCTGGAAATGCTGCTTGCGCGACTGCATGTTGATGGTGTGCTCGTAGGCGCCGGCGACCACGTCGGCGCTTCCGCCGACCACCGCCTCCAGGGAGCGGGTGCCGCCCGGGAAGTCGCTGATGCGGACGTTGAGTCCCTCGTCCTTGAAATAGCCGAGGCGCTCGGTGATGGTCAGCGGCAGGTAGTAAAGCGCGGTCTTGCCGCCCACGGCGATGTGGACGTCCTTCTTCTCGAGCTGCGCCTGGGCCTGCAAGGCGAACGTCGCGAAGGCGAGCGCGGCGAGCCGGGTTAGCGTGGTCTTCATGGATCCTCCTCGGGTGCGAATGTACTCGATTTGGCTAGAGGCCGCGCCGGTCGAGCAGCGCCTGGGAAATAGTCCCAGCATCCACGTACTCGAGCTCGCCGCCGAGGGGCACGCCTCGGGCAATGCGGCTCGCCCGCACTCCGCGCTCGCGCAGCATCTCGGCGATGTAGTGGGCGGTGGCCTCGCCTTCGTTGGTGAAGTTCGTGGCGAGGATGACCTCCTGCACCTCCCCGCCCGTGGCGCGCTCGAGCAGCCGGTCGAGGCCGATATCGCGCGGCCCGACGCCGTCGAGCGGGGATAGCCGCCCCATCAGGACGAAATACATGCCGGAATAGCTCAGCGTCTGCTCCACCGTCGCCAGATCAGCCGGAGTCTCCACCACGCAGAGCGTCGTCGCGTCGCGGCGCGGCGATGCGCACAGCGCGCAGACCTCCTCCTCCGAGAAGTTGTTGCAGCGAGTGCAGCGCCGTACCGTGGCGAGCGCCGCGGCGAGCGCCTGGGCGAGCTCCTCGCCGCCGGCGCGGTCGTGCTGCAGGACGTGGTACGCCATGCGCTGCGCCGAACGGGGGCCGACGCCGGGAAGCACGCGAAGCGCCTCGACCAGCCGCTCGAGCCCGCGCGCGACCGGTGGCGAGGCGGCGGCGCGGCTCTTCAAAACGGCAGCTTGAAGCCCGGCGGCAAGCCGAGGCCGGCCGTCATGCCGCTCATCTTCTCCTGGACGGTGCTCTCGACACGGCGCGCGGCGTCGTTGAATGCGGCGGCCACCAGGTCCTCGAGCATCTCGCGGTCGTCGCCGACGAGGGAGGGGTCGACGCTCACCCGCTTCACCTCGTACTTGCAGGTCATCTGCACCTTGACCAGGCCGGCGCCCGATTGCCCTTCGACCTCGAGCGAGGCGAGCTGCTCCTGCATGCGGCGCATGTTCTCCTGCATCATCTGCGCCTGCTTCATCAGCTGACCGATGTTGCCCTTCATGTGAAGCTCATTTCTCGGCTCATTTTTCCGTTTGGCGAATGGTGGAATCGACGACCTTGCCGTCGAACAGGTTCACGAGGTCCTGCACGAAGCCGTCGGACTGGACCGCCTTCGTCGCCTCCGCCTGGCGCGCGCCGCGGTCCTCCGCTTCGAGCGCCGCGGCGCTCACGCCCGCGACTTCGCCCACGGAGACCTTCACGCTGCAAGGCGCGCCCAGGTGCTTCTCGAGCGCGGCCTTGAGCTTGTCGGCGTAGTTGCGATCGGCGAGGTAGGCCTTGGCCTTCGGGACGACGAGGTCGAAGATGCCCTGCTCGCCCGCGCGGCGCTCGGCGTTGCGTGCCAGCTCTCGCGCCGCGCCGGTGATGTCGAGCTGCTGCGCGAGCTGCGGCCAATCGGCCGCTGCGGCTGCGGGGGCCGCGGTCGGTGCGGCCGGCGCAGTGGCGCGCGGCGCTATCGGGGCCGCCGCGGTCGCTGCAGTTTTCGGCGCCGCCGGTGCGCGTACAGGCTGGCCACGCGGCGGCACGACTGTTCCTGGCATCTCCGGACGGAACGCCAGCATGCGAAGCAGCGTCATGACGAAGCCGGCGCGCTCATCCGGCGCGAGCGGCAAATCCTCCCGGCCCTGCACGGCGATCTGGTAGTAAAGCTGCACGGACTCCGCATCGAGGGTCCCCGCAAGGGCAACCACGCGGCCGCGCTCCGGCAGGTCTTCCTCCAGGGAATCCGGCGCCGCCTGCGCTAGCGCGACGCGCAGCAGGACGCTCGCCAGGTCCGCGAGGGCGACGTCGAACGACAGGCTGCGGGCCTGCATCTCGTCCGCGGTCTTGAGCGCCGCCGCCGCGTCGCCCGCGGCCACGGCCTCCAGGAGCCCGAGGAGGAAGCCCTGATCGATCGCGCCGAGCATCTCGCCGGCGCCTTCGGCAGTCACCTTGCCGCTGCCGTGCGCGATCGCCTGGTCGAGAAGCGAAAGCGCGTCGCGCATGCTTCCCATCGCCGCGCGCGCGATGAGCGCCAGGGCCTCGCGCTCGAAGGGCACCTTCTCCTCTCCCAGGATGCGCACCAGGTGCTCGACCATCGCGCCGCGCGGCATCTGCTTCAGGTTGAATTGCAGGCAGCGGCTGAGCACGGTGACCGGGATCTTCTGCGGGTCGGTCGTGGCGAGGATGAACTTCAGGTGCTCGGGCGGCTCCTCGAGCGTCTTCAGCATGGCGTTGAAGGCCGAGGTGGAAAGCATGTGCACCTCGTCGATCACGTACACCTTGTAGCGTCCGCGGGACGGCGCGTATTGCGCCGTCTCGAGCAGCTGGCGCATCTCGTCGACCTTGGTGTTCGTCGCCGCATCGACCTCGAGGAGGTCGACGAAGCGGCCGCCGTCGATCTCGCGGCACGCGCCGCACTGGCCGCAAGGCTGCGCCGTCACGCCGGTCTCGCAGTTCAGGCATTTCGCCAGGATGCGCGCGAGCGTCGTCTTGCCGACACCGCGAGTGCCGGTGAAAAGGTAGGCGTGGTGCAGCCGCTTTTCTTCCAGCGCATGACGCAGCGCGCGAACCACGTGCTCCTGGCCGACGAGGCTGCCGAAATCCCTCGGCCGCCACTTCCGCGCAAGTACCTGATAGCTCATGTGTATTGAATTAGGTGGCGAGCCTGACCCCCGGCACTCGCAGCGACCGGCTGTGGCTGCTTCCTTCCGGACCTGACCAGGTTCACCGAACCGCGATGCGGGGAGGCCCGCCGGTTCGCATTATGCCGCAGCGAAACTGCGCCGGGCGAAAGGTTTTAGCAAGCAGCGCGGCGTACGCTGGGATGGCATCGAATCCTCCTCCATCGCGTCTGTTTTCGCGATGGTTTCCACGCCCAGCGGCCCTGCCGCTGGGCGTTTTCTTTCCGGGCCGCCCGCCGCTCAGCGTTCGCCGCCCACCCGCACCACGTGCACGCTGCAATGCGCATTCGCCGTCACCGCGGAGGCGACCGAGCGCCACCACGCGAGCGCTTGCTGCCCGGGGCTCGGGGCGCCGATGACGATCAGGTCGACATTGTTGTGGCGCGCGAACTCGAGCAGCGTCGCGGCCGGGTTCAGCGCCTCGATGACGTGCAGCGACAGCCGCCGGCCTTCGTCCAGCCGCAACGGGTCCACCCAATGCCTCAGGCGCACGAGGTGCTCGAAGTGCACGCCGGGGTCGCTGCCGCCGAGCTGCTCGCCGCGCACCACGGAGACGCAGATGAGCCGGAAATCGGCGCTCACGGAGAGGATCCGCGCCACCGCCCGGCGGATCGCCGGATGGCGATCGTCGTCCGGATGCATGGTATCCACCGCCACGAGCACGACCGGCGCGCGCATTTCCCGCGGCGCCTCTTCGGCATTCTCCAGGAGCGCGGGGCGCGCCCTCCACCAGCGGCGCATCTGCGCGAGGACGCCCGCTTGCTTCGCTTTCGTCGCGCGTGAGGTGAGCGGCACCTGCTCGGGATGCCTCAGATCGAAGGCGACGTGCGCGGCGGATTGATAGCGCTCTCGTGCCTCCACCTCCAGGCAGTGCAGGATGACCTCCTGCAGCCACGGCGGCACCTCTGCGCGCCGCGCGCGCGGCGGCGCCGGATCCAGCCAGAGCCGGTCGCGCAAGCCCGCCAGCGTGCGCGGAATGCCGAAAGGCAGCTCGCGCGTCGCCATCTCGTAAAGAAGCACCCCGAGCGCGAAGAGGTCGCTGCGCGGATCGCTGCGCGTGCCGCGGACCTGTTCCGGCGAGACGTACGGCGCGGAGCCGCCGGCGAAGCGCCGCTCCTCGGCGAGCAGATCCGGGCAGCGCGGATGGTGCGCCATGCCGAAGTCGATGAGCACCGCGGTGCCGTCAGGGCGGATGAGGACGTTCTCCGGTTTAAGGTCGAGATGGATTGCGTCCTGGCTGTGCACGTCCGCCAGCGCATCGGCAATCGCCGCACCGAGCCGCGCCACCCGCTCCGGGGCGAGCGGCGCTTCCCGGTACAGGATTGCCTCGAGGCTTTCGCCCTGGACGAGCTCGAGCACGAGATACGGCGAGCGATCGATCGGGCCGGCGGCGACGAGGCGCGGAACATGCGGCCCCGCGAGCAACGGCAGCACGGCCGCCTCCGTCTCGAAGCCCAGCAGCGACTCCGCGCCCTCTCCGGGCCGCGTGCGCGGCACCTTCATGAGAAGCGCTTCTCCCGCCCCGCCGTCGGCGCGGGACACACGGTAAAGATCGCTCATCGGCCCCGCGTGCAGCTTTTCGCCCAGCACGAAGCCGTCGAGCTCGGTCATACGCCCCGCTCGACGCGGAAGGCGAGCGACTCCGGAAGCCCGGCGGCGCGGATCTTCGCGGCCGCGGCGAGATGATCGTAGGCGACGCGGCAGAACGTCAGGATGCCGCGCTCGACGTCGAAGAGGCTATAGGCGGCCGCGGGATTGCCGTCGCGCGGCTGGCCAACCGAGCCGACCAGCGCAACCCAACGCCGATGCGCGCCCATGGCGACCTGCACGCCGGAGGGCGGCCGATAGGCCGTCATCCGTCCTTCGGCCACCTGCGGATAGAGCATCTGCTCGTGCACGTGGCCGCTGAAGGTGTACGCGACGTCCGCCTCGCGCGCGCTCTGCAGCGCCGCCGCCGGGCTGTCGACGTATTGCCACCGCGCGGGCGCGGCGGCCGAGGCGTGGACGAAGCACATGCGTTCCTGCCGCACGACAAGCGGCAGGCCGCCAAGGAACGCGCGCTGCTCCGCGGACAGCGTTTGCTGCGCCCAGCGGATCGCGCTGCGCACCGACTCGTTCATGTACGCGGGAAGGCCGGCCGCGACCGCTTCGTCGTGATTGCCCTTGACGACCACGGCGCCAGACGCCGCGTGCTCCATGATGCGCGCCACGACCGGGGCAGCGTCGGCGCCGTAGCCGACGATGTCGCCGAGGAACGCAAAGCGCCGCGCGCCTTTCGCGCGCGCATGTGCGAGGCAGGCCTCGAGCGCCTCCAGGTTGGCGTGAATGTCGGAGAGCAGCGCCAGCACGGAAGCCGGCCTCCCTAAGGCAGTAGGTTCCCTGTCCCTATAATACGGCGATGAAGATCTCCGCCGCCGTCGCCGTATGGCTTTGCGCCGCCTTCGCACTGCTATCGCTCGGCGTGGTGGTCGCGGGCGTGACCGGCCTCAATTCCATCGCCGATCCCGCGGAGCGCGACGCCGCGCTCGGCTACATCTGGTTCTGGGGCTTTCTCGCGGCGGTGGCAACCGCCTGCGGCATCGTTTCCTGGCTGATGACCCGCGGCGTCTTCGGCTCCGTGGAGTAGGAGCGGGCCTGCGGCTGGCGGAGAGAGTGGGATTCGAACCCACGATACGCTATTAACGTATACACGCTTTCCAAGCGTGCGCCTTAAGCCGCTCGGCCATCTCTCCGTTCTGGCAAACGCGTCACTGCAGGGACGCGATTCTAGCGCGCAGGGCAAAAAAAAGCCCGCCGCTCGGGCGGGCTTTCCTGCGAGCCGATCGGCTCAGGGCATCATGTGGCGGTACGTGCGGATGTCGCGGTCCTTGGTCTCGCTCAGGAAGAGCGAGCCGATGACGAGGGACATCACCGCGACCACGATCGGATACCAGAGCCCGTAGTAGATGTCGCCGGTCGCCGCCACCATCGCTGTCGCGGTGAGCGGCAGCATGCCGCCGAACCAGCCGTTGCCGATGTGATACGGCAGGGACATCGACGTGTAGCGGATCTCCGTCGGGAAGAGCTCCACCAGGAAGGCGGCGATCGGCCCGTACACCATGGTGACGTAGATCACCATGATGACGAGCAGCGCCAGCGCCATCGGCCAGTTCATCTTTGCCTTGTCCGCGCCGGCCGGAGCGCCCGCCTGCTTCAGCGTCTCGGTGAGCGCCTTCTGGTCCCAGCCCTCGACCTTGGCGCTGCCGATGGTGGTCGTCACCTTGCCGTCGGTCGGCACGGAATCGAAGGACACCCCTTGCTTGGTCAGAAAGTCCTTCACGCGGTCGCAATCCGAGAACTTGCTCCACGGCCCGACGAAGAGGTGGAAATTGCACTCGTTCGGGTTGGCCGCGACCGTGATCTTCGTCTTGTCCGAGAACTGCTCGAGCGCCGGATTGACGTAGTGCGTGAGCCCGTGGAAGAGCGGGAAGTAGGTCACCGCCGCAACTAGGCAGCCCGCCATGATGATCTTCAGCCTGCCGATCTTGTCCGAGAGCCAGCCAAAGAAAATGAAGAACGGAGTGCCGATGAGCAGCGACGCCCCGATCAGCGTGTACGCGGACACGTAGTCGAGCTTGAGCGTGATCGTCAGGAAGAACAGCGCGTAAAACTGCCCCGTGTACCAGACGACGCCCTGCCCGGCCGTCGCTCCGAGGAGCGCGAGCAGCACGTACTTGTTGTTCGGGTACTTGAAGAAGCTGTCCGTCAGCGGCGACTTCGAGCCCTTGCCCTCCGCCTTCATCTGCTGGAACACCGGCGACTCCTGCAGCTTGAGCCGGATGTAGACCGAGAAGGCGAGCAGCGCGAGCGAGAGCCAGAACGGGATGCGCCAGCCCCAGTCCGCGAATTCCTTCGGCTCCATGTTCGTGCGGCAGAGGTAGATGATGACGAGCGCGAGGAACAGGCCGATCGTCGCCGTCGTCTGGATCCACGCCGTGTCGTAGCCACGCCGGCCGGGCGCGGCGTGCTCGGCGACGTAGGTCGCCGCGCCGCCGTACTCGCCGCCGAGCGCGAGGCCCTGCACGAGGCGCAACGTCACCATCAGGATCGGCGCGCCCCAGCCGATGCTCGCGTAGGTCGGCAGCAGGCCGACCGCGAATGTCGAGGCGCCCATGAAGATGATCGTGACGAGGAAGGTGTACTTGCGCCCGACCAGGTCGCCGATGCGCCCGAACACGAGCGCGCCGAACGGCCGGATCAGGAAGCCTGCGGCGTACGCGGCGAAGGCGGACAGCAGCGCGGCCGTCTGGTTGCCCGGCGGGAAGAACAGCGCCGCGAAGAACGGCGCCAGCACCGCGTAAAGATAGAAGTCGTACCACTCGAAGACGGTGCCGAGCGACGAGGCGAATATGACCCGTTTCTCCTCGCCGCTGAAGTCGCCGTGCGCAGGTGCGGCAGCAGCCATGGACCCCTCCTCCCCAGTTGTGTGGGTGTTGTACGTCCCCTCGGGGAAATCCCCTCGGGCAAAACCCTGAGGACTCTAGACCTGCGATTCGGGGGCATCCATTAGGGAAAACCCTAATGTCAGCTGGACGAGCTCCGCCACGGAGTCCGCCGCCATCTTCTCCATGAGCTTGGCCCGGTGCGACTCCACCGTCTTGATGCTGATGGCGAGCTCGTCGGCGATGACCTTGTTCTGCTTGCCCGCGATGACGCAGCGCAGCACGGCCCGCTCTCGTCCCGTCAGCGTCGCCAGTCGCGCGGCGGCCTGCGCCCGGCGGGACTGTCGGAAGCGGTTCTCCGCATCACGCTCGAAGGCCTTTCGTACCGTCGACACCGCCTGCCGGTAGCTGAACGGCTTCTCGATGAAATCGACCGCGCCTTCCTTGATCGCGTGCACGGCGGTGCGCACGTCGCCATGGGCGGTGACGAACACGATCGGGATCTCGACGTTGTTCTGCTTGAGATAGCCCTGCAGCTCCAGGCCATTCATCCCCGGAAGGCGCAAGTCGAGCACCAGGCACCCGGGCGAGCCGGGGCTATAGGCGTGAATGAAGTCGTGCGCGGAGGTGAAGGTCCGCACGGCAATACCGTTCGATTCCATGAGCCAGCGCCACAGCGTGCTGATGGACTCGTCGTCCTCCACGACGTACGCGACCGGCTGCAGCTGCGCTGGATCGTCCACTACGCGGCCTCCTCCGCGGCCTCGGCGGCACAGGGCAGCGTAAAGGAGAAGCAGCTCCCCTCGCCGCGCCGGCTCGTCACCCAGATCCGCCCGCCCAGGTGATCGAGGATGCGGCGGCAGATATAGAGCCCGAGGCCGCTGCCCTGCGGCTGTCCCGCGGCGCCGTCGCGTCCCTGGCGAAACTTCTCGAAGATGAGGTCCTGGTCGCGCGGCTCGATGCCGGGGCCGTTGTCGGCGACGTCGACTCGCAGGAGGCCGTTTTCCTCGCGCAGGGAGATCTCGATGCGGCCGCGGCCCGGCTCGCAGAACTTCGCGGCATTGGACAGCAGGTTCACGACGACCTGGACGACGCGATCCACGTCGGCGCGGACGGGCGGCGTCTCGCGTGTCCTCACCTCGACCCGGATGCCGCGCTCCTCGAAGACGCGGCTCATGCCCGCCACCGCCTCGGCGATAAGCGTACGCATGTCGACCGCGGACAGGCGCCAGTCGTCGCGGCCGGCCTCGAGCCGGGCGAGGTCCAGCACCTGGTTGATCAGGCGCGTCAGCCGCTCCGCCTCCTTGGTGATGATGGCGAGGAAGCGGGAGCGCTGGTCGGGCGCGACCTCCGGATTGTCGTAAAGGATCTGGCTGAACGCGCGGATGGAGGTGAGCGGCGTGCGCAGCTCGTGCGTCACCGTGGCCACGAAATCGTCCTTCAGCCGGTCGAGCTCCTTCAGCCGCTCGTTGGCGGCGCGCAGCTCCGCGCTCGCCGCCTCGAGCTCGTGCGACTTCTGCTCCAGCCGGTGGCTGTACACGACGACCTGCGAAGCCTCGTCGAGGATCTCGCGCACTTCCTGCAGCGTGAGGGCCTCCTCCTTCACCACGGACGCGACCATGACGCGCGCGGAAGCGGCGCCGATCGCGCCTGCCAGTTGCACCTCGACGTAGTGGACCAGCTCCGCATCGGCGACCATCGCCACGTCCGGCCATGCCAGGCCTCGCGCGCCGGCATAGTCGCGGAAGGCCTCCTGGGCGCCGCCGACGCCGATGAAGCGCGAGAGCAGGCTGTAGAGCTGCGGCACCGAGGCGGTGCCGCGCCAGAAGCGCGCGCCGGCCGCGTCGGCAGGCTGGCGGAACACGTCGACGAAGAGGCTCGCCTGCCGGTGCTCCTCCGCGCTCGGCGTCTGCAGGAGCGATACGCCGACGTAGGCGCCGATGTTCGCCACCATGCTCCAGATCATGGAGTGCGTGATCTGGTCGAGCCCGCCCAGGCCGAAGAGCTGGAGCGGCCGTAGCAGCTCGACGCCGAACGGCCCGTGCTCGAGCAGCCCGGCGGGCACCCAGCCCGAGCGCGCGAAGGCGGGCAGGAGGAGCGTGTACAGCCACACCGCGAATCCGGCGGAAAGCCCGGCGAGCGCCCCGGCTCGCGTGCCGCCCTTCCAGAACAGGCCGCCGAGGACGACCGGCGCGAACTGCGCCACCGCCGCGAACGAGATGAGGCCGATGGAGACGAGCGCGTAGGCTTCTCCCGCGAGGCGGAAATACACGTAGCCAAGCAGCAGGATGAGCACGATCGCGCCGCGGCGGATGCCGAGCAGCAGGCCGGTGAGGTCGGCTCGCTCGTTGAGGCGCAGCCTCCGCAGGCGCAGGAGCACCGGCATGACGAGGTCGTTGCACACCATGGTGGAGAGCGCGATGGTTTCCACGATGACCATGCCGGTCGCCGCCGACAGGCCGCCGACGTAGACGAAAAGCGCGAGCAGCTCCTGCTTCTCCGCCATCGGCAGCGTGAGCACGAACGTATCGGCGTCGACGTTGCCGCCCGGGAAGCGCAGCAGCCCGCCGAACGCGATGGGCAGCACGAACACGTTGATCGCCAGCATGTACAGCGGGAAGACCCAGATCGCCTTGCTCACATGGCGCTCGTCGAGGTTCTCGATCACCGCCACCTGGAACTGCCGCGGCAGGAAGAGGATGGCCATCATGGAGAGCACGGTGAGCCACGCCCACTCGGCATACCCGCCAGCCACGCCGCCGAGCGGCGCCAGCATGGGCTGCAGGGTCGGCTCGGCGGCGACGCGCGAGAAGAGGTCGCCGAACCCGTCGTAGATGCCGTACGTGACGAAGGCGCCGACCGCCAGAAAGGCGATCAGCTTGACCAGCGACTCGAAGGCGATCGCCGCCACCATCCCCTGGTGGTGCTCCGCCGCATCGAGGTGCCGCGTGCCGAAGGCGATCGTGAAGGCCGCGAGGAGCAGCGCGATGGAGAACGCGTAATCCTCTCGCAGCCCGGCGCCGGCCGCGGGCATGGCCACCTCGGGGTACTGCACGAGGATCGAGAAGCTCGCGGAGATCGCCTTCAGCTGCAGCGAGATGTACGGAAGGATGCCGATGACCGCGATGGCGGTCACCAGGCCGGCGAGCGCGGCGCTCTTGCCGTAGCGCGACGCCACGAAGTCCGCGAGGGACGTGATGCGGTTCTGCTTCGAGATGCGCAGGATCTTGCGCAGCACGATCCACCACAGCGCGATCATGAGCGTCGGGCCGATGTAGATGGGCAGGAAGCCCACGCCGTCGCTCGCCGCCCGGCCGACGCTGCCATAGAAGGTCCAGGCGGTCGCGTAGACCGCCAGCGATAGGCTGTAGATGTACGGATTGGCGATGACCGAGCGGCCGGCATCGGCCCGCTTGTCCGCGTAGTACGCGATGGCGAAAAGAAGCCCCAGGTAGGCGAGCGAGGTGAAGACGACCACCGAGCCGTGCAGCATCCGCTAGCCGCCGCCGCGCGCCACGCGCGCCATCAGCACGATCAGGAAAAGCCAGGCGCCGAAGAGCCAGGCGTAAAGGACCGGCACGCCGAAGAGCGAGCCCTGCACGTTGAAGAGCGCCAGCACCGGGTAGTTGAAGAGCAGGAAGCCCAGCATGCACAGCGCGACGAAGCGCTGCCCCTTCCGGTCGGCGCCTTCCTGCAGCGGCCCTTCGCGCTTGAGCGCCTTCGCTCCCCCGGCCATCGCCCCTCCCGGCGGCCCTGCCGCCGCCTTACATCGACTGCTTGAGCTGCTCCAGGATCTGCGGGTTCTCGAGCGTCGAGACGTCCTGCACGATCTCCTCGCCCTTGGCGATGGAGCGCAGCAGCCGCCGCATGATCTTGCCCGAGCGCGTCTTCGGCAGGTTGTCGCCGAAGCGGATGTCCTTGGGCTTCGCGATGGCGCCGATCTCCTTGCCGACCCAGTCGCGCAATTCCTTGGCGATTCGCTTGGCTTCATCGCCGCTCGGTCGCGGCCCCTTGAGCACGACAAAGGCGCACACGGCCTCGCCGGTGAGCTCGTCCGGCCGGCCGACCACAGCGGCCTCGGCGACGAGCTTGGAGTTGGCCACGAGCGCCGACTCGATCTCCATCGTCCCCAGCCGGTGGCCGGAGACGTTCAGCACGTCGTCGATGCGGCCGACGATGCGGAAATAGCCGTCCTCATCCGTACTCGCGCCGTCGCCCGCGAGGTAGAGCTTGCCCTTGAACTCCTCGGGCCAGTAGGTCTTCTTGTAGCGCTCGGGGTCGCCCCAGATCGTGCGCAGCATCGAAGGCCACGGGCGCTTGATGACGAGGATGCCGCCTTTCCCCTTGCCGACCGGCTGCCCGGTCTCGTCGACGATGTCGGCGAAGATTCCCGGCAACGCGAGCGTGGCGGAGCCGGGCTTGGTCGGCGTCGCGCCGGGGAGCGGCGTGATCATGTGCCCGCCCGTCTCGGTCTGCCACCACGTGTCGACGATCGGGCAGCGGCCGCCGCCGACCGTCTCGTGGTACCACATCCACGCCTCGGGGTTGATCGGCTCGCCGACCGTGCCGAGGATGCGCAGCGAAGAAAGGTCATACTTCTTCGGCAGGTCGCCGCCCGCCTTGATGAGCGAGCGGATCGCCGTGGGCGCGGTATAGAACACGTTGACCTTGTGGTCCTGGATCATCTTCCAGAACCGGCCCGCGTCCGGATACGTCGGCACGCCCTCGAAGACGATCTCGGTCGCCCCTACGCCCAACGGCCCGTACACGATGTACGAGTGGCCCGTCACCCAGCCGACATCCGCGGTGCACCAGAAGATGTCCGACGGCTTGTTGTCGAAGACCCACTTCATGGTCAGCATGCACCACATCAGGTAGCCGCCCGTGGAGTGCTGGATGCCCTTCGGCTTGCCGGTCGATCCGGACGTGTAGAGGATGAAGAGCGGATGCTCGGCGTTCACGAACACCGGCTCGCAGGTATCAGGCTGGCCCTTCACCGCGTCGTCCCACCAAAGATCGCGTCCCGCGGTCATGGGAATCGACGAGCCGGAACGCTTGTAGACGAAGATGGACTTGACCGCCTCGCAGCCGCCCATGGCGAGCGCCTCGTCGACGACCGGCTTGAGCGGGATTTCCTTGTCGCCGCGGAACTGGCCGTCGGCGGTGATGATGGCCGTGGCGCCGGCGTCGATGACCCGCTCCTGCACGCTCTTCGCCGAGAAGCCGCCGAAGACCACCGAGTGCGTCGCGGCGATGCGCGCGCAGGCCTGCATCGCCACCACGGCCTGAATCGACATCGGCATGTAGATGAGGACGCGGTCGCCCTTCTTCACGCCCCTCGCCTTCAGGGCGTTCGCGAAGCGGCATACCTCGTGGTAGAGCTGCTTGTAGGTGATCTTCGTCACCTTGCCGTCGTCCGCCTCGAAGATGATCGCGACCTTGTCGGGCTGCGTCTTCAGGTGCCGGTCGAGGCAGTTGTACGACGCGTTGAGCTCGCCGTCGTGGAACCACTTGAAGAAGGGGGCGTTCGACTCGTCGAGCGTCTTGGTGAACGGCTTGGACCAGATCAGCGTCTCGCGCGCGAGCTTCGCCCAGAAGCCTTCGAAGTCCTTCTCCGCTTCGGCGGCCATCTTCCGGTACGCGTCCATGCCGGAAATATTGGCCTGCCTGACGAACGCCGGCGCCGGCGGGAAGACGCGCGATTCCTGCAGAACCGATTCGATCGTGGATGCCATTGCCTTCCTCCTCAGAGACCACGAATAGTAGAATCCCGCGCGTCCCCGCACAAGACGAAACCCCCGCCCGGCCATGACCCTGATCAAGGCGGAGCATCTCTCGCAAAGCATTGCGGACGCGCTCCAGTTCATCTCGTATTACCACCCCGCCGACTACATCCGCGCGCTCGGCCGCGCCTATGAGCGCGAGCAGTCGCCGGCCGCAAGGGACGCGATCGCGCAGATCCTCACCAACTCGCGCATGTGCGCGGAGGGGCACCGGCCGATCTGCCAGGACACCGGCATCGTCAACGTCTTCCTCAAGGTGGGCACGAAGGTTCGCCTCGATTTCGACGACCTGCAGAAAGTGGTCGATGAAGGCGTGCGGCGCGCCTACATGAATCCGGAGAACAAGCTCCGCGCGTCCGTGCTCGACGAGTCCGACTTCGGGCGGAAGAACACGCGCGACAACACCCCGGCCGTCGTCTCGGTGCAGCTGGTGCCGGGCGACAAGCTCGAGGTGGACGTCGCCGCCAAGGGCGGCGGCTCCGAGGCGAAGTCGAAATTCGCCATGCTCAACCCGTCGGACTCGATCGTCGAATGGGTGCTGAAGACGGTGCCGACCATGGGCGCCGGCTGGTGCCCGCCCGGAATGCTCGGGATCGGCGTCGGCGGCACCGCCGAGAAGGCGATGCAGATGGCGAAGGAATCGCTCATGGAGCCGATCGACATGGCGGAGCTCAAGGCGCGCGGCGCGAAGAGCAAGGTCGACGAGATGCGCATCGAGCTCTACGACAGGGTCAACGCGCTCGGCATCGGCGCGCAGGGCCTCGGCGGCCTGTCGACCGTTCTGGACGTGAAGATCCGGACGTTCCCGGCGCATGCCGCGAACCGGCCGATCGCCATGATCCCCAACTGCGCCGCCACCCGCCACGCGCACTTCGTTCTCGACGGCTCGGGCCCCGCCGAGCTCGAGGCGCCGAACCTCTCGGACTGGCCGGCCGTGACGTGGAAGGCGGATGCGGCCTCGCGGCGCGTCAACCTCGACACGCTGACCAAGGCGGAAGTCGCGTCGTGGAAACCGGGCGAGCGGCTGCTGCTCTCCGGGAAGATGCTGACCGGCCGGGATGCGGCGCATAAGCGCATCGAGGACATGCTGAAGAAGGGGGAAAAGCTCCCCGTGGACTTCACCAACCGCGCCATCTACTACGTCGGCCCCGTCGATCCCGTCCGCGAAGAGGTGGTCGGCCCCGCCGGCCCGACGACCTCCACGCGCATGGACAAGTTCACCGAGACCATGCTCGCGAAGACGGGGCTGCTCGTGATGATCGGCAAGGCGGAGCGCGGGCCGGTCGCGATCGAAGCGATCCGCAAGCACAAGGCCGCCTACCTGATGGCGGTTGGCGGCGCGGCCTACCTGGTCGCCAAGGCGATCCGCAAGTCGCGCGTGCTGGCCTTCGAGGACCTCGGCATGGAAGCGATCTACGAGTTCGAGGTGCAGGACATGCCGGTCACCGTCGCCGTCGACGCGAACGGCACGTCGGTCCACCAGACCGGGCCGGCGGAATGGGCGAAGAAGATCGTCGAGCTGAAGATTCCCGTCACCAGCGCGTGACGGATTGGCGGGCCGTCTGGGTGATCTTCGCCGGCGGGCTCGCCGCCGGCGCCACCATCACTAAGGTCCCGCCCGCCCTTCCGGCGATCCGGGCCGACCTGGGCCTCGGCCTCGTGCAGTCCGGGTTCGTGCACACGATGATGTACGTGATCGGGGGCTGCCTCGGCGTATTCGGCGGCACGCTCGCCGACCGCTTCGGCCAGAAGCGCGTCGCGCTCGCGGGCCTCGTCTTCATGGCGGTGGGAAGCCTCGGCGGCGCGTTCTCGGGTGATGCGGCGGCCCTGCTCGCGGCGCGCTTCGTCGAAGGCCTCGGCTTCATCCTTTTCACCGTATCGGCCGTGCCGCTGCTCGTGGGCGCCGCGAAGCCCGACGACCGCGGAACGGCGCTATCGCTTTGGAGCTGCTACATGCCGACGGGCGGCACCATTGCGCTCCTGCTTGCGCCGGTCGCGCTCGCCACGTTCGGCTGGCGCAGCCTTTGGATGGTCCTGGCGGCATACGCGGCGGGATGCGCCGCCCTCCTCGCACGCTGCGTCCCGGCCCCGCGCTTCGGCGGCGCGGTGGATCCACTGCGGCTCTTGCGCGAATCGCTGCCCCGGCCTGGAATCCTCGCGCTGTGCCTGGCATTCACTTGCTACACCGGCCAGTGGACTTCGCTCATGACCTGGCTGCCGACGTTCGTCGTCGAGGAGCGCGGCATGAGCCAGCCCGCCGCCGCGCTCGTCGCGGCGGCCTTCGTGGCCATCAACATCCCGGGCAACCTGCTCGGCGGCCTGCTCCTGCGCCTCGGCCTGCGCCGCTGGGCGGCCATGGCCGCCGGCGCCGTGGCGATGGGGCTGACGGCGGCCATCGGTTTCTCGAATGCGGTCCCGGATGCAGGGCGCTTCGCCGCCCTGCTCGCCTTCTCGCTCCTCGGCGGCATCATCCCGGGCGTGATTTTCTCCGGCGCGCCGGTGCACGCGCGCAGCCCGGAGCACATCGGCACGACCAACGGGATGATCATGCAGGCCTCGCACATCGCGCAGTTCTCCGTGCCGATCCTCGTTGCCTGGGTCGCCTCGCGCTCCGGCAGCTGGACGGCATCGCTCGCGACGATGCTCGTTCTGGCCGCGCTCGGCGTCGTCGCCGCGCTCATGATCCGCAGCGCCGAGGCACGGCGCTAGAATCCGGCCATGCCAGAGATCACCATCTGCGAAGTCGGGCCGCGCGACGGCCTGCAGAACGCGAAGCACCTCATGCCCACCGAGGCGAAGAAGGCGTGGATACGCGCCCTCGCCGAAGCCGGGATCCCGGAAATCGAGGTCGGCTCGTTCGTCCCGCCGAAGCTCATACCCGCCATGGCGGACACGCACGAGCTCGTGGTCTTCGCGAAAAGCATTCCGGGACTGAAGGTCGTCGCCCTCGCGCCGAACCTGAAGGGATTCCAGCGCGCCATCGAAGCCGGTGCGCACAAGGTCACCTTCCCGGTGTCCGCCAGCCACCAGCACTCGCTTTCGAACGTGCGCATGACGCCGGACCAGATGGTCGAGGAAGTGCGCAAGTGCGCCGAATATCCGCATCCGGGCGTCGAGATCGAAGGCGCGGTCTCCACGGCCTTCGGCTGCACCATGCAGGGCGAAGTCCCAGAGGATGAAGTCGTCCGCATCGCAACGGCGCTCGCGGGCTTTTGCGACGCGGTGGCGCTCGCCGATACGGTGGGCTACGCCAACCCGGCGCAAGTCAAAAGGGTTTTCGAGAAGGTCCTTTCCAGGATCGGCTCCAAGCTCGAAGGCGCCCATTTCCACAACACCCGGGGGCTTGGCCTCGCCAACGCGCTCGCCGCCTACGAGACCGGCGTGCGCAGCTTCGACAGCTCCATGGGCGGGCTCGGCGGCTGCCCGTTCGCCCCGGGCGCGAGCGGCAACGTGATCACCGAGGACCTCGTGTTCATGTTCGAGAGCATGGGCGTGAGCACCGGCGTGGATTACGCGAAGCTGCTCGAGGCGCGCAAGCTCCTCGTCGCCGGCATTCCCGACGAGCCGATCTACGGGCACACGCCGATGGCGGGGCTTCCCAAAGGCTTTCGTGCTGCCGCTTGAAGGCGTAAGGGTCGTCGAGTTCTCGCACATGGTCATGGGCCCGTCTTGCGGGCTCGTGCTCGCGGATCTCGGCGCCGAGGTCATCAAGGTCGAGCCGCCCGCCGGCGACAACACGCGGCGCCTCGAGGGCGCCGGGTCGGGCTTCTACCCGGTGTTCAATCGCAACAAGAAGAGCCTCGCGGTCGACCTCGCGAGCGCCCGCGGCAAGGAGATCGTGCTCAAGCTGCTCGACACGGCGGACGCGCTGACGGAAAACTTCCGGCCGGGCGCGCTGGACAAGCTCGGCTTCTCCTACGGCGAATTGAGCAAGCGGAATCCGCGCCTGATCTACTGCTCCCTCAAGGGCTTCCTCACCGGCCCGTACGAGCATCGGCTGGCGCTCGACGAGGTGACGCAGATGATGGGCGGGCTCGCCTACATGACCGGCCTGCCCGACCGGCCGCTGCGCGCCGGCTCGTCGGTCATCGACATCATGGGCGGCAGCTATGCCGCGATCGGCATCATGGCGGCGCTGCGCGAGCGCGAGCGCACCGGGCGCGGCAAGCGCGTCACGAGCTCGCTCTTCGAGAGCACCGCGTACCTGGTGGCGCAGCACATGGCGCAGTACGAGCTGACCGGCGAGGCGCCCCCGCCCATGTCGGTCAAGCGCCCGGCATGGGGCATCTACGACATCTTCGAAACCGCGGACGGCGGGCGCCTGTTCGTCGGCGTGGTCACCGACACGCAGTGGGAAGTCTTCTGCCGCGAGTTCGGCGCCGAGGAATTGAAAGCCGACCCGCGCCTCAAGACCAACGGCATGCGGGTGAAGGAGCGCAGCTGGCTGCTTCCGGCCCTCTCTTCCCTCATCAAGAAGTACGAGCAAAAGCCCCTGGCGGAGAAGCTCGAGCGCATCGGCCTGCCGTTCGCGCCGATCGCCAAGCCGTGGGACCTGCTCGACGACCCCCACCTCAACGCCGCCGGCGGCATGATGGAGATCGGCGTCAACGGCAAGACGATCCACGTCCCCGCGCTGCCGCTCGAGCTCGACGGCAAGCGCCTCGAGAAGCGCGCCGATCCTCCGAGCGTCGGCGAGCATGGCCGCGACATCCTTGCCGGCCTCGGCTACGCGGCAGGCGAGATCGCGGACCTGGCCGCCCAAGGGATCGTTTCCCTGCCATCCCGTCAGGATTGACTGCGGTCAAGGAAGTTTGCAGCGCCTCCGGGTTGACTCCGCCTTGGCGTTCTTCAAGGAGGAGACCCAAGTGGAAACGAAGACACGAGTAGGAATCGATTTCGCGCGCCGTCGCCTGCTTCAGGGCATCGCGGCTGCGGGCGGCGCGCTGGCGCTCGGCGGCTGCGCGGCAGGCATGCAGCCCGGGCCTGGCACGGGCGGCTCGGCCCGCCTCTCGGGCGGACGCGCGTCGGTCCGCTGGCTCGGCGGCGGCATCGTCGAGCTCGCCACCCCGGATCACAGGCAGATGGCCTACGCCGACGCCTGGTTCTGGAGCAACGCCGGCTGGACGCGCTTCAACGTGCCGAAGGCGGCGGAGTACTCCAGCAAGGAGGCGTTCGCCCAGTATGTGAAGAGCAAGAATCCGCAGGCGGTGCTCGTCATGCTCACGCACGACCATGGCGACCATGCCGGCGACTACTTCGACGCGCTGAAGGCCCTCTCCGACGCCGGGGTCCCGGTGATCACCACCGGCCAGAGCGACCTGATGCGCTCGCCGACGGGCTTCGTGCCCGACTTCAAGAAGGCCGGGCTCGACCCCGCCAAGATCGTCGTCAACGGCGGCGCCGGCATGAACTTCGGCGGAACTTCCAAGGTCGGCGAGATGACGGCGCGCCTCGTGCCCGCGGTGCACTCGAACCTGCACGGCTATCCGGCTGCCGGCTACATGCTGGACATCGGCGGCGTGCGGTTCTACATCAGCGGCGACACGGACCTCTTCGGCGACATGAAGACGCTCGGCGAGCGCTACCAGCCGAATGTCGCGCTCGTGTGCGTCGGCGACGGGCCGTACACGATGGGCCCGGAGGAAGCGGCGCGAGCGTGCCAGTGGATGGGCGTGCAATACGCCGTTCCGGTGCACTACGCGCACAATCCCGCGGTGAAGGGCGTGGAGGCCGGGGAGGAATTCCGACGCGCGATGGCGGCGATCGCCCCGAACGTCCAGGTCACGGTGATGAAGCCCGGCGAGACGCACCTGTTCCAGACCTGAGCGCGCAGCCCGGGCAAGAAAAAAGGGCCCCGCGGGGCCCTTTTCTTTTGGCGCCTGCCTTCGCCTAGCGGCGATCGATCGAGGCGCGTCCCGGACCGTAGGCGGCAAGCATGAGGAATCCGCCCATGATCGCCAGGTTCTTGAGGAACTGGGTGGTCTGCGCCGGGTCGATCCAGAACTTGTGGCCGAAGAGCGCCGTGCCGAGCGTGAACGCCGCCATGACCCAGGCGACGATGCGCGTCTGCCAGCCGAGGACGATGAGCAAGCCGCCGAGCAGCTCGACGGCGATGACCCCCCAGACCGTGACCTCGGCCATGGGCACGCCCACCTTGCCGAGGTATCCGGCGGTGCCCGTGACGTTGATCAGCTTGTTGTAGCCGGAAATCAGGAACAGGAGCGCGAGCAGGATGCGGCTCGCGAGCGGGACGATCGTGTTATTCATTGGGCCTCCTCCACAGGAGGCCCCATTTCAACCCAAGCCCCGCGGGCTGGCAACCGGCGCTAGCGGCTCCGCAGTGCAGCGCGAATCTGCTCGAGGGCGCCCGGATCCTCGATGGTCGTCAGGTCGCCGGGGTCGCGGCCCTCCGCCAGGGCCTGGATCGAGCGGCGCAGGGTCTTTCCCGAGCGGGTCTTGGGCAGGAGCGTGACGAAGTGCACGGCGCGCGGGCGCGCGATCGGCCCGAGCTGCTTGTCGACGGTCTCCATGACGTCGGCGGCCGAGGTGCCCTTGGCGGGGTCCTTCAGCACCGCGAAGGCGAGCGGCATCTGGCCCTTGAGGGCGTCCGCCACCCCCACCACCGCGCATTCGGCGACGTTGGGATGCATGCTCACGGCCTCCTCGATCTCCCGCGTGCCGAGGCGATGGCCGGCGACGTTGATCACGTCGTCCGTGCGCCCGAGGATGAAGTAATAGCCGTCCTTGTCGCGGATGCCCCAGTCGAAGGTGGAATAGACCTGCCGGCCCTTGAAGTCGCCGAAATACGTCCTCACGAAGCGCTCGTCGTCGCCCCAGACGGTGCTCATGCAGCCCGGCGGCAGCGGCGGCGTGATGGTCACCACGCCCTTCTCGCCGTCGGCGACCTCCTTGCCGCTGCCCTCGTGCAGCAGGTGCACGTCGTAGCCGTAGACCGGGAAGCTCGGCGAGCCCATCTTGAGCGGCGTCTTCTCGACGCCGGGGTGCGAAGACAGGAGCGGCCAGCCGGTCTCCGTCTGCCAATAGTGGTCGATCACCGGCTTGCCGAGCGAGCCGCTGATCCAGGTGTGCGTCGGCTCGTCGAGGGGCTCGCCGGCGAGGAAGAGATGCCGCAGCGACGAGAGGTCGTATTTCTTCAGATAGGCCGGATCCTGCTTCTTCAGCACGCGGATCGCGGTCGGCGCCGAGAACATCACCGTCACTTTGTGGTCCTGCACGATCTTCCACCAGATGCCCGCGTCCGGTCGGATCGGCACCCCCTCGTACAGGATGGTCGTCATGCCCGCGATGAGGGGCGCATAGATGATGTAGGAGTGCCCCACCACCCAGCCGATATCCGAGGTGGTGAACATCGTCTCGCCGGGATTGCCGCAGAAGATGTGCTTCATCGACGAAGCGAGCGCCACCGCATAGCCGCCCACGTCTCGCTGCACGCCCTTGGGCTGGCCCGTGGTGCCCGACGTGTAAAGGATGTACGAGGGCTCGCTGGATTCCAGCCACTCGCACGCGATCGTTGTGCTTGATATGTCTTTCTGGAGCTCCTGCCAGAGGACATCCCTTCCCTTCTGCAAGGAAAGGCCCTTGTCCAACCCCCGGTTGAAGAGCAGGACTTTCGCAGGCGGATGCTTGGCCAGCTTGAGGGACTCGTCCACGAGCGACTTGTAGAGGACGGGCTTGCCCATGCGGCTGCCGCCGTCGGCGGTCACCATGAGCGCCGGCCTGGCATCGTCGATGCGAGCCGCGAGGCTGGCGGCGGCGAAGCCGCCGAAGACGACCGAGTGGATGGCGCCGAGGCGCGCGCAGGCAAGGATCGTGAAGACCGCCTCCGGGATCATCGGCATGTAGACGATGACGCGGTCGCCCTTCTTCACGCCCAGCGAGCGCATCATCGCCGAGGCTTTTTGCACTTCGGAGAACAACTCCCGGTAGGTGAAGGTCTTCGTCTCGCCCGTCTCCGTGGAGATGTAGACGAGCGCCTTCTGGCCGCCCCGCGACGCGAGGTGGCGGTCGACCGCGTTGTGGCAGAGGTTCGTGCGGCCGCCGACGAACCAGCGGGCAAAGGGCGGGCGCGAATAATCGAGCACCTTCGTGAAGGGCGCCTGCCAGTCGATCAGCCGCGCCTGCTCGGACCAGAAGCCGTCGCGGTCCTCGATCGAGCGGCGGTGGAAGCTTCGGTAGGTTTCCATGGGCTTTCCGTCGTGCGAGTTTGGCTACTTTCCCGGCCGGGCCGCTACCCGGCTTGATTGGGATCAAGCTACTTCTGTTTTCCCTTGAGCACGGCGGCGATCTTGTCCGCGGGAAGGTCCATGTTCACGCGCTTGAAGAGCGCGCGCAGGAATGGCAGCAGGCGCCGCAGCACGTCGTCGGCGGCGTCCCCGAGCCGGGCCGGGTCGACCTGCTCCAGCGCCTGCACGGCCCGGTCGATGTCGCCGGGCAGCGTGGCGGGCTTCACCACGCTGATCTCGTCGCCGCCGACGATGCGCTCGCCCTTGCTGGCGCCGGCCTTCTGCAGCCGTGCGAGCGCGAGCTTGATGAGGTCCTCGATCGAGTTCGCCGTGTCCTGCGGCGAGGCGATGCCGAAGCTGGAAACGATCTTCAGGGGCTGGCCCTTGAACGCGACCTGGGCCGCCTGCAGCTGGTTATACAGGCGCTTCGCGAACGCCATGACCTGCGCGGCGCCCGCGCCGGTCGAGATGACCACGAAGGTCGCCTCGGCAGCCCGGCCGATGGAATCCTCGGTGCGCAGCGTGCTCGTCACAAGCTTGGCGATCCGGGCGAGCAGCTGGTCGGCGACGTCCTTGCCCACCGCCTTCAACACCTCCGGATAGCTGTCGATGCGGAAGGCCATGACCGAGAGCTGCCCGCCGTGACGCCGGGCATGCGCGTAGTGCTTGCGGCCCTCGGTCATCAGGTAGTGGGGCGTGAACGTGCCGGTGAGCGGATCGTGCGTCGCCGTCTGCTCGATCACCTGCTTGTTCTGCTCCAGCTCGCCGGTGGCCTTGACGAGCTTGAGGATGTTGTCGATGCGCGAGAGCACCTCCGGCGCATCGGCTTCCTTCGAGACGAAGTCGTTCGCGCCCAGCTCGCGCGCGCGCTTCTTCGCCGCCTCGTTCTGCGCGCCGGAGATGATGACGATCGGCAGCGCCTTGATCCGCTCATCCTTCGCGCCGCGCACGCGCTCGAGCAAGCCGTAGCCGTCGAGCTTCGGCATGTCCAGGTCGGACACCACCATGACGATGGATGGGTCGCTCTCGATCGCCTGCCAGCCGTCCTCGCCGTTCGCCACCTCGCGCACCGCGAAGGAGCTCGACAGGATGCGGTTGAAGGTCGTGCGGACGAACTTCGAGTCGTCGACGATCAGGACCTTCTTCTCAGGGATGTCCGTTCCCTGCGCCATGCCGTTACGCGGCGAGGTCGACGACGATGCGGCCGCGCACCTGCGAGGTGATGAAGCGGTCGAACGCCGAAGGCAGCTGCTCGAAGGGAATCGTCTGCGCCATGTCCTTCAGCCGGGCCGGGCGAAGGTCGCCCGCGAGGCGGCGCCACACTTCCTGGCGCAGCGCCGGCGTGGGCGAGTCCGTGGAGTTGATGCCCAGGAGCGAAGCGCCGCGCAGGATGAACGGCATCACGGTGGTATTAAGACTCGCGCTCGCCGCGAGGCCGATCGAGGCGATCACGCCGTTCACCTTCATCGTGCTCGCCATCCAGGCCAGCACGTCTCCGCCCAGGTTGTCGACCGCGCCGGCCCAGGTCGCCCTGTCGAGGGGCTTGACCTTGGCCAGGTCGAGCTCCGAGCGCAGCTTGACCTCCGCTGCGCCGATTCCCTTGAGCCAGTCCGCCTCGCTCGCCTTTCCGGTCAGCGCGACGACGTGGTAGCCGAGGTTCTTCAGCGAGGCGATGGCGATGGAGCCGACGCCGCCGGTCGCGCCGCTGACGACCACCGGGCCGTTCGCAGGCTTGAGCCCGTTCTGCTCCATGCGCACGATGGCGATGCCGGCGGTGAAGCCCGCCGTGCCGAACGCCATCGCATCCCACAGGCTCATGCCGGCCGGCAGCTTGACGAGCCAGTCCGCCGGCACGCGCGCGTACTCGGCATACCCGCCGTTGTGCGCCACGCCGAGGTCGAAGCCCACGCCCAGGACCGCGTCGCCCTTGGCGAAGCGTGCGTCCCCGGACGACACCACCGTTCCCGAGAAATCGATGCCGCCGATGCACACCGGCCGGCGCAGGATGCGTCCCTTGCCCGTCGCCGCGAGGGCATCCTTGTAATTGATGTCGGAATAGGCGACGCGCACCGTCACGTCGCCCGGGTCGAGCTCGTCGAGGCCCACCTGCACGAACTCCGCGCGGACCTTCTTGTCCGCCTCGGTGAGCCTGAAGGCCTTGAATCTCTCCTGCATCGCGGTCGCTCCTCCTGCCGCTATTGTATGGCCTATCGGCGGGCGCGCTCCTGCTGCAGGTACTTCGCCGACTGCATTTCGTGCAGGCGGCTCACGGTGCGCTCGAACTCGGCGCTGTTCTCGCCCGCCGGGAAAAGATCCTCCGGCTGCGCCTCGGCCGAGACGATCAGCTTGACCCGGTCGTCGTAGAAGACGTCCACCAGCCAGGTGAAGCGCCGCGCCGCGTCGGCGCGCTTGGGCGACAGGAGCGGCACGCCCGAAAGGATCACGGTGTGGAACCGCCTGGCCAGGTCGACGTAGTCGGCGTACGACCTCGGCCCGCCGCACAGGACCTCGAAGTCGAACCAGACCAGCCCGCCCGCCCGCTTGCGGTACGGGATCTGCCGCCCTTCGACATCCAACGGGTGGCTCTCCTCCTCCACGTCCTTCAGGTCGGAAAAGATCTTTTCCAAAACCAGATCATTTTTTACGTAGTAGACCTGCAGCCTTTCCATCTTGAGCCGCCGGTAGTCCGTACCGTTGTCGACGCTCACGACGTCCAGGCGCGACTTGAGCAGCTCGATGGCCGGAAGGAACCGCTCGCGCTGCAGGCCGTTGGGGTACAGGCCGTCGGGCGGGTAGTTGGAGGTCATCACGTACTGCACGCCCCGCTCCATCGTCTGCTCGAGGAAGCGGCCGAGGATCATGGCGTCGGCGATGTCCGAGACGTGGAACTCGTCGAAGCACACCAGGCGATACTTCCTGGAGGTCTTTTCCGCGACGACGGCGATCGGATCCTCGCTCCCCTTCGCCGCATCGAGCTCGCGGTGGATCTCCCGCATGAAGTGGTGGAAATGCACCCGGCGCTTGCGCACGAGCGGCACGCAAAGGAAGAAGCTATCCATCAGGAAGCTCTTGCCGCGCCCGACGGGGCCCCAGAGGTAGACGCCCTTCGGTAGCGTCGGATGCACGATCAGCTTGCTGAGCGCGTTGCTTCGCTTCTTCTTGTAGGCCGTCCACTCCTCGTACAGGCGCTGTAGCCGCTCGACGGCGGCCTCCTGCGAGGGATCGGCCTGGAAGCCGCGCTTCGCCAGGTTTTCCTGGTAAAGCGAGCGGACGTCCGGCATCAAATGTTCAGGGCGCGCTTGTCGACCGCGAGGGCGGCGTCCTTCATCGCCTCGGAGAGCGACGGGTGGGCATGGCAGATCATGCCGATGTCCTCGCTCGAGGCACGGAACGCCATGGCCACCGCCGCTTCCGCGATCAGCTCGCCGGCGAAGGGGCCCACGATGTGGACGCCCAGGATCTCGTCGGTCTTCTCGTCGGCCAGGAACTTGACCAACCCGGTGGTATCGCCGAGGGCCCTCGCGCGGGCATTGGCCGAGAACGGGAAACTGCCTGCACGGTAGCCCCGTCCCTCCGCCTTGAGCTGCTGCTCGGTCTTGCCGACCCAGGCGATCTCCGGCGCCGTGTAAATCACCCAAGGCACCAGGTTGAAGTCCACGTGCGGCTTCTGGCCGGCGATCCGCTCGGCTACCGCCACACCCTCTTCCTCCGCCTTGTGCGCGAGCATCGGCCCGCGCACCACGTCGCCGATCGCCCAGACGTTGGGCAGGCTCGTCCGGCACTCGCCGTCCACCGCCACGAAGCCCCGCTCATCGAGCTTGAGGCCGACGGCGGCTACGCCGAGCCCGTCGGTGTTGGGCACCCGGCCGATGGAAACGATGAGCCGGTCGCAATCCAATGTCTTACTTGAATTGTCTCTCGTAGTGTATTGAACTGAAACACCTTTCTTTGCGCCGAATACCTTGGCAATCGACACGCCCAGCTCGATCTGCAGGCCCTGCTTGGCGAAGACCTTGGCGGCCTCCTTGGCGACGGCTTCGTCCGCGGCGCCGAGGAAGGCCGGCAGGGCTTCGAGAATCGTCACTTCGGCCCCCAGGCGGCGCCAGACGCTGCCCATCTCAAGCCCGATCACCCCGGCCCCGATCACCCCCAGGCGCTTGGGCACTTCCGGGATGGCCAGCGCACCCGCATTGCTCAGGATGAGCTTCTCGTCGAACGGAACGCCCGGCAAGGCGCGGGGGCTGGAGCCGGTGGCGACGATCACCTGCTTTCCCTTGATCGTTTCCTTCCCCGTGGAGATCTCGTAGCCGTCGGCCCCGGACTTGAGGAAGGACCCGCGGCCGTTGAAGAACGTCACCTTGTTCTTCTTGAAGAGGTAGAGGATCCCATCGTTGCTCGCCTTCACGACCTTGTCCTTGCGGGCGAGCATCTGCTTGAGGTCGAGATCCAGGCCTTTCACCTTGATGCCGTGCTCGGCGAAGCCATGGCCGGCCTGCTCGAAGTTCTCGGAGGACTGCAGGAGCGCCTTCGAGGGGATGCAGCCGACGTTGGTGCACGTGCCGCCGGGAGCCGGCTTGCCGTCCGCGCCCTTCCAGTCGTCGATGCAGGCCACCTTGAGGCCGAGCTGCCCGGCGCGGATGGCGGCGATGTAGCCGCCGGGGCCCGCCCCGATGACGATGACGTCGAAGAGGTCCATCGTCAGATCTCCAGGATCAGGCGGGCGGGATCCTCGAGGGCTTCCTTGATGGCGACGAGGAACAGGACCGCTTCCCGGCCGTCGATGATGCGGTGGTCGTACGACAGCGCGAGGTAGTTCATCGGCCGGATGACCACCTGGCCGTTCTCGGCCACCGGCCGGTCCTTCGTCGCGTGCACGCCGAGGATCGCGGACTGCGGCGGATTGATGATGGGCGTCGAGAGCATCGAGCCGAAGACGCCGCCGTTCGAGATGGAGAACGTGCCGCCGGTGAGCTCCTCGAGGCCGAGCTTGCCGTCCTGGGCGCGCTTGCCGAAGTCGCCGATCTTCTTCTCGATGTCGGCGAAGCTCATGCGGTCCGCCTCGCGCAGGATCGGCACCACGAGCCCGCGCGGGCTGCCGACCGCGACCCCGACGTCGAAGTAGCCGTGGTAGACGATGTCGTTGCCGTCGATCGAGGCGTTCACCATAGGGTAGCGCTTGAGCGCGTGCACCGCCGCCTTGACGAAGAACGACATGAACCCCAGGCGCACGCCGTGCTCCTTCTCGAAGCGCTCCTGGTACTTCTTGCGCATCTCCATCACCGGCGCCATGTTCACTTCGTTGAACGTGGTGAGGATCGCGGCGGTCGATTGCGACTGCACCAGGCGCTCGGCCACGCGCTGCCGCAGGCGCGACATCGGCACCCGCTGCTCCGGCCGGCCGGACGTCAGGTGATCGGTATCGACCGGCGACGCGGCTTGAGGAAGGGGCGCCCTTGGCGCCGGAGCGCTTCCGGCCTGGAGCACATCTCCCTTGGTCACCCGGCCGTCGCGGCCGGTGCCCTGGATGGACGAGGTGTTGACGCCCTTTTCCGCGGCGATCTTCTGTGCGGCGGGCATTACCGCAGGCGCGGACGGTCTCGCCTTCTCGGCTTCCGGCTTCTTCCCGGAAGAGGAAGCTGCGGGAACGACGCCCGCCTTCGCATCCGTGTCGATCTGGGCGATCACGTCGCCGGATCCCACCGCATCTTTCGCTTTTTTCAGTATTTTTATCAAAACGCCATCGGCTGGCGCCGGGAGCTCGAGGACGACCTTGTCGGTCTCGATGTCGATGAGGTTCTCGTCGCGCTTGACCGGCTCGCCTTCCTTCTTGTGCCAGTCGAGCAGGGTCGCCTCGGAGACGGACTCCGACAGCTGCGGGACCTTCACTTCGATGATCGCCATGTACAACTCCCGTTCAGCCCTCCCCGGCTTCGGCTGAGCTTCCGCCGGGTTCAGAGGGACAGGGCGGGTAACCCGCCCGGGTTAAACAGCTCGGTCGACTACTTGAACTTGCCGAATGCCTGCTCGACGAGCGTCTTCTGGCGCTCGTTGTGCCGGGCCATGTAGCCACCCGCGGGGGCGGCCGAGGCCGGACGGCCGGCATAGTACAGCTTCTGCCCTTCGCGCATGTTTTCGCGCAGGTAGTGGGCGGTCTGGTACCAGGCGCCCTGGTTCTGCGGCTCCTCCTGGCACCACACGACTTCCGCCGCGTTCGGGTACTTCGCGATCTCCGCCTGGAATTGCTTGTGCGGGAACGGATAGAGCTGCTCGACGCGGATGATCGCCGTGTCGGCCCGCTGCATCTCGATGCGCTTGGTCGCCAGGTCGTAGTAGACCTTGCCGCAGCAGGCGACCACGCGCTTCACTTCCTTGGGATCGGTCGTGGTGGTGTCCGGAATGACCGTCTGGAACGTTCCCGTCGCGAGGTCGTCGATCGGCGAGGCGGCTTCCTTCTTGCGCAGGAGCGACTTCGGCGTCATGACGACGAGCGGCTTGCGGAACGGCCGCAGCATCTGCCGGCGCAGCAGGTGGAAGACCTGCGCGGCATTGCTCGGCACGCACACCTGGATGTTGTGCTCGGCGCAGAGCTGCAGGTAACGCTCGAGGCGGGCGGACGAATGCTCCGGCCCCTGCCCCTCGTAGCCATGCGGCAGCAGCTGCACCAGGCCGCAGACCCGGCCCCACTTCTGCTCGCCGGAGCTGATGAACTGGTCCATCACCACCTGCGCGCCGTTGGCGAAGTCGCCGAACTGCGCCTCCCAGATCACCAGCGCGTTCGGCTCGGCGGTCGAGAAGCCGTACTCGAAGCCGAGCACCGCCTCCTCCGAGAGCACCGAGTCGATGACCACGAAGTCGCCCTGGTCCTTGCCGATGTGCTGCAGGGGAATGTAGCTGCCCTGGTCCCAGCGCTCGCGGTCCTGGTCGTGCAGCACGGCATGCCGGTGCGCGAAGGTGCCGCGGCCGGAGTCCTGGCCCGAGAGGCGCACGTCATAGCCGTTGGAAAGGAGCGATGCGTACGCGAGGGTCTCCGCCATGCCCCAGTCGACGGCGAGCTTTCCGTCGGCCATCTGCCTGCGGCTCTCGATCACGCGCGCGACCGTCGGGTGCAGCTTGAAGCCCTCCGGAACCGAAGTGATTTTTTCCGACAATCTCTTCAATTCGTCGAGCGGCACATGCGTGTCGGCGTGGTCCGTCCACTTCGAGTTCAGGAACGGCGCCCAATCGACCGCGAACTTGCTCTTGAAGTTGGAGAGCACCGGGCTGACCGACTGCTTCCCGGCATCCAGCGTGTCGCGGTAGCTCTTGATCATGAGCTCCGGGTCGTCCGCGCCGACGATCCCCTGAGCCACCAGCTTGTCCGCGTACACCTTGCGCGTGCCGGGGTGCTGCGAGATCTTCTTGTACATCAGCGGCTGCGTCACGAACGGCTCGTCCTGCTCGTTGTGGCCGAGCTTGCGGAAGCAGACGATGTCGACCACGACGTCCTTGTGGAACGTCTTGCGGAAGTCGAGCGCAAGCTGCGTGACGAAGAGCACCGCCTCTGGGTCATCGCCGTTCACGTGGAAAATCGGCGCCTCGACCATCTTGGCCACGTCGGTGCAGTAGGTGGTCGAGCGCGCGTCGCGCGGATCGGACGTCGTGAAGCCGATCTGGTTGTTGACGATGATGTGCACCGTGCCGCCGGTGCCATAGCCGCGCGTCCCCGACAGGTTGAGCGTCTCCATGACCACGCCTTGCCCCGCGAACGCCGCATCGCCGTGCACGAGCACGGGCAGCACCTGGTCTCCGCTCTTGTCGTCGCGGCGGCGCTGCCGGGCGCGCACCGAGCCCTCGACCACCGGGTTGACGATCTCGAGGTGCGACGGGTTGAAGGCGAGCGACACGTGCATCGGCCCGCCCGGCGTCGAGAGGTCGGACGAGAACCCGTTGTGGTACTTCACGTCGCCCGAGGGCAGCTGGTGCGCCTGCTTGCCCTCGAACTCGAGGAACAGGTCCGCCGGCATCTTGCCGAGCACGTTCACGAGCACGTTGAGGCGCCCGCGGTGCGCCATGCCGATCACCATCTCCTGCACGCCGCTCGCGCCGGAGCGCTGGATGATCTCGTCGATGGACGGGATGAGGCTCTCGCCGCCCTCGAGGGAGAAGCGCTTCTGCCCCACGTACTTGGTGTGGAGGTAACGCTCGAGCTGCTCGGCCTCCGTCAGCTTCTGCAGCAGCCGCTTCTTCTGCTCGCTCGTGAGCTGCGCCATGGCGCGGGCCGGCTCGATGCGCTCCTGGATCCACTGCCGCTGCGCCCGGTCCGAGATGAACATGTACTCGAAGCCGATGTTCCGGCAGTAGGTGTCGCGCAGGGCCTGGAGGAGGTTCCGAAGGGAAGTCCTGTCGATCCCCACGAAGGAGCCGGCGTTCACCGTCTGGTCGAGGTCCGCCTCCGTGAGGTCGTAGAAGGCGGGCTCCAGCTCCGGCTGCGGCGGCCGCGGCTGGCGCTTGAGCGGATCGACGGTGGCCCAGCGCGAGCCCGAGATGCGGTAGGCGGTGACCAGGAGGAGCGCCGCCACCTGCAGGCGCTCCGGCGCGACCGGCTCCGACGCGGCGGTCTTCTGGGAGGAGAACTCGCCCCGCTTCGCGCGCTGGACGAACGATTCCTCCACCGGCGCGCGCGCAACGTCCTTGGCTGCGCTTCCCGGCAGCACCTGCATGCGGTCGAAGTACTCCCGCCACTCATCCGGCACGCTGCCCGGGTTCACGAGGTACTTTTCGTACAGGTCCTCGATGAACGGCGCGTTGCCGCCGAAGAGGTAAGAATTGTCCAGGAACTGCTTCATCATAGGGTCTATCGCTTGCCGATCGGCTTCAGGTCGCGTTGCGTGGGCCCGGTGAAGAGCTGGCGCGGCCGGCCGATCTTGTACTCGGGGTCCGAGATCATCTCCTGCCACTGCGCGATCCAGCCGACCGTGCGCGCGAGCGAGAAGATGCAGGTGAACATCGCGACCGGGATGCCGAGCGCGCGCTGCACGATGCCCGAATAGAAGTCGACGTTCGGGTAGAGCTTCCGAGAGACGAAGTAATCGTCCTCGAGGGCGATGCGCTCGAGCTCGATGGCGAGCTTGAACAGGCGGTCGTTGTGCAGGCCGAGCTCGTTCAGCACCTCGTGGCAGGTCTCGCGCATCAGCTTCGCGCGCGGGTCGTAGTTCTTGTACACGCGGTGGCCGAAGCCCATCAGGCGCACGTTCGAGTTCTTGTCCTTCACTTTCTTGATGAACTCCGGCACCTTGGAGACGTCGCCGATCTCCTCCAGCATCTCGAGGCAGGCCTCGTTCGCGCCGCCGTGTGCCGGTCCCCACAGGCAGGCGATGCCGGCGGCGATGCAGGCGTAGGGGTTGGCGCCGGAGGAGCCCGACAGGCGCACCGTCGAGGTCGAGGCGTTCTGCTCGTGGTCCGCGTGCAGGATGAAGATGCGATCGAGCGCGCGCACCAGCACCGGGTTCACCTTGTACTCCTCGGTGGGCACGCCGAACATCATGCGCATGAAGTTCGCCGTGTACGACAGGTCGTTGCGGGGGTACATGAACGGCTGGCCGACCGAGTACTTGTAGGCCATCGCGACGATGGTCGGCATCTTGGCGATCAGGCGGAAGGCCGAGATCGTGCGGTGCTGCGGGTTATTGATGTCGAGCGCGTCGTGATAGAAGGCGGAAAGCGCCCCGACCACGCCCACCAGCACCGCCATCGGGTGCGCGTCGCGGCGGAAGCCCTGGTACAGCCGCGCGAGCTGCTCGTGCACCATCGTGTGGTGCGTGACGATGTCGACGAACTCGGTCTTCTGCTTCTCGTTCGGCAGCTCGCCGTTCAGCAGGAGGTAGCACACCTCGAGGAAGTCGCAGTGCTGCGCCAGCTGCTCGATCGGGTAGCCGCGGTAGAGCAGCACGCCCTTGTCCCCGTCGATGTAGGTGATCGAGGAGCTGCAGCTCGCCGTGGACAGGAATCCCGGGTCGTACGTGAACATCCCGGTCTGGCCGTAGAGCTTGCGGATGTCGATGACTTCGGGGCCGATGGTCCCCGGCAGGACGGGGAAGTCCAGCGTCTTGCCGTCGGGCAGCTTGAGGGTGGCGTTCTTTGCAGCCATGGTTCGTTCCCTTCCTAGACGGCGCGCTTGAGGAGCGCCATATTAAATGGCGCGCAGGCGCGCCACGATCTCGTTCAGGTGCGGCGGATAGGCGTCGCTGCGGCCGATGACGATGTCCCAGAGGTCGTTGTCGGGCAGGTCGAGGAGGCTGCTCAGCTTCTCGAAGTCCTTCTCCTCCAGGCCGGGAAGGAACTTCTCGAACACGAGGTCGAGCTCCAGCAGCCCGCGCCGGCATTTCCAGTGCAGCTTGTTCTGCTCGTAGGCGCCCATCAGACGGCGCGCTTGACCAGCAGCTCGCGGATGTGGCCGATCGCCCGCGTGGGATTGAGGTGCTTCGGGCACACGTCGACGCAGTTCATGATCGTGTGGCAGCGGAACAGGCGGTACGGGTCCTCGAGGTTGTCGAGGCGCTCCGAGGTCGCCTGGTCGCGCGTATCAGCGAGGAAGCGGTAGGCCTGCAGCAGGCCCGCCGGGCCGACGAACTTGTCCGGGTTCCACCAGAACGACGGGCAGGACGTGGAGCAGCAGGCGCAGAGAATGCATTCGTAGAGGCCGTTCAGGTGCTCGCGCTCTTCCGGCGACTGCAGCCGCTCGCGCTCCGGCGGCGGATCGTCGTTGATGACGTACGGCTTGATCGAGTGGTACTGCTTGAAGAACTGCGTCATGTCGACGATCAGGTCGCGGATCACCGGGATGCCGGGCAGCGGCCGGAGCGTCACGTGCTCGGGCAGCTCGGCGAGCTTGGTGATGCAGGCGAGGCGGTTCTTGCCGTTGATGTTCATCGCGTCCGAGCCGCACACGCCTTCGCGGCAAGAGCGGCGGAAGGCGAGCGTGTCGTCCTGCTCCTTGGCCTTCACCAGCGCGTCGAGCAGCATCCGGTCGTGCGCATCGAGCGGCACGTCGTAGTCCTGGTAGTAGGGCTTCGCGTCCTTGTCGGGGTCGTAGCGGTAGACGGTGAGTTTCATCTGCCCTCGGGCATCTTCCTCAGTAGGTTCGGACCTTCGGCTCGAGCGTCGGCACGGTGAGCGGCTTGAGGTGCACCGGCTTGTAGTCCAGGCGGTTTCCGTCCTTGTACCAGAGCGTGTGCTTCATCCAGTTGCGGTCGTCGCGCTCCGGAAAGTCGGCGCGCGCCTGGGCGCCGCGGCTTTCCTTGCGCGCCTCGGCCGATATCATGGTAGACAGCGCCGTCTCGACGAGGTTTTCCAGCTCCAGCGCCTCGACGCGGGCGGTGTTGAACACCTTCGACTTGTCGGCGATGAACGTGCGCCGGCTGCGCTCCTCGATCTCCAGCATCTTCTGCACGCCCCGGTGCAGGTCGTCGGGAAAGCGGAACACGCCGCAATGCGCCTGCATCGTGCGGCGCAGGTCGTTCAGCACCTCGGGCACGCGCTCGCCGCTCGTCGCGCTGT
>JBLNDP010000194.1:0-11347 GCA_050261755.1 Clostridia bacterium
TCGACATCATGATGCCCGGGATCGACGGCTACGAAGTCTGCCAGCGCCTCAAAGCCGACCCCAAGACGCAGGACATTCCGGTCATCTTCCTTACGGCCAAGGCCGAGATCGAGGACGAGAAGCACGGCCTGGAGCTGGGGGCCGTCGACTACATCACCAAGCCGATCAGCCCGCCGATCGTGCTCGCGCGGGTGCACACGCACCTGACGTTGAAGTTCGCCGCCGACTTCCTGCGCGACAAGAACGCGTTCCTCGAGGGCGAGGTGCAGCGCCGCACGCACGAGGTCTCCATCATTCAGGACGTGACGATCATGGCCATGGCGTCGCTCGCGGAGACGCGCGACAACGAAACCGGCAACCACATCCGCCGCACCCAGAACTACGTGCAGGTGCTCGCCCTGCAATTGCGGGAAGCCGGGAAATTCGACCAGTACCTGTCGAAAAAGCAGATCGAGATTTTGTACAAGTCCGCGCCGTTGCACGACATCGGCAAGGTCGGCATCCCCGACAAGCTGCTCCTGAAGCCGGGCCGGTTCACGCCGGATGAGTTCGAGGCGATGAAGGCGCACTCGAAGCTCGGGCGCGACGCCATCCTGACTGCAGAGAAGCTGCTGGACACGCCGGTCTCGTTCCTGCAGTGCGCGCGCGAAATCGCCTACTCGCACCACGAGAAGTGGGACGGCTCGGGCTACCCGGACGGCCTGAAGGGCGATGCCATCCCGATCTCGGCGCGCCTCATGGCGATCGCGGACGTCTACGATGCCCTCATCAGCCGCCGCGTCTACAAGGAACCTATGCCCCACGAGCAAGCCGTGGACATCATTCGCAAGGGCAGGGGATCGCATTTCGATCCCGATATGGTCGATGCGTTCCTCGCCTGCGAATCGGTCTTCTACTCGGTCGCGAGCCGCTACATGGACACGAAGCAGGCCGTGGAGGAGAAGGCGCAGGCACTAGCCGCCTGAGAAGCTGCCTACGGGCCGTTTCACGAGCTTAAACGCGGGCAGCGGTGCTATGGTCCGCGCCGATGCTGTGCCCGGATTGCAAGGCGTTATTGGACTCCCCGGAGAATCCGAAAGGGCACCGGGCACTGCAGATCTCAGGCGACGGATTTAATCCGCGCGGTGAGTCGAGGCGTCCAGCCTTGGATTTTGTCTGCCGAACCTGCGGCACGAAATGGTCCTTCGAGGAGGGCAGCGACGGTTCCGGGTGGGTACCGTGGCTACAGTGATCTCAAGAGCACGAAAGTCCTTCCTTCAAGTCAGCTTAACTGCAGCAGTTCGAAAGGCTTTCACCGTAGGCTCACAACATGCGCCCTGGACCCATATGGTTTGCAAGGATGTTTGCACCGCCGCCCCGCGCCGCTCTGGTCGCAGCCATCCTTATGGCTGTCATTGCCTTTTACGACGCACACACATCCGAACAACTGAGCCTCTGGCCGCTCTATATCGCCCCGGTTAGCTTGCTTAGCTGGCGATACGGCTTCTTCGAAGGTGGTATTTCCGCGTTGCTCTCGGGAGCGCTACTCGCGTTTTCCGCAATCTTCAGTGGCCATCCCTATAGCAGCTCGACGTTCTTCTTCATTGCGACAATGAGCCAGATCGTGGCGCTTGTGGTGATCGCCTGGTTCGCAGCTCGGCTGTGCGCCGTCGAGTCCACACTGCAGAAGCTGCTCGTTCGATTAACGGAGCCTCGCTAATCCCGCAGTTCAATAACGTTACTTCTTGGCGCCGCGCGCGCCCAAGAACGTGGCGAAGACATCCGCGGGCATGGGTCGAGCGAAGTAGTAGCCCTGCGCTTCGTCGCAGCGGAAGGCCCGCAGCGAGGGCAGCAGATCTTCGTGCTCGACGCCTTCGGCGATCGTGCGAAGCCCCAGGCTGTGCGCCATCTGGATGATCGAGCGCACGATCGTCGCGTCCTCCGGGTCGTTGTCACGGAGCGTCCGGATGAAAGATTGGTCTATCTTCAGCTTGTCCACCTCGAATCGCTTCAGGTAGGACAGGCTTGAATAGCCCGTGCCGAAGTCGTCGATGGATAGGCGCAGCCCGAGGGACTTCAATCGCTTGACCGTTGCCAGGGTGGCCTCGGTGTCGTGGATGAGGATCGATTCCGTCAGTTCCAGCTCCAGCATGGAGGGCTCGATGCCGGAATCGGCGATCGCCCGGCCTACGCTCTCCTCGAGCCCGCCGCGGATGAACTGAACTGCGGAAAGATTGACCGCCACGACGGCGCCGCGCCACCCGGCCTCGCGCCAGGCGGCTGCTGCGCGGCTTGCTTCGCGCAGCACCCACTCGCCGATGGGCACGATCAAGCTACTTTCCTCGGCGATGGGGATGAAGCGCTCCGGCGCGACCAGGCCGTGCTGCGGATGATTCCAGCGTACCAGGGCCTCGGCACCCACGAGCGCTCCGGTGTGCAGGTCGAATTGCGGCTGGTAGTGCAGGACAAGCTCGTCGCGCTTCAACGCGTGGCGCAGCCCATTGCGCATCGCCAAATGCTCGACCGCCTCGACATTCATCTGCGCATCGAAGAAACGATAGACGTTCTTTCCCGCATCCTTCGCCCGGTACATGGCGGTGTCGGCCTTCTTCAGCAGCGCCTCGAAGTCCCGGCCGTCGTCGGGATAAACGGCGATGCCGATCGACACCGTGGTGTTGAGCTCGTTTTCCTCGACGACGAACGAACCCTGGAACTGCTCCATGATCTTCTGCAGGACCGGGGTCGCGGCATCGACCTCGGAAAGATTCGTCAGCATGATGAGGAACTCGTCGCCGCCCTGCCGACTGACCGTATCGGTATCCCGCACGCTGCCGCGCAATACCTTCGCGATGTGCTGCAGCAGGGCATCGCCCACCGCGTGGCCGAGCGAGTCGTTGATGGTCTTGAAGTTGTCGAGATCGAGAAAAAGGAACGCGACCTTCGTCCGGGCACGGTCCGCCTGCGCCATGGCCTGCTGCATACGGTCCTTGAGCAGCAACCGGTTGGGAAGCTCGGTCAGGACATCGTGATAAGCAAGGGAATGGATCTGCGCATCGGCTTGTTTGCGCTGCGTGACGTCGCGGAAGCTCCAGACGCGCCCGACGGGCTTGCCCGCGACGTACTGCGGACGCGAGTAGCGCTCGAAGGTGCGTCCGTCCTTGAAATCGAGCGTATCGAAGCTTTCCGCCTCGGGATGCGCGTAGAGGTCCTTGACCTTGGCAAGGAAGGCAGCCGGGTCTGTCAACTGCTCGAGGGCGAAGCCGAGCGCGCGATCGTCGTCCCGCGACTCGACAATATCGCGCGGGATGCGCCACATCTCGACGAAGCGCTGGTTGAACTGCGAGATGCGATGGTCGCTGCCGACTACGAGGAGCCCATCGGCCGTGGATTCCAGGGTGGCGCTGAGGAGCGAGACGGTCGCCCGCAGCGCTTCCTCCGTATGCTTACGGTCCGTTACGTCCGTGCTGACGCTGTAGTACCCGACGGTGCGGCCCGCGGAGTCGACGTCCGGGACGAGGACGATCGACAGCGTTCGTTCCTGGCCGTCGGGACCGCGTTGCTGTCGTTCGAAGGCCACCGTGTGCCCGGCGAACGCTCTAGCGCGCTCCTTTGCGCTCTTCGCGTACGCCTCCTCGCCAAGGACTTCGCGGATGGTGCGGCCGATGATTGCCGCGGGATCGCCCCCGTACAAGAGGGCATGTGCCCGGTTTACGTAGAGATAGTGCTCAGAGGCATCCACCTGCGCGATGCGAACAGGGAGCGCGTCCATGATGACCTGCAGCTCGGACGCTTTCTCGAGAACGCGGGTAATACCACTCGGCGATGGCATAACTATTTATCTTTATGCCCGACGACCCCTCGAGCTGCAAGGGATTGTCCGACGGCCGGTCCGCCTTTGATCCTTCTCAAGATCAAAAGTCAGAGAAATGAAGGTAAGTTCCGCGGAGCGCCATCGGCGATCGCGGCGGACTCACTCCCCGCCATTCCGGCGCGCCCCACGCAATGACGTCGGAGCGCTGATCGGCGAGCGGGACGCCTCGTTAAGCTCGCCCGTGAGGCGCATCAGGAGCTGCACGAAGTGCTTTCTCTGGTTCGCGCGCAGCGGCGCGAGGAGCCGCTCCGACGTGCGCTGAATCGCCGGCGCCGCGCGCTTCATGAGGGCGCGCCCTTCCGGAGTAAGCGCGAGGGTCTTGCGCCGCCGGTCGGTCGGCGAATCCTGCCGCCGGAGAAGCCCCCGCGCCTCCAGGCCCTCGACGACCTGTCCGGTCGTGGCGCGGTCGAAGCCGATGGCCCGGGCGAGGGCCGCCTGGTCCAGGCGCGGGCAGCCGTCGATGGCGATCAGCGTGCTGTGCTGCGGCGGCGTGAGCCCGTAGGCCGCGCATTCCTCGACGAAGATCCCGACCGCGATCTGGTGCGCCCGCCGGAGCAGGAATCCGGGGCGTGCATACAGTTGCTCGAGCGTGATCGGGCGCGCCATTCGATGATCGTGTCGAGCTTCGTGAATGAAACGTCCCGTTGGCGCGGTGCGCGAATTTGCATAGCATATCGTATGTATACATACGAGTAACGGCGGACGAGGACATGGACCACGAAACGGCAGAGCTGCTGGTGCGCACGGGGCCCGGCACGCGCATGGGCAACCTGATGCGGCGCTACTGGGTGCCCGTCATGCTGCTCTCGGAGATCGCGGAGCCGGACTGCGCGCCGGTGCGGGTGAAGATCCTCGGCGAGCGCCTGCTCGCCTTCCGCGACTCGCAGGGCCGCCCGGGCCTCGTCGACGAGTTCTGCGCCCACCGCGGCGCTTCGCTCTTCCTCGGCCGCAACGAGGAGGGCGGCATCCGCTGCTCGTACCACGGCTGGAAGTACGACGTCACCGGGCAATGCACGGAGCTGCCTTCGGTGCCCGACCTCGCCTGCAAGATGAAGCTCAAGGCCTATCCGTGCATCGAGCGCGGCGACATCCTCTGGGCCTACATGGGCCCGGCCGACAAGAGGCCGGCGCCGCCGGAGCTCGAGTGGAGCCTGCTGCCGTCCGCGAACCGCTACGTCACCAAGCGCTACCAGGCGACGGGCTGGCTGCAGGCGATGGAAGGCGGCATCGACACCACCCACGCCTCGTGGGTGCATCGCTACGAGCTCGAGCAGGACCCGATGCACAAGCACGCCAAGGCCAACAAGTACATCAAGGCCGACCGCAACGCGGTGTTCGACCTCGAGGAGGCCCCGCACGGGCTCACCATCTTCGGGCGGCGCAACGGGGAGGAGCAGTCGCACTACTGGCGCATCACCCAGTGGATCTTTCCCTGGTTCACCCTCATCCCGCCGTTCGGGCCGCATGCGCTCGGCGGGCACATGTGGATCCCGATCGACGACGAGAGCTGCTGGGCATGGAGCATCAACTTCCTGCCCGACCGCCCCTTGCCCGAGGAGGAGCTGCAGGCGATGAAGGACGGCAAGGGGATCCACTTCAAGGCGATCCCGGGCACTTTCGTCCCCGTCGCGAATCCCGGCAATGACTGGCTGATCGACCGTCGCGCCCAGAAGGACCGGAACAGCTTCTCGGGCGTGGAGGGATTCTCGATCCAGGATGCTTCGCTCCAGGAAAGCATGGGTCCGCTGCAGGACTATTCGAAGGAGCACCTCGTCAGCACCGACAAGCCGATCGCGATGGCGCGGCGCATGCTGGCGCGCGCGGCGCGCGAGCTGGAAAACGGCGTCGAGCCGCCGGCGCTCGATCCGGCCGCGCAGCGGGTGCGTGCCGCTTCCGTGCTGCTCGATCGCGGCGTGAAGGCCGAGGAATGGGCGCGCGAAGCGCTGAAGAGCCTGAAGACGCCGGTGTTCTCGGTTTGAGCGGATCCGCGGACTGGATCGAGCTGCCCGCGGGCGAGGCCGGCGATGCGATCGTCTCGGCGCTCGCGATGGGCGGCGTCGAGGTGCTCTTCTTCACCTCGGGCTCCGAGATCTGCTTCTACCAGGAGTCGATCGCCAAGGCGCGCGCGCACGGGCGCCCCGCGCCTCGCCTCATTACCGTCACGCACGAGCACGCGAACCTGAACGCCGCGCTCGGCTACGCCGCCGTGAGCGGGAAGCCCGCTGCCACGGCCGTCCATGTCGACGCCGGCACGCTTCATCACGGAGGGGCGATCCACACCGCGATGCACGCCTCGCTCCCCGTCGTCATCACGGCGGGTCTTCCGCCGACGAGCTATCCGGGAACGTCGCCGGCTGCGCGCAACGCCGGCGGCCACTTGTGGCTGCAGGAAACGTTCGACCAGCACGGCATCGTGCGGCAGTACGTGAAGTGGGACCGGCGCCTCAACCAGCACGACAACCCCGGCATGATCGTCAGCCGGGCGCTTCAGGTTGCTCGCTCGGAGCCTTGCGGCCCGGTCTACCTCACTGTCGCTCCCGAAGTGTCGATGCAGAAGCTTCCCGCCACGTCGTTTCCCTCGGCGGACCAGCTCGGCATCCCGCGCCCTCCGGCGCTCGATGCGGCGAGCGCGGGCGAAATCGCCGAGCGGCTCGTGCGCGCGAAGGCGCCGCGCGTCGTGGTGTCGGCGTCGGGGCGCAATCCCGGCGCCGTGCCGGCGCTGGTCGAGCTGTGCGAGCTCCTGGGCCTGCCCGTCGTCCACGCGAAGACGCGTTGCTACCTCAGCTTTCCCCTCGACCACCCGCTCATGCTCACCGACGGCGACCTGTCCGGAGCGGATGCCGTGCTCGTGCTGGAGGCGGACGTTCCGTGGATTCCCGGCCCAACCGCGCCGGGCAAGGGCGCTTGGGTCGCGGCGGTCGGGCTCGATCCGGTGCGGCAAAAATTCCCCACCTACGAGTTCACCGCCGACCTGCGGGCGACGGCCGATCCGTGCCTCGCCATCCAGGCCATCACCGCTGCTGCGCGCGGCGTCCTTCGTCCGGAGGATGAGGGTCGCATGGCAGAACGCGCCCGCGCCACGGCCGAGGTGACGCGCAAGCGCCGGGATGCTCTCGAGTCGGAGGCGCGCGCGAAGGCCGGCGACGCGGTCGTGCATCCGCTTTGGCTCGGCTCGCAGATCGGCCGGATCGTCGGGGACGACGCGATCGTGTTCGACGATACGCTGCCGTACCACCGGCTGAACGAGTTCCTCCGCTGCCGGCGGCCGGGCTCGTATTTCTTCACGCCCGGCACGACCGGCGGCTGGGCGCCCGGGGCAGCCTTCGGGGCGAAACTGGCGGCTCCCGAGCGCGACGTCATCGCCGTCACCGGCGACGGGTTCTACATGTTCGCGACCGCGAATGCCGCGCTCTGGTCCGCCGCCCACTACGGGGCACCCTTCCTCACGGTGGTGTACCAGAATCGCAGCTATGGCACCGGCACCGTGCGTGCCGCGCAGTTCTATCCGGGCGGGTATGCCGAGAAGGCGGGCTTCGATGGCGGCTATTTCGACCCGCCGATCGACTTCGCCAAGGAAGCGGAGGCTTGCGGGGCGTACGGCGAAAACGTGCGCGAGCCGGCTGCGCTCGAAGGCGCGCTCAAGCGGGGCCTGGCGGAAGTGAGGAAGGGCCGTCCCGCCGTGGTCGCGGTCTGGATGGCAAGGCACCTGCAAAAGGATTGAGGAGGCAAGCGATGAAGGAGCTCATCAAGGGACCCGCGATGGTCCTTGGGCCGGAGGAGGGCGAGTCGTACTGGCAACCGGGCCCTCACTTCGGCCACATGACGATCAAGGTCGGGCCCAACAACCATCCGTCGAACCTCTTCTCGATGGGAACGCAGGTCATGCCCGCCGGCTGCCACGTGCGCAGCCACGGCCATGCGCGCAACGACGAGGTGCTCTTCTTCTACGAGGGAACCGGACGCTGCGTCGTGGACGGGCAGACGTACCCGATCGAGCCCGGCTCGACCGTCGTGCTCGGCCGCTACGTCGAGCACAGCATCCACAACGACGGCCCGACCGACATGAAGTTCTTCTGGGTGTTCTCGCCGCCGGGGCTGGAGCAGGTGGTCGAGGCGGCCGGCAAGCCGCGCAAGCCGGGCGAGGCGCCGCCCGAGCGCTTCGAGCGCCCGGCGAATATCGCCCAGGTGCTGGAGAAGGCCGGATACGCCACGCCCGAGGAGCTGCGCACATCGATCCGCAAGTGACCTCGGCCCGGCCGCTTCGCATCGCCATCGTCGGAGCCGGGCTCGGCGGCCTCGTCGCGGCGATCTCCGCGCGGCGGATGGGCTTCGACGCCCGCATCTACGAGCAGGCGCCCGCCTTCGGCGAGATCGGCGCCGGCATCCAGGTGGGCCCGAATGCGGTCAAGGTCTTGCGCGCGCTCGGGCTGGAGGAGGGGCTCGCTCGTTTCGGCGCCAAGCCGGAGCACCACGTCGGGCGAAACTGGAAAAGCGGACGCGTCCTCTTCAAGTCGGCGACGCGCCAAGCCTGCATCGAGCGCTTCAGCGCGCCGTTCTACCAGGTGCAGCGCTCGGACCTCCATGCGCACCTGCGGAGCGCCTTGCCGGAGGCGTGCATCGAGCTCGGAAAGCGCTGCGAGCACGTGGAATCGCGCGAGGACGCCGCGGAGCTGAGGTTCGCCGACGGCACGCGCGTCGAGGCGGACGTCGTGGTCGGCGCGGACGGCATCCACTCGCTCGTGAAATCCGTCCTGCTCGGAAGCGGCGAGCCGCGCTTCACCGGCGTCATTTGCTGGCGCGGGCAGGTGGAGGCGGCAAAACTTCCCGCCGATCTCATTCCTCCGGACTCGCTCAACTGGATGGGGCCGGGCGGCTGCGTGGTGCACTACTACGTCCGCCCCGGCAAGCTCGTGAACTGGATCGCGCACCGCACGACGGACATCTGGGCCGAGGAATCCTGGTCGGTGGAAGGCGAGAGGCAGGAGCTCCTCGACGCCTTCGCCGGCTGGCATCCGTCGCTCCTGACGCTCTTCCGCGCAACCGAGCGCTGCTACAAGTGGGCGATCTTCGACCGGGATCCGCTCGAGCGCTGGAGCAGCGGCCGCGCCACGCTCCTCGGCGACGCCGCCCATCCCATGCTGCCCTTCCTCGCCCAGGGCGGCGCGATGGCGATGGAGGACGGCTACGTGCTCGCCGAGTGCCTCCGGCGCCGGGCCGGCGACGTGCCGGCCGCCCTGCGGGAATACGAGTCGCTGCGCAAGGAGCGGGCGACCCGCGTGCAGCTGGGCTCGAGGGCGCGCTCCGACATGTGCCAGGTCGTCTCGCCGCTCACGACGCTGCGCCGCGACCTCGGCTTCCTCTTCAACCAGTGGTTCAACCCCGGCGCCGCGATCCAGAAGGCCGACTGGATCTATTCGTACGACGTGGCGCGGCTCTCGGCCGCATAAAGGATTCCATGCGCATGCTTCGCCGCTTTTTGCTCCTGTTCTCGCTCTGCGCCGTCCTGCCGGCGGGCGCGATTGCGCAACCCTATCCGTCGCGCCCGATCACGCTGGTCTCGCCCTTCGCGCCGGGCGGCGCGGTGGACGCCATGGCGCGGGTGCTCGCCGCCAAGCTGGCGGCGAGCATGGGCCAGCCGGTCGTGGTGGAAAACCGCGCCGGCGCAGGCGGGGCGATCGGCATGGGGTCCGTCGCGCGCGCGCAGCCCGACGGCTACACGCTGCTCTATACGCCGAACAGCATCGCCATCGGCCCGGCGCTCTACCGCAAGCTCCCTTTCGACGCCGAGAAGGATTTCGCGCCCGTGAGCCAGGTGCTCTCGAGCACGCTGGTCCTGGCCGCGCATCCCAAGCTCCACGTCTCGTCGCTGAAGGAATTCATCGCGCTCGCCAAGGCGCAACCCGGGAAGCTGAACTTCGGCTCGTCCGGGGTCGCCGATCCGCTGCAGCTCGGCATGGAGCTCCTCAAGACCTCCGCCGGCATCGACTTGCTCGCCATTCCGTACAAGGGGCAGGGGCCCATGTTCTCGGCCCTGCTCGCGGGCGAGGTGGACGTCGCCATCGCGTCGCTGCAGATCGCCCTTGCGCCGATCCGTACCGGCGGCTTGAACGTCCTCGCCGTCACCGGAAGCAAGCGCTCGGTCGCGCTGCCCGATGTGCCGACCGTGGCGGAGAGCGGCTTTCCGGGATTCGACGTGTCGAGCTGGCATGGCGTGTTCGCCCCGGCGGGCACGCCTCCCGAAATCGTCGAGCATCTCTCCAAGGAGGTCGCCGCCGCGGTTGCGCAGCCCGACGTGCGCAAGCGCGTCGAGGCGACCGGCAACGAGGTGGTCGGCAGCACGCCCGACGAGTTCAGCGCGCGCTTCCACGGCGACGTGGCCCGCTTCAAGAAGATCGTGCAGGACGCGCACATTCCCTATCAGGACTGATAAATTGCAGCCATCCCTACGAAGCCCGGAGACCGCATGAAAGCGCGGCACATCGTCATCTCTTTCCTCGCAACCCTCGTCTGCACAGGCGCCAGTGCGCAGGAGTGGACGCCTTCCCAGCCGGTCAAGCTGATCGTTCCGGTCCAGGGCGGCACCGTGGACATCCTCGGGCGGCTCGTCGCGCCGCGCCTGCAGGAGGCCCTCGGGCAGCCATTCGTCGTCGAGAACAAGGGCGGCGCGGGCGGCAACATCGGCACCGACATGGTCGCCAAGGCGGAGCCGGACGGCCACACGCTGCTCGTCGCCTACACCGCCCCGATCACCGTCAACAGCACGCTGTTCGACAAGCTGCCGTACGACCCGCAGAAGGACCTGGCGCCGATCACGCTCGCCGTGACGACGCCGCAGTTCCTCACCGTCCATCCCAGCCTGCCGGTGAATTCCGTTGCCGATCTCGTGAAGTATGCGAAGGAGCATCCGGGCAAGCTGAGCTACGGCTCGATCTCGATCGGCAGCGCCTCCCACCTGACCATGGAGATGTTCAAGTCGGCGGCTGGGGTCAACCTGGTCCACGTGCCGTACAAGGGTTCCGGGCCCGCTGTCGCCGACCTCCTCGCCGGCAACGTCCAGGCGGCGTTCCTCGTGCCGGGCAACGTGCTGCCGTACCTGGGGTCCGGGAAGCTGAAGGTGCTGGCGTCCACGGGGCGCAAGCGCTTCCCCGCGACGCCGGACACTCCCACGATGATCGAGTCCGGGTTCAAGGACTTCGAGGCGACCGCCTGGATCGGCTTCCTTGCGCCGGGGCAGACGCCGAAGAACATCATCGAGCGCTACCACCGCGAGCTGGTGAAGATCCTCGCGGAGCCGGCCGTGCGCAAGCGCCTGACCGACCTGCAGTTCGAGATCGTCGCGAGCACGCCCGAGGAGTTCGCGGAATACATCCGCTGGGAGACCCCTCGCTGGGCGAAGGTGATCCGCGAGACGGGCGCGAAGGCAAACTGAGGGAGCGCAGCGATGAGCGAGCAGGATCTTTTTCCCCACCCATCCGTCTTCGTCGACAAGAAGCGCCT
>JBLNDP010000195.1:0-7959 GCA_050261755.1 Clostridia bacterium
GGGACAACGTGAAGATGGTGGTGACCCTCATCACGCCGGTGGCCATGGAGCAGGGCCTTCGCTTCGCCATCCGCGAGGGCGGCAAGACCGTCGGCGCCGGCGTCGTCGCGAAAATCGTCGAATAGACGCTGGACGAATAGAGGGGTTGTTTTTTCAGACAGTAACTACATGGTTTTAAGGGGCATAGCTCAATTGGTAGAGCGTCGGTCTCCAAAACCGAAGGCTGGGGGTTCGAGACCCTCTGCCCCTGCCAAGGCTTGACCGAGAGATTGAAAGGGCTGACTGGAACGAAATGGCGACGGTAGACACGCCGCAGCAGCAGGGAATGAGCGCAGCCGACATCGCCAAGCTCGCGGTGGCGGTCGCGCTCGTCATCGCAGGCATTGCCGGCTACTACTACTTGGCCGACGCGGCGCTCGTGCTGCGCGTGCTCGCCGTCATCGCCGGCTTGCTGGCCGGCGCTGCGGTCGCCTGGTTCAGCGCGCCCGGCCGCGAGTTCGCCCTCTTCGCGGGCGAGGCGGTCGCGGAGGCGAAGAAGGTCGTCTGGCCGACGCGCAAGGAAACGCTGCAGACCACCGCCGCGGTGTTCGCCTTCGTCGTCGTGATGGCGGTTTTTTTGTGGATCAGCGACAAGACGCTCGAATGGGTGCTCTACGACCTGATCCTTGGATGGAAGAAATGAGCGGCACGCCTAGGGAAGCGAGTCCAACAGCTATGGCCAAGAAGTGGTACGTGGTGCATGCCTACTCGGGATTCGAGAAATCGGTGCAGCGCGCGCTTGAGGACCGCATCAACCGCGCCGGCATGCAGGACAAGTTCGGCAAGATCCTCGTGCCGGTGGAGGAGGTCGTCGAGATGAAGGGCGGCCAGAAGCACATGTCGGAGAGGAAGTTCTTCCCCGGCTACGTGCTGGTCGAGATGGAGATGGACGACGACACCTGGCACCTGGTGAAGAACACCAACAAGGTGACCGGCTTCGTCGGCGGCACCGCGACCAAGCCCGCGCCGATCGCCGAGAAGGAAGTCGACGCGATCATGCAGCAGATGCGCGAGGGCGTGGAGAAGCCCAAGCCGAAGGTGCTGTTCGAGGTCGGCGAGATGGTGCGCGTGAAGGACGGCCCGTTCACCGACTTCCAGGGCACCGTCGAGGACGTGAACTACGAGAAGAGCCGCCTGCGCGTGGCGGTCACGATTTTCGGGCGCTCGACGCCCGTCGAGCTGGAGTTCGGACAGGTCGAAAAGGCGTAACGCCGCAGTTTTGTTTCATTAACGGGGAGAACCGGTAGCCAGCCCGGTTCGCTTGCACCCACAAGGAGAGAAGCATGGCGAAGAAGGTCATCGGTTTCATCAAGCTGAACGTTCCGGCGGGAAAGGCGAATCCCTCGCCGCCCATCGGGCCCGCGCTCGGCCAGCGCGGCCTCAACATCATGGAGTTCTGCAAGGCGTTCAACGCCCAGACGCAGAAGGTCGAGCCGGGCCTGCCGCTGCCGGTGGTCATCACCGCCTATGCGGACAAGAGCTTCACCTTCATCATCAAGACGCCGCCCACCACGGTGCTTATCAAGAAAGCCGCCGGTATCGAGTCGGGCAGCAGCAAGCCGCACACCGACAAGGTGGGCAAGATCACGAAGAAGCAGGTCGAGGAGATCGCCAAGACGAAGATGCCCGACCTGAACGCCGCCGACCTGGAGGCCGCCATGCGCATCGTCGCGGGCAGCGCCCGGTCCATGGGCGTCATCGTGGAGGGCATGTAAATGCCGCACATTTCCAAGCGCAGGAAGGCGTTCGCCAGCAAGGTCGACCACGCCAAGGCCTACCCGGCCATGGAGGCGATGAAGCTGGTGAAGGAGACCGCCACGGCCAAGTTCGACGAAGCGGTCGACGTCGCGGTGAACCTCGGCATCGACGCGAAGAAGGGCGACCAGACGGTCCGCGGCTCGGTCGTGCTGCCCGCCGGCACCGGCAAGAAGGTGCGCGTCGCTGTATTCGCCGCGGGCGACAAGGCCTCGGCGGCGAAAGCGGCCGGCGCCGACATCGTCGGCATGGAAGACCTCGCCGAGCAGGTCAAGGGCGGGAAGATCGATTTCGACATGGTGATCGCCGCGCCGGAAGCGATGCGCGTCGTCGGCGCGCTCGGCCAGATCCTCGGCCCGCGCGGGCTCATGCCGAACCCGAAGGTGGGCACGGTGACGCCGGACGTGGCGGGCGCGGTGAAGAACGCGCGCGCCGGCCAGGTGCAGTTCCGCGCCGACAAGTCGGGCATCGTCCAGTGCACGATCGGGCGCGCCTCGTTCACGCCGGAGCAGCTGCGCGACAACCTCGCGGCGCTCCTCGACGCGCTGAACAAGTCGAAGCCCAGCGCCACGAAGGGCGTGTTTCTCAGGAAGGTTTCGGTATCGAGCACGATGGGCGTCGGGGTGAAGGTCGACCCCGCCACCCTGTCGGCATAGCAGAGAAAAGACTTTGGGCTGTTGCTCGAAAGAGCAGCTGTCAAAGACCGTAGGAGCGCCAGCACGGGCTTAATCGCGCAGTTTCCTACGCAGACGGCGCACCCGAAAGCAGGAATGCGGCAACGATTCCTGATTCAAGGTCGCCGGACGTTTCAACAGCATGGGAAGGAGGTAGACCTTGGGTCTTAGTCTGGAGCAGAAGCAGGCGATGGTCTCGGAAGTCTCGGCCAAGCTCTCGGGCGCTCAGGTCGTCCTCGTCGCGGAATACCGCGGCCTGGACGTCGAGCGCGTCACGCAGCTCAGGTCGAAGGCTCGCAAGTCGGGGCTGTACCTGCGGGTGCTGAAAAACACCCTCGCGCGCAGGGCCGTGAAGGGCACGCCGTTCGAGAAGCTGTCCGAGCAGATGGTCGGGCCGCTGATGTACGGCATCGCCCAGGATCCGGTCGCGGGCGCGAAGGTGATGTCGGAGTTCGCCAAGGACAACGAGCTTTTCGTCATCAAGGCGGGCGCGATGCCCAACTCCATGATGTCCGCGCAGGACATCAAGGCGCTGGCGCTGCTGCCCTCCCGCGAGGAGCTGCTGGCGAAGCTGATGGGCACCATGCAGGCGCCGGTCGCCAAGCTGGTCCGCACCATGAACGAGGTGCCGGGCAAGTTTGTGCGCACGCTGGCGGCGTACCGCGATTCGAAAGAAAAAGCGGCTGCTTAACTCACCGATCAATCAGGAATCTTTTTCAGGGAATTTGGAGAACCACATGGAACGTGCACAGATCCTCGACGAAATCTCGAAGATGAGCGTCCTCGAGCTCTCGCAGCTCATCAAGGACATGGAAGAGAAGTTCGGCGTCTCCGCGGCTGCCGCGGTCGCCGTCGCGGCCCCGGCCGCCGGGGGCGCCGCCGCGGGTGGCGCGGCCGCTGCCGAGAAGACGGAATTCACCGTGGTGCTCGCCGCTGCCGGCGACAACAAGGTGAACGTCATCAAGGCGGTGCGCGAAGTCACCAGCCTCGGCCTCAAGGAGGCGAAAGACCTCGTCGACGGCGCGCCCAAGCCCGTGAAGGAAGGCGTTTCGAAGGCGGACGCGGACGCGGTCGCCAAGAAGCTGACCGACGCCGGCGCGAAGGTGGAGATCAAGTAACGCCCGTCAGGAACTTCGGAACCGGGGCTGGGTCTTATCGACCCTCCCCGGAGCCGAAGGCAAAGCAAACCCCCTCAGAGCAGAGGGTGTTTCCTTTGCCTAAAGCGCATTTCACCCGAGCGGCCCAGGAGCCTCAATGACCTATTCGTTGACCGAGCGTAAACGCATTCGCAAGAGCTTCGCGAAGCGCGCCATCGTCCAGAAGGTGCCCTTCCTCATCGCGACCCAGCTCGAGTCCTACACGGAGTTCCTCCAGGCGCACGTCGCGCCCGAGGCGCGCCGGAACCAGGGACTGCAGGCGGCGTTCACCTCGATCTTCCCGATCTCGAGCCACAGCGGCAACGCGCGCCTCGAGTTCGTGAGCTTCTTCCTCGGCGAGCCGCCGTTCGACGTGAAGGAGTGCCAGCAGCGCGGCCTCACGTACGCGAGCCCGCTGCGCGCCAAGGTGCGCCTGGTCATCATGGACAAGGACGCGCCCAAGCCGACGACCAAGGAAGTGAAGGAGCAGGAGGTCTACATGGGCGAGATCCCGCTCATGACGACCACGGGGTCCTTCATCATCAACGGCACCGAGCGCGTCATCGTCAGCCAGCTGCACCGCTCGCCGGGCGTGTTCTTCGAGCACGACCGCGGCAAGACGCACTCGTCCGGCAAGCTCCTCTTCTCGGCGCGCGTGATTCCCTACCGCGGCTCGTGGCTCGACTTCGAGTTCGACCCGAAGGACGTGGTGTTCTTCCGCGTCGACCGGCGCCGCAAGATGCCGGTGACCATCTTGCTCAAGGCGCTCGGCTACACGCCGGAGCGCATCCTCAAGGAGTTCTTCGCGTTCGACACGTTCCACCTCGAGGGCGGCCACGTGCTGTTCGAGGTCGTGCCCGAGCGCCTGCGCGGCGAAGTCGCCCGCTTCGACATCAACGAGAAGTCGGGCAAGACCATCGTCGCGAAGGACAAGCGCATCACGGTCAAGCACATCCGCGACATGGAGGCCGCCGGCCTGAAGAAGATCACGGCGCCCGACGACTTCATCCTCGGCCGCACCCTCGCGCACAACGTGATCAACAAGGACACGGGCGAGGTCATCGCCAACGCGAACGACGAGATCACCGAGACCCTGCTCGCGCAGCTGCGCGAGGCGAAAGTCGAGAAGATCCAGACGCTCTTCACCAACGACCTCGACCAGGGCCCCTACATCTCGCAGACGCTGCGCGCGGACGAGACCGCCGACATGAACCAGGCGCGCGTCGCGATCTACCGCATGATGCGCCCCGGCGAGCCGCCGACGGAGGACGCCGTCGAGGCGCTGTTCAACGGCCTCTTCTTCGCCGAGGAGCGCTACGACCTCTCCGCGGTCGGCCGCATGAAGTTCAACCGCCGCATCAACGCGCCGAGCGAATTCAGCTGGCAGGTTCGCTTCAAGAACCTCGCGCTCCCCAAGGAAGCCGAGGCGGACCTGCGCACCTACTGGAAGAACGCGCCGGAGCTTTCGCTCGGCAAGGTGAGCCTCGAGGGCATCGCGAGCGACGAGCAGGCGCAGGCCGCCGTGGAAAAGATGTTCCACGACCTGAAGTCCAAGGGCATCGACAAGTCCAAGCTCGAGGTCAAGGTCGAGCACCGCATGACCCTGTCGCCGAAGGACATCGTCGAGGTGATCCGCATCCTGGTCGAGCTGCGCAACGGCCGCGGCGAGATCGACGACATCGACCACCTCGGCAACCGCCGCGTGCGCTCGGTGGGCGAGCTGGCGGAGAACCAGTTCCGCGCCGGCCTCGTGCGCGTCGAGCGGGCGGTGAAGGAGCGCCTGTCGCAGGCCGAGTCCGAGAACCTGATGCCGCACGACCTGATCAACGCCAAGCCGATCTCGGCCGCGATCAAGGAGTTCTTCGGCTCGTCCCAGCTCTCGCAGTTCATGGACCAGACCAATCCGCTCTCGGAGATCACGCACAAGCGTCGCGTCTCGGCGCTCGGGCCGGGCGGCCTGACGCGCGAGCGGGCGGGCTTCGAGGTGCGCGACGTGCACCCCACGCATTACGGCCGGGTGTGCCCGATCGAGACGCCGGAAGGGCCGAACATCGGCCTCATCAACTCGCTCGCGCTCTATGCGCGCACGAACCGCTACGGCTTCCTCGAGACGCCGTACCGCAAGGTGAAGGACAGCAAGGTCACGAACGAGATCGCCTACCTCTCGGCCATCGAGGAAGGCAACTACGTGATCGCCCAGGCGAACGCGGCAATGGACAAGAACGGCAAGCTCACCGACACGCTGGTGTCCTGCCGCTTCAAGAACGAATTCGAGCTCAAGGCGCCCGAGGACGTGCAGTACATGGACGTGGCGCCCTCGCAGATCGTCTCGGTGGCCGCCTCGCTCATTCCGTTCCTCGAGCACGACGACGCCAACCGCGCGCTGATGGGCTCCAACATGCAGCGCCAGGCCGTGCCTTGCCTGCGCCCGGAGAAGCCGTTCGTCGGCACCGGCGTCGAGCGCACGGCGGCGGTCGACTCGGGGACTTGCGTGATCGCCCTGCGCGGCGGCGTCGTCGATTACGTCGACGCGCAGCGCGTGGTGGTGCGCGTGAATGACGACGAGACGATCCCCGGCGACGTCGGCGTCGACATCTACAAGCTCACGAAATACACGCGCTCGAACCAGAACACCAACATCAACCAGCGCCCGATCGTGAAGCAGGGCGAGCACATCGCCAAGGGCGACGTGATCGCCGACGGCGCCTCGACCGACCTCGGCGAGCTCGCGCTCGGCCAGAACATGATGGTCGCGTTCATGCCGTGGAACGGCTTCAACTTCGAGGACTCGATCCTGATCTCGGAGCGCGTCGTGGCGGAGGACCGCTTCACCTCGATCCACATCGAGGAGCTGACGGTCGTCGCGCGCGATACCAAGCTCGGGCCCGAGGAGATCACGCGCGACATCTCGAACCTCTCCGAGGCGCAGCTTGCGCGCCTGGACGAGTCCGGGATCGTCTACATCGGCGCCGAGGTGGAAGCGGGCGACGTGCTCGTCGGCAAGGTGACGCCGAAGGGCGAAACGCAGCTCACCCCCGAGGAGAAGCTCCTGCGGGCGATCTTCGGCGAGAAGGCCTCCGACGTGAAGGACACGTCGCTGCGCGTGCCCTCGGGCATCAGCGGCACGGTGATCGACGTGCAGGTCTTCACGCGCGAAGGCATCGAGCGCGACAAGCGCAGCCAATCGATCATCGAGGACGAGCTCAAGCACTACAAGACCGACCTGGGCGACCAGATGAGGATTGTGGAAAGCGACACCTTCGAGCGCCTCGAGCGCCTGCTCACGGGCAAGGTGGCGAACGGCGGCCCGAAGCGCCTCGCCAAGGGCGCCAAGGTCACCAAGGACTACCTCGCCTCGATGGAGAAGCTGGACTGGTTCGACATCCGCCTCGCCAACGAGGAGGCCGCCGCGCAAGTGGAGGGCCTCAAGGAGTCGATCGCGCAGAAGCGCCGCGAGTTCGACGCGATGTTCGAGGCGAAGCGCAAGAAGCTCACCCAGGGCGACGAGCTGCCGCCGGGCGTGCTCAAGATGGTGAAGGTGTACGTGGCGGTGAAGCGCCGCCTGCAGCCCGGCGACAAGATGGCGGGCCGGCACGGCAACAAGGGCGTCATCTCGAAGATCGTGCCCGTGGAGGACATGCCGCACATGGCGGACGGCACTACGCTCGACATCGTGCTCAACCCGCTCGGCGTGCCGTCGCGCATGAACGTCGGCCAGATCCTCGAGACGCACCTCGGCTGGGCCTCCAAGGGCCTGGGCATCAAGCTCGGCGAGCTGCTGAAGAAGCAGCAGCAGGCCGCGCTGCCCGAGATCCGCAAGACGCTCGAGCGCATCTACCCGGGCTCGAGCGAGGACAAGGACCTGACGAAGCTCACCGACGACGAGGTGCTGAACCTGGCGCGCAACCTGAAGGACGGCGTGCCGTTCGCGACGCCGGTCTTCGACGGCGCAGCCGAGGGCGAGATCAACGCCATGCTGGAGATGGCCGGGCTGCCGGACTCGGGCCAGGTCCAGCTCTTCGACGGGCGCACCGGCGAGGCCTTCGACCGGCCGGTCACGGTCGGCTACATGCACGTGCTGAAGCTGCACCACCTCGTGGACGACAAGATGCACGCTCGCTCCACCGGGCCGTACAGCCTCGTCACGCAGCAGCCGCTCGGCGGCAAGGCGCAGTTCGGCGGACAGCGCTTCGGCGAGATGGAGGTCTGGGCCCTGGAAGCCTACGGCGCGGCCTACACGCTGCAGGAGATGCTGACGGTGAAGTCCGACGACATCACCGGCCGCACCAAGGTGTACGAGAACATCGTCAAGGGCGACCACAAGATCGACGCCGGCATGCCGGAGTCGTTCAACG
>JBLNDP010000196.1:0-8750 GCA_050261755.1 Clostridia bacterium
GACAAGAAGGGCTTCCGCGCCGAGATCCTCGAGCAGTCGGACGGCGAGGTGGCGGGCATCAAGAGCGCGACGCTGAAGATCACGGGCGACTACGCGTACGGGACGCTGCGCACAGAGAACGGCGTCCATCGCCTGGTGCGCAAGTCGCCCTTCGACTCCAACGCCCGGCGGCACACCTCCTTCGCCAACGTGTTCGTCTACCCGGAGGTGGACGAGTCGATCGAGGTGGACATCAACCCCGCGGACCTGCGCGTCGACGTCTACCGCGCCTCCGGCGCGGGCGGCCAGCACGTCAACAAGACCGAGTCCGCCGTGCGCATCACCCACATCCCGACCGGGATCGTGGTGCAGAGCCAGAACGACCGCTCGCAGCACCGCAACCGCGCGGAGTGCATGGCGATGCTCAAGTCGCGCCTCTACGAGCTCGAGCTGCGCAAGCGTACCGCGGAGCAGTCCAAGCTCGAGGCGGCGAAGACCGACATCGAGTGGGGCCACCAGATCCGCTCGTACGTCCTCGACCAGTCGCGCATCAAGGACCTCCGCACCGGCGTCGAGAAGGGCGCGACCCAGGCCGTGCTCGACGGCGAGCTCGACGACTTCATCACCGCAAGCCTGAAACAGGGAGTCTGAAATGGTCCGTGTGTTGCTTCTCGCGGCGCTTCTGTTCAGCCAAGGCCTTCAAGCACAACCCCTCGAACCCGTGCTCGCGCAAGCGCGAGCGAACCAGGCGCCGCTGCTCGGCACGCTGAAGGACCTGGTGTCGATCGAATCCGGCAGCCGGGACTTCGAGGGCCTCGCCAAGATCGCGGACCTCATCGCCGGCCGGCTGCGCTCGCTCGGGGGCGAGGTGGCCCTCGTCGAGCCTACCGAGGTCTATCGCATGGAGGACACTCCGGCGCAAAGCGCCCGCATGGTCCAGGCGACCTTCCGCGGGACGGGCACGAAGAAGATCATGCTCATCGCGCACATGGACACGGTGTATCTCCGCGGCATGCTGGCCAAGCAGCCCTTCCGCCTCGACGGCGACCGTGCCTACGGCCTGGGCATCGCCGACGACAAGCAGGGCATCGCGCTGATCCTGCATACGGTGGCCATGCTGCAGGCGCTCAACTTCAAGGACTACGGCACCCTTACGGTCCTCATCAATGGCGACGTGGAGATCAGCTCGCCCGGTACACGCGCGCTGCAGACCCGGCTCGGCGCCGCGCACGACGCGACGCTGTCGTTCGAGGGCTCCCGCGTGCAGTCCGACAAGATCGCCCTCGCGACCGCGGGCATCGCTTCCGTGAACCTCAAGGTGATCGGCAAGGCGTCGCACGCCGGCAGCGCGCCGGAGCTCGGCGTGAACGCCCTCTACGAGCTCTCGCACCAGATGCTGCAGATGAAGGACCTTTCCGATCCGGCGACCGGCCTGAAGATGAACTGGACCGTCGCCAAGGGCGGTACCAACCGCAACGTGATCCCGGCGGAAGCCGAGGCGGTCGCCGACGTGCGCGTGCTGCGCGTCGCCGACTACGACCGCATCGAGGCGGCCGTGCGCGAGCGCGTGAAGAAGCAGCTCCTGCCGGAGGCGAAGGTTTCGATGGTCTTCGAGCGGCGCCGCCCGCCGCTCGAGGCATCGCCTGCCTCGCAGGCGCTCGCAAGGCACGCACAGGCCGTCTACAAGGAGCTCGGCATGGAGCTCGTCGCCGATGCGGTCGCCGAGGGCGGCGGCACGGATGCCGCCTTCGCCGCGCTCAAGACGCAAAACGCGGTGGTGGAGCGCTTCGGCCTGCGCGGCTTCGGCGCCCACTCCAATAGCGACGAGTACGTCCTCGTCTCCAGCATCGTGCCGCGCCTCTACCTCGCGACGCGGGTCATCATGGACGTTTCCCGCGGCCTCGTCCGCTGACCGCCATGAGCGAACACGAAGACAACAAGCTCGTCGAGGAGCGCCGCGAGAAGCTCAAGGCGATGCGCGCGAAGGGCGTCGCCTTTCCCAACGACTTCCGCCGCAAGGACCTTTCAAGGGACCTTCTTTCCCGGTTCGGGGAGCAAAGCAAGGAAGAGCTCGAGCAGAAGAAGACCCCGGTCGTGGTCGCCGGCCGCATGATGCTCAAGCGCGTCATGGGCAAGGCGAGCTTCGCGACGCTCCAGGACACCGCGGGGCGCATCCAGGTCTACATCACCCAGGAAATCGAGGGCTACGAGGAGTTCAAGCACTGGGACCTGGGTGACATCCTCGGCGTGGAGGGCTGGCTCTTCAAGACGATGAAGGGCGAGTTGACCGTCCACGCGACCAAGATACGCCTGCTGGTGAAGGCGCTGCGGCCGCTGCCGGAGAAGTTCCACGGCATGGCGGACCAGGAGATGAAGTACCGGCAGCGCTACGTGGACCTCATCGTCACGCCTAGGACGCGCGAGGTCTTCGAAGGGCGCATGAAGATCGTGCAGGCGATCCGCGAGACCATGCGCGCCGACGGCTACCTCGAGGTCGAGACGCCGATGATGCAGCCGATCCCCGGCGGCGCCGTGGCGCGCCCGTTCAAGACGCACCACAACGCGCTCGACATGGACCTGTACCTGAGGATCGCGCCGGAGCTCTACCTTAAGCGCCTGGTCGTCGGCGGCATGGAGCGCGTCTACGAGATTAATCGCAACTTCCGCAACGAGGGCATCTCGACGCGCCACAACCCCGAGTTCACGATGATGGAGTGGTACTGCGCCTACGAGGACTGCGAGTACATGATGGCGCACACCGAGAAGCTCGTCCGAGCGGCGGCCTCGGCTCTCGGAAAATCCCAACTGGAATATCAGGGCAAGACGCTCGATTTTTCCAAGCCGTTCGTCCGCCTGCCCATCCCCGAGGCCATCCGGCAGCAGGGCGTGCAGGGCGACCTGCGCGACCGGGTCTTCCTCGCGAAGAAGCTGGACGAGCTGAAGGTGGAACGCAAGGGCGAGCATGGCTGGGGATCGCTCCAGCTCATGCTGTTCGAGGCGCTGGCCGAGAAGCACCTGCTGCAGCCGACCTTCGTCACCGAATTCCCGGCCGAGGTCTCGCCGCTCGCGCGGCGCAACGACAAGGATCCGGGCATCGTCGACCGATTCGAGCTCTTCATCGACGCGAAGGAGATCGCCAACGGGTTCTCGGAGCTGAACGACCCCGAGGACCAGGCCGAGCGTTTCCGCGACCAGGTCAAGCTCAAGGACGCGGGCGACCAGGAGGCGATGTACTACGACGCCGACTACATCCGGGCGCTCGAGCACGGCCTGCCGCCGACCGCGGGGGGCGGCTTGGGCATCGACCGGCTGGTGATGCTCCTGACCGACAGTCCCAGCATCCGCGATGTCATTCTTTTCCCGCACATGCGGCCCGAGGCGTAAGGCGCCGGTCAGCAGTTAACAACTGGTAACACACGGTTACTGCACCGCCGCAGGGGCGGATCTAACCTGACGTCGCATCCAAGGAGATCGACGTCATGGAAACACCCCAGAAGAACAAGCTTCATCCCCTTCTCACGGCGGCCGCCATCTCGGTCACCGTCTTCTCTGCGGTCGGCGTGGGCGCCATGACAGGCCTGCTGCCGCATTCCTTCGGCTCGACGAAGGATGCGGCGCCGTCCACGCAGCTCTCGCAGGCGCCTTCCTCCGCGCCTGCGCCCGCTGCGGCGCCCGCTCCTCTCCCTGATGCGGCGAACATGCCGCCCGCGTCGGCCGCTTCCACGCCTGAGCCGTCACCCGCGCCGGTCCACAAGCCGGCCAAGAAGCACGTCGTAGCCCATAAGGCCGCGCCCGCTCCCGTGGCGAACGCGGACTTCGGCACGCCGCCGCCGCCCCCGCCGCCGACCACGATCGCGCAGGCGCCCGCCCCGGCGCCGGTCGTCGAGGCGCCCAAGCCGGTTCCCGGCGTGCTCGGCGTCGTCGAGTCGGTGCGCGAGGTGAAGACCCCGGCCAAGGAGTCGAACGGCGTCGGCCCGATCGCCGGCGGCATCGCCGGCGCGGTGCTCGGCAACCAGGTCGGCCATGGCAACGGCCGCACGATCGCGACGGTGCTCGGCGCGGCGGCCGGCGCCTTCGGCGGCAAGGAGATCGAGAAGCAGGTGCGCAGCACCTCGCATTGGGAGGTGACGGTTCGCCTCGACGACGGCTCGCGCCAGACGATCACCAGCCCCACCGCGCCGTTCTGGCATGGCGGCGAGCGGGTGCGCTACCTCGACGGTCGCATCACACCTGCCTGAAGAAACCCTAAAGGCGTAGGGCCGCGAGGCCCGCGAGGATCGCGCCGGTGGCGGCCAGCCGCCGGCGCGTCAGCTTTTCCTTGAGGAACACCGCGCCGATGAGCGCGCCGAAGAGCACCGCCGTTTCCCTGAGGACCGCCACCAGCGCGACCGGCGCCCGCGTCATGGCCCAAAGCGCGACGGCGTAGGAGCCGGTGGTGAACACGGCGCCGATCAGGATGCGCCGCCAGCCGACGAGCAGGTAGCGCGTCACCTCGCGGCCGCGCCGCAGGCCGGCATAGACATACACGGTGACGGCGGTGGCGGCGAAGAACCAGAGGGCATACGCGACCGGGCTTCCGGAGGCGCGCGCTCCCTTCGCATCGATGAGCGTGTAGGCGGCGATGACCGCGGCGTTCGCGAGCGCGTAGGCCGTGGCGCGGCGATCGTGCCGGCCGTAGGCGAATGCGACGATGCCTGCACAGACCAGGGCGACGCCTAGGGCCTGCCCCGGCGCGAGCGTTTCGCCGAAGACGGCGGTCCCGCACAGCGCCACGACAACCGGCCCGCCGCCGCGCATGATGGGATACGCGTACGACAGCTCGCCGTGATGGTACGCGGCCGCAAGCAGCGCGAAATAAGCGATGTGCACGAATGCCGACGCCACCAGCCAGGGCCAGGATTCGCGCGCCGGAAGGGGCAGGAAAGCCGCGACGAGGATCCCGACGAGCCCGGCGCCGACGGCGATCGCTACCGTGTCGAGCTCCTTGTCGGCCGAGCTCTTGAGGAGCGCGTTCCAGGAGGCATGCAGGAGCGCCGCCCCCAGCACCGCGAGCGTCACCGGCAGCGTGAGTTCCACCTAGCGCACCACCTGCTCGATGAGCGGCGCCATGCGCTCGACGGCAGCCCGCCCCTCGGCGATCGCCTCGGCGGCGCGGTGGAACTCCATGGTGGCGAAATTGGGCAGGAGCGGCGTGAGCAGCACGTCGGCCGGCTCGCCGGCGAGGCGGCTGCGCGCGACCTTCATCTCGACGATGTCGAGGGCGGTGGTGAAGACCTCGAAAATGGACGGCACGCCCACCTCGTCGCTTTTCGCCTTGCTCTGCCGCTGCAGCCAGCCCGGGCGCAACCGGCCGAGCCATCCCGGCATTTCCCGCGGGGCCACGACGACGTCCCCGTCCTTGCCGCGGCCGCGCTCGCGGTAGGGCCCGAGCTTGCCCCAGCTCAGGTCGACGGCGATCACCAGTTCCGCGCCCAAGGCGCGGCAGAGCGATACCGGCACCGGGTTCACGAGGCCGCCGTCCACGACGATCACGTCCTCGCGGATCACCGGCGTGAAGAGACCCGGCATCGCGCACGAGGCGCGCACGGCCTCGAGCACCGGTCCTTCGCGCAGCCAAAGCTCGCGCCCCGAGGCGAGCTCCGTCGCCACCGCGCCAAAGGGCACGGCGAGCTCGCGAATGTCGCGGTCGCCGAAGCTCGAGCGGAAAAGCGTGAAGAGGCGGTTGCCGCGGATGAGGCCGCCGCGCCAGGTGAGGTCCATGAGCCGCAGCACGTGGGTCCAGGCAAGGGAGGTGACCCAGCGCTCGAGGCGGTCGAGCTCGCCGGCGGCGTAGAACGCGCCGACCAGGGCGCCGATGGAGGTGCCGCAGACGATGTCGGGCCGGATGCCGCGTTCCTCCAGCGCGCGGATGGCGCCGATGTGCGCCCAGCCCCGCGCCGAGCCGGATCCGAGCGCGAGGCCGATCTTGGTTTTTCTCGTCCTCAGGCCCTCTCGAAGATGGCGGCAATTCCCTGGCCGCCGCCAATGCACATCGTCACGAGCGCGTAGCGCTTCTGGATGCGCTGCAGCTCGTAGAGCGCCTTCACGGTGAGCAGCGCGCCCGTGGCGCCGATCGGGTGGCCGAGCGCCACGGCGCCGCCGTTGGGATTCACCTTCGCCGGGTCGAGGCCGAGATCCTTCGTCACCGCCATCGCCTGCACCGCAAAGGCCTCGTTCGACTCGATCACGTCCATGTCCGCCGGCTTAAGGCCGGCCTTCTCGAACACGCGCTTCACCGCCGGGATCGGGCCGAGACCCATCACCTGCGGCTCGACGCCCGCGTGAGCGTAGGCCACGAGCCTTGCCATGGGCTTCAAGTTATTTTTTTGCACAGAAGTAGAAGATGCGAGGACGACCGCCGCTCCAGCGTCATTTATTCCAGAAGCATTGCCGGCGGTGACCGTGCCATCCTTCTTGAAGACCGCCTTGAGCTTCGCCATGTCGGCGGGGCTCACGTCCTTGCGCACGTGCTCGTCGGTGGTGAATTTCTCGACGCCCTTCTTCGTCTTGATCTCGATGGGAACGATCTGGGAGGCGAATAGGCCCTGCTCCATCGCCTTCGCGGCCCGCTTGTGCGACTCGACCGAATAGGCATCCTGCTGCTCGCGCGTGAAGCCGTACTTCGCCGCGATGTTCTCGGCCGTGACGCCCATGTGGCCGTGGCCGAACGGGTCATGCAGCGCGGCGGTCATGGCGTCGACCACGGGCGCGTCGCCCATGCGCTGGCCCCAGCGACCGGAGGGCAGGAAGTAAGCGGCGCGGCTCATGCTCTCGGCGCCGCCGGCCACGGCGACGTCGCAGTCGCCCAGCATGAGGTGCTGGCTCGCCGAGACGATGGCCTGCAGGCCCGAGCCGCACAGCCGGTTCACCGTCAGGCACGGCGTGCCCACGGGGATGCCGGCGTCGACCGCCGCGACGCGCGAGAGGTACATGTCGCGCGCCTCGCCGTGGATCACGCTGCCCATGACGACGTGGCCGACTACGCCCGGCTCCAGCTTCGCGCGCGCCACCGCCTCGCGGATCGCAATCGAGCCGAGCCGCGTCGCCGGGAAGTCCTTCAGCGTGCCGCCGTAGTCGCCGATCGCCGTGCGCGTCGCCGCCACCACCATCACCTCGCGATTGCTCATAGCCTTCTCCCGTAGAGATCGTGCTTGCCTGCGCGCTCGACGAGCACGTCGGCGAATTGTCCCGCCTGGCCGCCCTCGAAGCGCACCGTGCCGTCGATTTCCGGCGCATCGGCGCTGCCACGGCCGACGCCCGGTGCATCCACCAGGACCTTCAGCGTCCGGCCCACCTTGGCCTTCAGCCTGCGCGCGGAAATCTTCTCCTGCGTTTTCATGAACCGCGCGCGCCGCTCTTCCTTGACCTTTTCCGGCACGGCGCCGGGCAGGGTGTTCGCCGCCGCGCCCTCGACCGCCGAGTATGCAAAGCAGCCCACGCGATCGAGATTCGCTTCTTCCAAAAAATCCAATAGTTCTTGAAACTCGGCTTCAGTCTCGCCGGGGAAGCCCACGATGAAGGTGCTGCGCACCGTGATCTCCGGGCAGATGCTTCTCCACCGATGCAGTCTTTCCAGCACTTTTTCGGCGCTGGCCGGGCGCTTCATGAGCTTCAGGATGCGCGGGCTGGCATGCTGGAACGGCACGTCGAGGTACGGCAGGAGCTTTCCTTCCGCCATCAGCGGAATCACCTCGTCTACATGCGGGTACGGATAGACATAGTGCAGCCGCACCCACACGCCCAGCTTGCCGAGCTCCCCGCAAAGCTCCTTCATTCGCGTCTTCACCGGCTTGCCGTGCGCGAATCCCGTCCTGTACTTCACGTCCACGCCATACGCGCTCGTGTCCTGCGAGATGACGAGGAGCTCCTTCACCCCTGCCTTCACCAGGTTCTCCGCTTCCTGCAGCACTTCGCCGATCGGCCGCGAGACGAGGTCACCGCGCATGGACGGAATGATGCAGAAGCTGCAGCGGTGGTTGCAGCCCTCCGAGATCTTCAGATATGCGTAGTGCCTCGGCGTGAGCTTCACGCCCTGTGGCGGAACGAGGTCCGTGTACGGATCATGCGGCTTCGGCAGGTGCGCGTGCACCGCGCGCATGACGCCGGGCGTGTCGTGGGGGCCGGTGACGGCGAGGACCCGCGGATGGGCGTCCTTGATGACTTCTTCCTGCGCGCCGAGGCAGCCGGTGACGATCACCTTGCCGTTCTCGGCGAGCGCCTCGCCGATGGCGTCGAGCGACTCCTGCTTCGCCGCGTCGATGAAGCCGCAGGTATTTACGACGACGAGGTCGGCGCCGGCGTAGGACTTCGCCGTCTCGTAGCCCTCGGCGCGCAGCTGCGTGAGGATCCGCTCGGAATCGACTAGGGCTTTAGGACAACCGAGCGAGACGAAGCCGACTTTCGGATGATGCTTAGGACTTCTCAGGGTCGGACTTGTTGTTCTGCTGTCCCGGCGGGAAGCCGGGGAAAGTGAAGCCGGTGAACATGTTGCGCGCCTGGTTCTGCATCTGGTCCTGGAACTGGGCGAACATCTTCTGGCTCTGCTCCATGTACGCCTGCATCAGGTTCTGCATGGCGGGGCCCTGGAGGCCCATGAACTGCTGCCAGAGGTCCTGCGAGGCCTTGGAATTGTCGCCGACCATGCGCTGCGACTGCGCCTGCAGGGTCTTCTGCATCTCCTGGAACGCCTTGATGTTGCGCTCGAGGTACGTGCCCATCACGCCCTGCATCGC
>JBLNDP010000197.1:0-7747 GCA_050261755.1 Clostridia bacterium
GGCTCGCTTGATAGCGCTCATCCAGCGCGTTTCGGAGGCGCGCGTCGTCGTGGAGGGCGAGACCATCGGCGAGATCGGCCCGGGCATCCTCGCCCTGGTGGGCGTGGAGCGCGGCGATACCGAGGCGGAGGCAGCGCGGCTCGCGGAACGGGTGGTGGGCTACCGCATCTTCCAGGACCCGACCGGCAAGATGAACCTGTCGCTGAAGGACATCGGCGGCGGCCTGCTTGCCGTGCCGCAATTCACGCTGGTGGCCGACACCAACAGCGGCACGCGGCCGAGCTTCTCGACCGGCGCGTCGCCCGAGGACGGAAAGAGGTTGTTCCAGTCCTTCGTTCTTTCCTCGGAGAAGACCATCGGAAAGATTCAGGCGGGCCGGTTCGGCGCCGACATGAAGGTCAGCCTCGTGAACGACGGGCCGGTGACCTTCTGGCTGCGGGTGAGTCCGAAGTCCTGAAGTTCGCCGGCGAGACGACCTCGAGAAGCTCGACGTTCTTCGAGTGCCGCAGCTCGCGGTGGCGGATGTTGGGCGGCTGGTAGAAGCAGCTGCCCGCCTTCATCATCACCTTGCCCACGCCCTCGTACTCGAACTCGACCCAGCCCTTCAGGACATAGACGAACTGCACGTTGCAGTCGTGGCGGTGCCATTCGCCGTGCGGCGCGCGCCCCGGCCGCGCGCGGATCACGTGGGCGACGACCTTGCCCCGGGTCGCGTCCTTGATGCCGAGGTCGCGGTACTCGAAATACGTCCGCAAGCCGCGCTTCACGAAGCGCGAACCTTCGAGGTGGGAAACGCGAAATTTCGCTCGGTCCATGCGAAGATTGTAGTCCGATGTTCGATCAATTCACCGGCACGAAGCCCGTGGAGGAGCGCCACCGCATCGACGCCGGCGCCCTCGAGCGCTATCTCGGCTTCCGGATCTCGGCCATCGAGCAGTTCAAGGGTGGCCAGTCCAACCCGACCTACCGCCTCACCGCCACCGACGGCAAGAAATACGCGTTGAGGAGAAAGCCGCCGGGCAAGCTCCTGCCGTCCGCGCACGCGGTGGACCGGGAGTTCAGGGTGATCTCCGCCCTGCACAAGGTCGGCTTCCCGGTGGCACGCCCGCACGTGCTGTGCGAGGACGACTCGGTCATCGGCACCGCGTTCTACGTGATGGACTGCGTCGAGGGCCGCGTGCTCTGGGACCAGTCCCTGCCCGGAATGGAAAAGGCGGAGCGCGCCGCGATCTGGGACGAATTGAACTCGGTCATGGCGAAGCTGCATCTCGTCGACTACCGCGCCGTGGGCCTCGAAGGCTTCGGCAAGCAGGGCGACTACATCGCGCGGCAGGTCGGGCGCTGGACCAAGCAGTACCAGGCGTCCGAGACGCAGAAGATCGAGGCGATGGACAACCTCATCGCCTGGCTGCCGAAGAACATCCCGCCCGAGACGGGGACGACCGTCGTGCACGGCGACTACCGCCTCGACAACACGATCTTCCATCCGAGCGAGCCGCGCATCCTCGCCGTGCTCGACTGGGAGCTCTCGACGCTCGGCGATCCGCTCGCCGACTTCGCCTATCACTGCATGAGCTGGCACATCCCGCCGGGGCAGTTCCGCGGCATCGCCGGCCTTGACCTGGATCAGTTGGGCATCCCGCGCGAGGAGCAGTATGTGCAGCGCTATTGCGAGCGCACCGGCCGCGCCGGCATCGACCGCTCGCACTGGGATTTCTACATGGCCTACAACCTCTTCCGCATCGCCGCCATCCTGCAGGGCATCGCCAAGCGCGTCGTGGACGGCACGGCGGCGAGCGCGCATGCGCGCGACGCCGGCGCGCGCGCGCGCCCGATGGCCGAGCTCGGCTGGCAGCAGGTGGAAAAGATACTGAAGAGAGCGGCGTAACTTCAGAGAGCGGCGTAATTTCAGAGAGCGGCGTAACTTCAGGAGGGCAGCTTGAACTTCGACTATTCGCCGAAAGTGCAGGAGCTCCGCAAGCGCCTCATGGCGTTCATGGACGAGCACATCTATCCCAACGAGCACAAGTGGCACGCGCACGTGCGCGGGCCCAAGCGCTGGGAGGTCGTGCCCATCATCGAGGAGCTCAAGCCCAAGGCGCGGGCCGCCGGCCTCTGGAACCTCTTCCTGCCGCATTCGAAGCGCGCGCCCGAGGGCCTGTCGAACCTGGAATACGCGCCGCTCTGCGAGATCATGGGCCGCGTCGGCTGGGCGCCGGAGGTGTTCAACTGCTCGGCGCCCGACACCGGCAACATGGAGACGATCGAGCGCTACGGCACGGAAGAGCACAAGAAGCAATGGCTCGAGCCGCTCCTGCGCGGCGAGATCCGCTCCGCGTTCCTCATGACGGAGCCCGCCGTCGCCTCGTCGGATGCGACGAACATCCAGACGCGCATCGACAAGAAGGGCGACGAATACGTCATCAACGGCACGAAATGGTGGTCGAGCGGCGCGGGCGATCCGCGCTGCAAGCTCTACATCGTCATGGGCAAGACGGATCCCGAGAACGCCTCGCGCCACAGCCAGCAGTCGATGGTCCTCGTGCCCGCCGGCCTCCCGGGCATCAAGATCAAGCGGCACCTGCCGGTCTTCGGCTACGACGACGCGCCGCACGGCCACATGGAGATCGAGCTCAAGGACGTGCGGGTGCCGGTGTCCAACGTGCTGCTGGGCGAAGGCCGCGGCTTCGAGATCGCCCAGGGCCGGCTCGGGCCGGGCCGCATCCACCATTGCATGCGCCTCATCGGCCAGGCCGAGCGGGCGCTGGAGAAGATGTGCCGCCGCGCCTCTCAGCGGGTCGCCTTCGGCCGCCCGGTCGCGGACCAGGGCGTGACGCGCGAGCGCATCGCCGAGGCGCGCATCCTGATCGACTCGGCGCGCTTCATGGTGCTCAACGCCGCATGGAAGATGGACACGGTGGGCAACAAGGTCGCGCGCAAGGAGATCGCCATGATCAAGGTCCTGGCGCCGAACATGGCGTGCCAGGTGATCGACTGGGCCATGCAGGCGCACGGCGGCGGCGGCGTCTCGGACGACTTCGGTCTGGCCGAGGCCTACGCGCACGCGCGCACGCTGCGCTTCGCCGATGGCCCGGACGAGGTCCATCGAAACGCGATTGCAAAGATGGAACTGGGCGAACAGGCTGCAGCGGCTTCGGGTCTTGGAACTAAAAAATAAAATCTGCGTCATCACCGGCGGCGCGAGCGGCATCGGCCGCGGCGCCGCGCTTCGCTTCAAGCGGGAAGGCGCGTCCGGCATCGTGCTGGGCGACCTCTCCTTCCGGAAGGTCGAGGAAACGCCCGAGGGCGTGGCGATGCCCTGCGATGTCTCCCGTGAGGAGGACGTCCAGGCGCTGGTGAAGGAAGCCATCGAGCGGTTCGGCCGCATCGACCTGTTCTTCTCCAACGCCGGCATCTTCCAGGCCGGCGACATCCACGCACCGGACGCCGACTGGGAGCGCAATTGGAAGATCCACGTCATGGCGCACGTCTACGCGGCGCGCGCCGTCGTGGACCGGATGATCGAGCAGGGCGGCGGCTACTTCATCGTCACCGCGTCGGCGGCGGGGTTGCTCAATATCGTCGAGTCGGCCACCTACGGCGTGACCAAGCACGGGGCGGTGGCGTTCGCCGAGTGGCTTGCCATCGCCTACGGCCGGCGCGGCCTGCGCGTGTCGTGCCTGTGCCCGCAGGCGGTAATCACCAACATGTTCACCGGCGGCGGCGGCTCGGCCGGCGTCGACGGGGCGCTGAGCGTCGAGCAGGCGATGGACGAGCTCGTGAAGACGGTGCGCGAGGAGCGCTTCCTCGTGCTGCCGCATCCGCGCGTGCTCGACTACATGCGCGGCAAGACGGCGGACTACGACCGCTGGCTAGGCGGCATGCAGAAGCTCTTCCTCAAGCACGGCGACCGCTCGCGCTAGCTCTTCCGCGGAAGTCAGGACATCCGGGCACAGGCGGAGGTACTCGCCTCGTGCATCGGTCTGGATGCCCTTGGCCTTCAGGGTTTCGCTGAGGCGCGCGGCGTCCGGGCGCTTCAGCGTGACGAAGGCTCCGTAGTCCGATCCGGCGCCCTCGACCGGCAGCCTCTCCGCCAGGAACTTCTTCTGCCGCAGGTTGTGCGCGCGGAGGGCCTCCACGCCAAGCTCGAGGGTGATCTCCAGTCCCGCGAGCGCTTGCACCGGGGCGAGGACGGGCGGCGTCGACTCGAGCCACGCGTCGCCGCCGGGCGCGAACTGCGGCGGCTCGGGGCGCTGGTAGGAGAACACGTCCTTCTTCGCGAACCAGCCGGTGTCCAGCGTGATGCGGCGGTGGTGGCGCGGATGCACGTACAGCCAGCAGGCCCCGGGCCCGCCGCGCAGGTATTTGTACGAGCCGCCCACGGCGAAATCGGCATCGAGCGCGGCGAGGTCGAGCGGCAAAACGCCCGCGTGGTGATAGACATCCAGCAGCACCAGGGCGCCCGCCTGACGGGCCTTTCCAACCAGAGAAGCAAGATCAGGAAGGATTTTCGACGTACGGAAGGCAACAGTGGAAATGACGACGAGATCGCAAGGGCGAATGACGAAGTCGTCGAACGGCAGCGTATCGAGCGCTATGCGACCTTGATCGCGATAGACGCGCAGGATGAAGTCGAGCGAGTCGAACTCGGCGTCGCTCGTGAGCACGCGCGGCTTCGCCGGGAAGCTGTTGAGCACCGCCCGCAGGCCTTGCCCGGCGCTCGTCTTGGGCACGATGCAATCGCTGCTCGGCGCACAGACCAGCGTGCCGACGAGCGCGCGGAACCGCTCGCGGGCCGCAAGCCACGCTTGCCAGGCGTCGCCCATGTCCCGGTACCAGGCGTCGAGCGCCGCGCGCACATCGTCCGCCATGCGGTCGGGCGGCCGGCCGAGCGAATGGTTGGCGAGGTAGACCTGCGGCCGCGCGAGCGCGCCCGAGAAGCGCGGCCAGACGTTCGCCCTCAGCCAGGCTTCATCCAAGCTCGGTCCTGACGTCGATGAGCTCCGGGAAAAGCGGGTTCTCGAGCGTGCGGCGCAGGAAGGCGACGCCGGAGGTGCCGCCGGTGCCGCGCTTGAAGCCGATGATGCGCTCGACGGTCTTCACGTGCCGGAAGCGCCAGAGCTGGAAGTTCTCCTCGACGTCGACGAGCTTCTCGCACATGTCGTACTCGGCCCAGTAGTCGTCGGGGCTCGCGTAGATGGCCTTGAACACCGATACCACCTGCGGATGGCGCTCGTACGGCCGCGTCCAGTCTCGCTCGATGCGCTCCGCCGGCACGGGCAGCCCCTTGCGGGCGAGGTAGCGCAGGAACTCGTCGTACAGGCTCGGCGAGTCGAGCAGCCGCTGCAGGAGGGCGTGCGCCGCGGCATCGTGGCTATGGAGGGAAACCCGCTCGGCATTCTTGTTGCCCAGGAGGAACTCGATCGCCCGGAATTGGAACGACTGCAGCCCCGAGGCCGGGCCCAGCACGTGGCGGAACTCCACGTACTCCGAGGGCGTGAGGGTCTCCAGGACCGACCATTGCTCGAAGAGCTGGCGCTGGATCTGCTTCGCGCGCGCGAGGATCTTGAAGCACGGCTCGAGGCGGTCGGCCTGCACGTGCGCGATCGCCGCGGTGAGCTCGTGCACGAGGAGCTTCATCCAGAGCTCCGACACCTGGTGCTGCACGATGAAGAGCATCTCGTCGTGGTGCGACGAGCGGGGCTCTTGCGCGGAGAGCAGCCGGTCGAGCCGCAGGTAGCCGCCGTAGGACGACTCGGGCGCGAGGTCGGTGACGATGCCCGGCTCTTCGTCTCGCATGGAGACCTATAATGCCATTGCGCTTTCGCGGAGGTCTACCTTGCTCAAGCTCTGCGGCTTCCACATCAGCAACTACCACAACAAGGTGCGCATCGCGCTCCTCGAGAAAGGCATCGCCTTCGAGGAGGACGCGACGTGCAAACCCTCGCGCGACGAGGCCTTCCTCGCGCGCACGCCGCTCGGCAAGGTGCCCTGGCTCGAGCTCGAGGGCGGGCGGCGGCTCGCCGAGTCGGGCGTCATCTGCGAATACCTGGAGGATGCGTATCCGCAGGCGCCGCTTCTTCCGCGCGATCCCTTCGCCCGCGCCAAGGTGCGCGAGCTCGTCGTCTTCCTCGAGCTGCACGTCGAGCTCGTCGCCCGCCGCCTGTACCACGCGGCCTTCAACAAGGGCGAGATCTCCGAGAGCGCCAAGGCGGGCGTGGAGCGCGACCTGGCCAAGGGACTGCGTGCGCTTCGCGGCGCGGCCAGGTTCTCGCCGTACATTGCCGGCGCCGAGCTGACGCTGGCCGACTGCGCCGCCTTCGTGCACCTGCCGCTCGTCACGCTCGCCACGAAGATCGTCTTCGGCCGAGACTTCCTCGCCGATTGGTCGGCGGTGAAGCCGTACCTCCGCATGCTGGCCGAGCGGCCCGCCTTCGCCCGCGTCAACGAGGACCGCAAGGCGGCTCAGGCCGCGCTCGCCGCCAAGGCTTGAGCTCGCTGCAAGACTACTTCCGCTTCACGGTCACGCTGCTCGCGGTGCTCGACCCGTTCCTCGCGGTGCCGATCTTCCTGAGCGTCACCGCCGGCCGCGGGCATGGCAACCGCACCCGGCTGGTGAACGCCGTGACCGTGACCGTCTTCCTCGTGCTCTCCGGAGCGGCGGTCTTCGGCGAGGGCCTGCTGAAGATCATCGGCGCGAGCTTGCCGGCCTTCCAGGTCGGCGGCGGACTGGTGCTCCTCCTCATGGCGCTGTCGATGCTGAATGCCGAAGCCGGCCAGATCCGCCAGACCGAGGACGAGGCGCTCGAGCTCGAGTCGGGAGGGCGCTTCGGCGTCGTTCCGCTCGCCGTTCCACTCCTCGCGGGCCCCGGCGCCATCAGCACCACCATCATTGCCGCGCAATCCGGCGGTCCCGGACATATCGGCGTCCTGATCGGCTGCATCGCGCTGATCGCTGCCGTGCAGTGGATCGTCCTGCGCCTCGCTGAGCCGGTCGGGGCCCGCATGGGCACCACCGGCCTCAACATCGCGACGCGGCTCCTGGGGCTGTTGCTCGCGGCGCTCGCCATCGAGATGATGGCGAACGGCCTCAAGGTGCTGCTGCCGGGCCTCTCCTGAGAATTCGGGCCCGAATTCGCTAGGCGGCGCGCTCGAGCCAGTCGGCGGCTTCGCGCCAGAGCGTGTCGCGGAATCGCTCGCGGAAGAAGCCGAAGTGGCCGATGCGCTCGACGCCGAGCTCGCGCGGCTCGACGAACCGCATCTCGGTCTTCGCGTTCGGCAGCAGGCGCAGCAAGGCCTCGGCGGCGGGCCTCGGCGCGTAGAAATCGTCGCTGATCGCGTAAAGGCGGTAGGGCGCGCGCAGCTTCGCCGCCTGAGACTGGGCGCCGAGCGCGCCGACGAGGTAGGCCGGGTTGCGGCACCACTGCGACCATTCGAGCGCGACGCCGGGCGGCAGGTCCTCGCCCTGGCGCAGCAGCGAGCCGGGGAAATAGCCGTAAAGCTTCGTCGCCGCCGGCAGGAGCCCGCGCACCAGGAGCCACATGCCGGCCCGCATCCCGCCGCTCCACAGGCGCCAGTAGCAGCTTTGCGAGCCCACGGCGATCGCCGCGGCGATGCGCTCGTTGCCGGGCATGACCGCGAGCGCCGGGCCGCCGAAGCTGTGGCACACGGCAAAGTTTCTTCCTTCCGGGAACGTTTCTTCGAGAAAGGCAAGCGCAGCGGCCGCGTCCTGCAGCGCCCAGTCGCG